>CAIRTR010000323.1 GCA_903881565.1 Oligoflexia bacterium | reverse complement strand
TTCAGCCGGCGAAATCACCAGCGAGACAAACGACGAACTTTATATCATTCGCAAAGGAACAGTTCGAATCACCCTGCCCATAGCCCTGGGAAAATCGCACCACCTTGCCAGCTTCGGAAGAGGTGACTTTTTTGGCGATATGGCTTTTCTGGATAAAGCGGGACGCTCCGCCGACGCAAGCGCCGATGAGGACGTCATGGTCTACTGCCTCTCTCGGACTCGCTTTGACGAGTTCGCAGCGGTCCATCCCAAAACCGCGGCCTCGGTTTTTGGCAAAATCGCCTATGTCCTGGCGATTCGCCTCCGTCAAACCGACGCCGAACTTCGGGCCATAGAAGAAGCATGAGCGAACCAACCTCCGAGGCCAAGTTACTGATTACACGACGATAATTTAAAGTTGACTCAAGCGGCCCAATCGCTTACAACGCGTTGCATGAAAACCTCTTTTTTTGCTGGTATTTTGGCAACAATCCTCATCCAAACCTCAGGCGTTCACGCTGACTCGACCCTAATTCAGCCTATGATCCAGCCTATGATCCAAATTGATGCGCAACCCGTATCAGACCAGTTTAGCACCGTCAGCCTGACCTCAGGCGCAGTATCGGATCTTATGTCGAGCCCTGGAGTATCGGTGACATTAGTCAGCGCCAACGAAATCCTTCGAGCAGCCGCAGAGCGCGGAGTCGCTCTCACGGTTCCCCCCAGTGACCGCAAAGACTATGGCCACCCCTACTTCATCGTTAAGGCCGGCATCGGCTTGCCCGCGCTGGTCAACGCCGAAATCGAAGTCTACATTACTTCCAATATCACTGTTGAAGGTGGGGTCGGTGGGAGCCTGGGCGGCACCATCTTTACGGGTGCCCTCAAATGGCGCCCTGACGCCACTTGCTTTGGCTGCAACGGGAGCAATATGTTTTCGATTGGCTTTGGTGTCGAAAATCAATCATCTACGGGAGCGTCCACGCGCAATGAAGTTATTTTTCTAGGCACGGTCGATGCCATGTATGTTCACCGCTTTGCAGAGCACTTTGGCTGGGTGATTGGGCTTAAATTGGGTGGCGGTGTAGACCTCGGGATCATCAATGCAGACGCACTGCCTTCCCAAAGTGGCCAAACCACCGGCACTTATGTGGGCGCAGTTGATCCGGGTATTACGGGCTTTTTGTACACTGGCTTTTCGTTTTAAAAAAACTATAGCTAAACGGGTTTTGAATTTTGTTGAGCGGCCCAAGTCCCAAAGTTTCGGTCCGTGCCCTGCACATGCTCTAAAAACCAATGCACGACAAAATTCAACAGTCCCCTTAAGTCAAAGATCCCGTCTTTAAACTCTTGATGTGCGGCCAGAGTGGGGTAACCGAATTTTTTCATTAATTGTTCTTCATCGCTGAAGTGCTCTTTTACATAATGATCCAGATCACCGATAAGCTCACCGATAAAACCGGGCCGGAGCAGGCTTAAGCAAGGCATCAACCCCCAACTTTTGCCCACACGTTGGGCAAAAAGCCGGAACGGGTTTCAGAGATTCAGAAGGTGGATGGTCATTCATTTTCTTACTCCTCCGTTTGTTCTTTGCGCTTATCCATAAGTTTAGAGGGCAGGAGTGGGTTATACAAGCGCAGATGCAGGCTCAAGCCCAGTCGCCCACTATAACCCCCTGAAATGTACGGGATTCCGCCAGTAAAGCAAAATTTGTGGCGGGCCACCTTCTATGGTAGGTCATGCCCATGAAAATTTCGTTATTCGGTTTAGCAATATTATCCGTGGTTGCGGTGCTGGGTTTGAGTGGGTGTCAGAAGAAATCGATTTCCGCATCGATCCTCCCCTCATCAAATCGGGTGCAGGCCGGCGATCCCAAAACCAATCAATTAATCGGTGACTCCAAACATCAGTTCCGTATTTTGGGTCGATCCGCATTTCAAGAGCGAATTCGCCTTGGCGCGGTTACCTTGGGCGATGAACCACGGGTAGACACGCCAAACACGGAGCCTTCTTTGAACCCCTCTTTGCTGGTGGGCATTCCCCTCCCGATGCTGGGAGAGCAATATATCTTTGGCGGCGTCATCACGGGCGTGAGCGATCGCGAGAGTGCTAGACTCGGTGGACTTAAACTGACCGATCTTCCTCCCCTGCACGTCAAACTTTCCTATTCAGCCGCAAGCAAAGAGCTCGCTCTTGTCGGCTGTTCGGAGAATTGCTCTGAAACCTCAAACCGCATCTCCCTTTTTACCCTGAAGGTGGCGGGATTTGACACCCAAAACGGCGAACTAATCCTGGATCTTTCAGAACTGGGTACCCGCTTGAATCTGATGGGAATGCTTGACCCCGATGGAGAGGCCCTTCACCTTATTTCTGTCGCCTCTGAGACTCTGCTTTTTGATTATTCGCTCTCGACCCTGGTCTTTGACGTTCAAACCCACATGATTCCTCTAAAGACCGAAGAAAACAAACCCGCACCAGGCACGGACATTACGGTACGATGGTATTTGAAGCTGGCCTCTTCTTTTAATCCGGCATTTGTTTCACGTTCGCAAACTCCGGGCGTTGGCTTTTTCACAACCGAGCGCGCTGCGGATAATAAAATTACGCGTTTTCCGTCTACGAATCCTTATAATGCTGTGGATACTGTAGCGGCGCCTGTTAAGTATTATTTGAAACATATTCCAGAAGAATACCAACCCCACTTCAAGGCCTCTTTTGATGAATGGAATCAGAATCTGAATCCTATCTTTGGGCATGATCTGCTTGAATATGAGTTTGTTCCTGAAACCGACCCTAGAAATGAGTTTCTGGTAACTGGCGATATTCGCTTCAACATCATTGAATGGGACCTTGTTAATAAAGCGGGCTACGGCGGCCTGGGGCCCTCCATGGCTAACCAGTTCTCCGGCGAGACGATGTCAGCTAATATTTTGATTCAGGGTCCTCAGATCGTGAGCATGTACAAAAAATGGTTCAAAGTTTCCGCAGAGGCTCAGGCTTTGAAAGCTTTGGGGCAAATTACTGAAGCAGAGGAATTAGTTTTGGCGTTTCACAAAGAGGCACAGGCGCTGACCCGAGAATCGCAAACGCAACTGATCACCCTAAACTTGGGGAAACACCTCGATTTCCGGATCAACTCTCAGAATCCTGGATTGCATGATCCCCTCATGCAGCAAGACGATTTTGATGATCTCCCTGAAGGCTACACTTATGATGCCTACATGGCCGGATATTTTCGGGATATGGTTGAGCACGAAATGGGACACAACCTCGGCCTTCGTCATAATTTTCGTGGAAACCTAGGCGCGGCCGATCACAAGGAGCAGGGCAAAGTTTCGCGCTCAGTGATGGAGTATCTGAACCGAGATTTCCGCTATCTCGACGGCATCGGTCCCTATGACGCCATGGCCATTCGCTACGGCTACACAGGTGCGCGTCCGGAGATCACCACTGAATTTTGTACGGATGAGGACGCGGCTTCGGCTGATGAACAAGCGGCCTCTGCCGAGTGTTCGCGCGACGATGGCACGAATGATCCGTTTTCCTATTATGAATCTCGCCTCAAAAAAGGCATAGACCGCCTGATTGCCCGCAGCGAAAAATCCGCGCCTGTTTGGACTATTGAAGACATGTCCGGCCAGATGAACGTCGCCGTTTTCGGCATCGCTTCTTATGCATGGAGTGCAGAACAGACCTCCTTAGGATGGACCAACTTCTTTGGTAAACCGGGCAGGCCAGCTGACGCTTCAAGCGTGAAAGCCTACGTCCTTGATCGCCTTAAGACCCAACTCTGCGATCCGACTCTCCAGGCGGAAGCACTTGCCAAAGAGACGGATGAGGCTCGCGCCAAAGTTCTCTCTAACCTAGAAGATCTTCGCAAGATGATCACGGAGATCCTGAGCCCACTGAAAATCTACTCGTCCGATGATCTTCAGTGTCTGGTTACGGGGTTCTGATACCCTTAATCCCTATCGCGAGGCGAAGAAGTAGATTCCTCAGGCAACCCAAAGGCTTCGTGTGTTGAGCTCTGCTCACGAGTGCATTTTGGAGATGGCTCATCTCTCCCTTTATCTCGGCGTCAGGGGTGTTTGCTGAGAGCGGAGTGAGCACCGCCCGTAGCCTTTCTTCGGGCGCCTCGGCAAAGAAGGGATACGTCAAATGCTGTCGGCTCTGGGCTTTCAGCCCAGGATCAGGATGAAGCGATCGCACCGTACGCTTAAGAATCTTCAAAGCAGCATCACGCTCTAAAAGGCCCTTTTCGTTTAAGCTCACGGCAAGATCACCGGCGGTGAAAAACGGCTTTTCTCCGGCAGGGAGGGTCTCATTTTTTGCATAGAGTTCGTGGATGAAGGCAGCTTCAACCCGCGGCCCCATGTAAGAGTCTTTGAGAATCTCAGCGAATATCTCAGGATCATGTTCACCATTATCGCCGAGCAGAACTAACTTATGATCAGGATTCTGTCGCATAATCTCTCGGATGGAGGAGATCTTATGATCCGCTTTAGTTTTCCCTTCGCGAGACCAAAGCTTTCCCGCCGGGAATCCTGAATTCTTAATAAACCGCTCTCCCATGCCACTGATAGGTTTGGGGATTGAGGAGACATATTGGAAACCCGCTCCGTCGGCTAAAAGCTGCGAGTAGAGCTCCGGCATATGGCTAAAGGGCATTTTTGAGGAGGTATAATTGACGGCCGTATTGAGGTGATGATCCGTGCGGGAAAGGATCTGGGAGACGCGAATCGTGTCGTCGAGATCGGAAACGAAAATGAGGCTTGAGAGATTCGCTCCAAGCGCGAATTGGGCGGCAAAAATGCCCAGCAGGTACACCACGAAAATTGCAAATGGGGCAAGTCGATACAGCTTCATCACTCTTATTTTTCGGATTTTTGAAGGCTTTGGTTGAGTTCTTTTTTTTACCATTTATGCAAAAACTGAAGAAAAACAAGGGCCCAAATAACCCTCACTTTTTAAGCCAAACAACCGATACATGCAGTTATGGAACTACTACACTTACAATCCGAAGACGCGCTCTATTTTTACCTCAAAAAGTTTCTCAAGGACAAACCCGACGCTGTCCAACTCGATGGCGCCCATAAGCTCAAGGAAAATAAATCGATCGTCTTGGTATTCAAGTATTCGGTAAGTGGCCAGAAGTACAAAATTTCGGGCGATTTTACACGAAAAGCTGCCAAAGAATTCGTCAAACTCACAGAAGAGCATGGTTCCTCTGCGGTGGTGCTTAAAGAATACTCAGTCGGCGGCAAAGAAACGGGACTCATTCTCGCGACCACTAAAGGGCCGCAAGGATTTAACTGCTTTGTTTATACGTCGAAAGCTTCGGACGGCCTCAAGAAGGCTGCTTAGCACCGCCGGCCAATAGGGATTGAAGGAACTGGATCGGTTTCCAAAATAATTGCTTCAAGGATTTTTTGGCATGCGGGTGGGAGATACTTAAATTCCACCCCGATCCCCGGACGTTTATCGGCTTCATCTTTGCCGCGAGTCCAGCGGATCAAACCGGTAAACTGAATATCTAAAACCGGACCTAGTTCAAAAGTAATATTGAGAGCACAGTCCGCAGTTTTATCAAGTTTTCCAGCATCTTCCACTTGAAGAAAAATGCCGCCGCGACCAATCTGTAAATGCTGTTCCAAAATCGCCTGTTTCAAATCATGATAGATTTTCACGACGACTTGCTTTGCTTCGACAGAAGGCGGCACAGCATACCGTTTGGAAAACGGGCTCGATAATTTCTGAATCACCTCAATAATCTGCGAGATCTTGAATGGTTTTGAAAATACGGCGTCGGCCCCTTTTGCGTATGACTCATCCAGCGCAAGATCCGAATAGCCGGTTATAAAAAGCACAACGGGCTGATAAATATTGTTGGCCTTGATTTTATCGAGTAAATCAATGCCACTGCCCCCTGGCATGCGCACATCGCTGACGATCAAGTCGACGTTTTCTCGGCGCGCAATTTCATAGGCCACGAGCCCGTTTTCAGCGACAAAAACAGTTGCCCCTTCATACTCTAATTCTTCTTTCAAGATGGTTCGCAGTTCAACTTCGTCATCGGCGACAAGAATTCTAAGGCCAGAAAGTGAAACACCCATAATATCCCTTATCGACCAGATCACACGATACTTGAGTAAAATACTTTGACACAATGAAACACTAAGACCCGCACCTCCAACATCACAAACACCACAAAAATTTGACAAGTCTTTGGTTTATCAAAATAATTTAGCTTCCGGACGCATTCTTCCGAAAGAACAGAATATGAATCCAATCCTTGCCCTCTCCTATGTTTCGCTCGGCTTAGCCCTTCTCCCCTCTTTGTCCACTTTGGGTCACTGTGAGGTGCCCTCAGAACCAAGTTCCGAAATAAACTCCATGAGCCTGGAGGATTTAATGAACGTCAAAATCTCTGGCGCAACCCGAGAGAAAAAGGCCATACAATCAACCCCCGCCATCGTGACTGTCGTGACCGCCGAAGAGATCAAAAACATGGGCGCCCGAGACCTCATTGATGTCTTAAATCTTGTCCCCGGACTCTCTCTCGCAACCGACACTCAAGGCACCGTAGGCATCGCCGTGCGCGGGATGTGGGCTCATGAAGGCAAAGTGCTCTTGTTGATTGATGGCGAGGAAATGAACGAAATCTCATTCAACACCCTTCAAATGGGCAATCATTTTCCAGTCGACTCTATTAGTCGGCTCGAGGTGATTCGAGGCCCGGGCTCTGCCGCTCACGGAGGCTATGCCGAACTCGCCGTGATTAATATCATCACCAAAGGCGCCTCAGAACTGGACGGCTTTGTTATAAACGGAACTTATGGGCAAATGAGCCAAACGTTTGCTCAACGATACTTGGGTTTTGGTTACGCTAAAAAATTTGGAGAATGGAACGTAAGCGGCTATGGCTTTATTGGCCAAGGCAACCGAAGTGAACGCGATTTTACGGATAATCTGGGGGACACTTTTAACTTAAAGGGAAATTCAAACCTCAATCCCGCCTTTGTAAACTTAGGCCTCTCCAATGACCGCTGGATCTTTCGGCTCATCTACGACCATTTTAACACAACCGATAAAACCGCCTACGGCACGAACGCGCCCCTTGCGGTACGCAATAATTTTGAATCCATTCTATTGGGCGCAAAATACACCGCGCCCGTTTCTCAGACTGTTTCGTTATCGCCTGAAATCCATCTAAAACAAAATATCCCCTGGAACTCTACCAACCCAGAGAGTGTTACGGTTCCTGGACTTTTTTACGACGTTAAGGCGCAGGAAATAAAAGGCCAATTGTCTTTGAGAGCAGAACTAAATCCGCAGCTTATTTTTCACCTCGGCGGTGAAGGCGCAATGCAAAGAGCTCATGACTTCACTGAGCGCACCTTTCCCAATAGCCGCAACGAAATCTCCTACTATAGCCATGCGGCGTTTACAGAAGTTGACTGGACCCCTGAATTTGCAAATCTTACCTTCGGGGGCCGCTACCAAAGTCAAAATAGCGGGGGTCAGGCTTTTGTGCCCCGCTTCAGCGCTGTCAAACAAATCGGCGATTTTCATACGAAACTCATTTATAGCTGGGGTTTTAGAGCGCCGGGAATTGAAAATCTAAGAGCAAACTCCAGTCTAAAACCCGAGACGACAAAAGTGGCTGAAACGGAGATCGGTTATCGCCTCTCGCAAACCATGTTTACGACCCTCAACGCTTATACCATCTCACTCACGGATCCGATCATATATGGCTATTCGAGTGGGGCCGAAACCTACGAAAACAGCAGCGAAACAGGCACGTATGGGCTTGAATGGGACTATAAGATAAGGCCCAGCTGGGGCTATATCGATCTGAATTATTCTTATTTTCACACCAAAGCGCAGGAACCCATCGATTACCAGGTTCCAGATCATCCCGATTCGCTTTTGGGGATGGCCAATCACAAAGTCTCGCTCAACGTAAATTTCAAATTATTTGACGACCACACGCGCCTCAACACAAACGTGACCTTCTTATCTCGCCGATTTGGTTTTGACTATGATGCCGGTAGCGCCACGGGTTTGAGCGTACGCTCCTTCAACCCCACGGCTTTGACAAACGTGTTCTTGGAACGCACTGACCTTTTTACTCCCGGATTATCCGCAGGCATAGGCGTCTATAATCTTTTGGATCAAGACTTTAGATTTATTCAGCCCTACGACGGCGGGCACCCTCCCGTGCCTGGGCCCTCCCGGGATTGGGTGCTGAAGATTGGGTATCAAGTAAAGCTCTAAAACTTTTTCAACCGAAGAAAATAATGCAAAAAATACTTTTTATCCTCCTTACCTCGCTACTCGCCTCTCTCCTCGCCTCGCTCCTGCCGCTCCAAACGGGCGCGAATGAAATTCATTCTTACACCACTTCAGAAACAAAACTCTTGAGTGCCTTCATCTGGAATATCTCCAAATTTACCCAATGGAAAAGCCTGGTTTCCAAGAAGCCCAAAGAGCATAGGATCAAGCTTATCGTAGTGGATAATGACAGTCTTGCTGAGGATTTGAAGACCCTCATCGGGGCCAAAAAACTCAACGACTTTGAGGTAGAGGTTCAGTCGGCGGCCATGGCAAAGCTGGAACAAACTCGAGGTGAAATTGTCGTGCTAATTCCGGATGTTGCACACACCCCCAGTGCGGCCCTAAAAAAATTAAAGGGATGCCGTTGTTTGTCCGTTACCTATGAAGAGGGGCTAGCCCTCGAAGGCGCAATCGTTAATTTTTATACCGTTGATGAGCGTTTGCGGTTTGAAATAAATTTACACCAAGCAAAAGAAGAGGGTCTCGAATTGAGCTCTCAGTTGCTAAAATTGGGGAAACTGATCGAATGAGCCAAGGGCCCAGAATTCCATTAGAGGTTGCCATCAAGAGGGGGCAATTCGTCGTTACGACCGCGATCCTGCTCACATGCGGCCTAGGGTTCCTTATCAATGATTATATTCATTCAAAACAAAATGAGATTAAAACCGTCGAATCAACGGCCCATGTGCTCACTCAAAACCTCACAAGTGCGATCGTTTTCCAAGATCAAAAAGAAGCCACTAAATCTTTGGGCTCGATCAAAAACCACCCTGTCTTAAAAACCGGAACTATTTACGACTTAAAAGGCCATGTGTTTGCCAGCTTTCCGCCTGATGAACCCGTTACGGCGACTCAACCAAAAATCGTCAGCTCGGGGAGCTACGCGTTCCCAATTCTCTCCCAAGGCGAACCTGTTGGCTCCCTGATTTTAACAGTGCGCAACGAAATCGACTACGCTTCACTCCTCACTTACCTTCTCATCGGAACTCTCGTTTTAGCAGTGGGCTTTATGGTCGCGCTCCTTATTGCGCGCCTAGCGACTACAAAGATAAGCGGTGAAATCACCTCCCTTCTTCAGGTCATTAGAAAAATCTCTCAAACGGGCAACTCCTCGTATTCAGTGCTGCGGGAATCGGAATCTAAAATCCAGATTGAGGAAATTTTTGGTCTTTCGCTTGAGTTTGATTCGATGCTGGTCATGATCGAAAAACGAAACAATAAAATTGAAGAAATCAACCAAGGCCTTGAGCAAACGATTGAGCGCCGAACCGATGAACTAAAACAAGCGCACGCAGGGCTGCTGCAATCCAGCAAACTCTCGGCGCTTGGCGAAATGGCCGCCGGACTCGCGCACGAGATCAATAATCCCCTCGCGGTCATTTCTGGAAAAAGCCAACAGATATCGAGCATGATTGCCCGCAACCGCCTTGACCTGCCCGCCTTAGCCAAGCACGCCGTCGGCATCGAATCGATGGCCGAGCGCATTTCGAAAATCATCAAAGGCCTCAAATCTTTTTCCCGAGATGGCACAGAAGATCCGTTTGTAGACTGCAAACTAAAATCCATTATCGATGATGCCCTTGAGTTATGTCAGAGCCGGTTCAAGAGTCACGGCGTCGCACTTGAGGTTTCTGAGTTTGATCCCGAAATAACGATTGCCTGTCGAGCCACGCAGCTCGGACAGGTCTTCTTGAATCTCTTGAACAACGCCCACGATGCGGTCCTTCAGTTAGACAAAAAATGGGTTAAAGTCTCGGTCGAAGAAGAGGAGCACTCCTACGTTTTCTCGGTAATGGACAGTGGTTCAGGCATCCCTGAGGTGGTTCGCCAAAAAATGATGCAACCTTTTTTCACGACCAAAGAAGTCGGCAAAGGCACCGGACTAGGCCTGTCGATCTCAAAAGGGATAATAGAGGGCCATGCAGGGAGCCTCTCGATTGATGCCCAATGTGGTAACACGAAGTTCGTCGTCCGCCTTCCCAAGAGTCAAGTTTCTGCCCAACCTCAAAAGATGGCATCTTAAATAAATTGTTCGCTTTCCTAACACAAACAAGATCCCCTTAATCGCTCCCGATGCTGAAGTGGTAACTTGACTTAATTTCCAGTTTCGCTAGTTTCAAAGCGTGAGCAATTCAGAGCAAACTTCAAACGCCTTCCCCCCAAAACAGGGTCTCTATGACCCTCACTTTGAAAAAGACAGTTGCGGGGTCGGCATGGTTGCCCACGTTCTGGGCAACCGCACGCACGGGATTGTCGCCCAGGCCCTCGAAGTACTGCGCAACCTCCACCACCGAGGCGCACAAGGCAGCGACCCGCTGACGGGCGACGGCGCCGGGATTCTAACGCAAATTCCTCATGGTTTTTTTTCGGCAGAGGCCCAAGCAAGTGGCTGGACTCTCCCCGAATCAGGGGACTACGGGGTCGGGATGGTCTTCATCCCTCGCGACGCAAAAGTATCGCACTCAATTGCTGAGCTTATTGAACAAGTCATTGTAAAAAAAGGGGCACGGCTTCTGGGGTGGCGTGACGTCCCCGTAGATAATTCAACCATTGGCGAACAAGCCCGGCAGGCCGAACCCGTGATTCGCCAGTTCTTTATTGAAAAAGAGGGCCTTGATGAAATGGCCTTTGAGCGTCGCCTTTATGTCTTAAGACGCGCCATCGAAAAAGCGGTTCAGGGAACGTTTGCTTCAAACATGAGCGAATTTCACATCCCAAGCCTTTCTTCGCGAACGATCATCTACAAAGGTCTGCTCCTGCCCGCACAAGTGAGTCAGTATTATAGGGATCTCACGGATTCTCGTTTTGAAAGTGGCCTGGCACTGGTGCATTCTCGTTTCAGCACCAACACTTTTCCTTCCTGGCCACGCGCTCATCCCTATCGCTATCTTTGTCACAACGGCGAAATCAACACCATTCAAGGCAATGTGAATTGGATGCGGGCCAGGCAAGGGCGGCTGAAGTCGGAGCTCTTTGGCTCAGATATTTCCAAAGTGTTTCCCATCATTGAAGATGGGCAAAGCGATTCAGCGTGCCTCGACAATGCTCTTGAATTTTTGTACCTGGGCGGGCGCTCCATTGCGCATGCGATGATGATGCTGATCCCCGAACCCTGGGTTGCCAATCCGCAAATGGATTTATCACGTCGCGCTTTTTATCAGTTTCATTCAGCTATGATGGAGCCTTGGGACGGACCCGCAGCCGTTTGTTTCACCGATGGCCGCACAATCGGCGCAACGCTAGATCGCAATGGCCTTCGACCGTGCCGCTACCAAATCACGGATGATCAGATTGTAACCTTAGCCTCTGAGACAGGGGTTTTTCCGGTCTCACCTGCTAAGATCATAAAAAAGGGACGATTGGAACCTGGCCGAATGTTTTTGGTCGATACGGTGCTTGGCCGAATTTTAAACGACGAAGAAGTTAAGACCGAAATGGCCGCGCGAAAGCCCTACCGCAACTGGGTGACCGCAAATCGCGTAACGCTTGACGAACTCCCGGAGCCTGCAAACGTCCCGCAGCCCGACCACGCAAGCCTGAGGCAACGTCAGCAAGCGTTTGGGATCACCATTGAAGAGCTTAAGATGATTCTCACGCCGATGGCCGTGACCGGCGAAGAGCCGGTTTCTTCGATGGGCAACGATACTCCGATGGCGGTATTGTCGCGACGGCCGCAACTACTTTTCAAATATTTCAGGCAATCCTTCGCCCAAGTCACCAATCCTCCGATTGATCCGATTCGCGAGCGAATCGTGATGTCGCTTGGCACCCATATTGGGCCCAGGCCCAATCTCTTGAGCGAAAACCCAGAAGCCTGGAAACAGATTCAAGTTAAACAGCCCGTCCTCACCAATGAGGACATGGCAAAAATTCGGGCCATCGCTGATCCGAGTTTTAGATCCATCACTTTGAAGCTTCTTTTTCCCGCCGCTGACGGCGCGCGCGGACTTCGCCAAGCGTTGATCGAACTTTGCAGGCAGGCCTCGAAGGCCGTTCAAGAGGGCGTCCGCTTCATCGTATTAAGCGATCGAGGCGTCAATGAAACGTGGGCGCCTATGCCGAGTTTGCTTGGCATCTCGGCCGTTCACCATCATTTGGTGCGCAAATCTCAACGCGCAGAGTGTGGACTTATTTTAGAAACGGGGGAACCCCGGGATGTGCATCACTTTGCATGTCTGATCGGATTTGGCGCGGGATCGATTAATCCGTATCTCGCGTTTGAAACCTTGACCGATATGGCACGAGACGGCTATCTCCCTGAAGGGATTGACTCTGCCACCGCGCACGCTAAGTTCATTCAGGCTGTTGGAAAAGGGCTGCTTAAGATTTTTTCTAAAATGGGAATCTCGACGATCCAGTCATACTGCGGCGCCCAGATTTTTGAAGCCATCGGTCTCAAATCCGAATTAATCAACAAATATTTTACGGGAACCCCTTCTCGCATTGAAGGAATTGGCTTAGAGCAGATTGCCGAAGAAACTCTGATTCGTCATGGGGATGCCTTTGTCCTGAAGCATCCCACGCGCCTGCTGGATTTGGGCGGAGACATTCACTACCGAGCCCAAGGTGAGCATCATGAATGGAATCCCGAGACCATTAGCCTACTTCAGCACGCCACAAAGTCGGGCGACCCCAGGACTTTTGCGGAGTTTTCTGCACGGGTTAATGAGAGTGATACGACACTGCGGTCCTTGCTCAAGTTTAATTTCGCGGCCACGCCGATCCCGCTGGATCAGGTCGAAGCCGCCACCGAAATTGTGAAACGATTTACCACCGGCGCAATGTCCTTTGGCGCGCTCAGTAAAGAGGCGCACGAAACCTTGGCCATTGCCATGAACCGAATGGGGGCAAAAAGCAACTCAGGCGAAGGAGGTGAAGACGCGGAGCGATTCACACGCCTGCCCAACGGGGACCTGAAAAATTCGGCGATCAAACAAATCGCCTCCGCTCGTTTCGGAGTCACGGCGCACTACCTGGTTAATGCTCGCGAACTTCAAATCAAAATGGCCCAAGGGGCGAAGCCCGGCGAAGGGGGCCAGCTCCCCGGACTCAAAGTGGATGCGATGATTGCGCGCCTTCGTTATTGCACGCCAGGGGTGACACTGATTTCACCGCCGCCCCATCACGACATCTATTCCATCGAGGATCTGGCCCAATTGATTTTTGATCTCAAAAACGTAAACCCAAAAGCGGATATCTCGGTCAAGCTCGTGGCCGAAATCGGAGTCGGGACCGTCGCCGCAGGAGTTGCAAAAACTCATGCTGATAAAATTCTGATCAGTGGGGATTCAGGGGGAACGGGGGCCTCCCCCCTTTCGTCAATCAAGTACGCAGGGATTCCGTGGGAGCTTGGTCTGGCCGAAGCTCATCAAACCTTGGTGCTGAGCGGACTTCGCAATCGAGTCAAACTCGAGACCGACGGCCAGCTCAAGACCGGCCGAGATGTTGTCGTCGCGGCTCTCTT
Organism: Oligoflexia bacterium; assembly: GCA_903881565.1. Taxonomy (GTDB): domain Bacteria; phylum Bdellovibrionota; class UBA1018; order UBA1018; family UBA1018; genus CAIRTR01. The sequence goes on along the minus strand of CAIRTR010000323.1, from coordinate 41,270 downwards.
AGGGGCCGAAGAATTCGGTTTTGCAACCGCGCCTCTGATTACCCAAGGCTGCATCATGATGCGCAAGTGCCATCTCAATACCTGTCCCGTCGGAGTGGCAACTCAAGATCCGGAGTTAAGACTAAAATTCAAAGGCCAGCCCGAGCACCTCATTAATTATTTTTTCTTCATCGCTGAAGAGGTTCGCGCGCTCATGTCCAAACTGGGGATCAGTCGATTTGAAGACCTGGTGGGCAGAACCGACAAACTCTTAACGACGCAAGCCACACAACATTGGAAAGCCACAGGCCTGGATTTAGCCTCTCTGCTTCATCAAACGATTAAGGATGCACCACGCTCCGATCTACGCTTTGGTGGGAGGCGTCCGCGGAATCTCGATACGGTGCTTGACCAAACACTCCTTAGACATTGCCTCCCCGCGCTCGAACACCAACAAAAGGTGGTCCTCGAATATCCCATTCGCAATACGGATCGCGCCACGGGGAGCATGCTTTCAGGTCGAGTGGCAGAAGCTTACGGCGCGACAGGCTTGCCGGATAATACGATTCAGATTCAATTCAAAGGCTCTGCTGGCCAATCTTTTGGGGCTTTTTTAGCCGGAGGCATTACGCTTAAACTCGAAGGCGAATCCAATGACTATATTGGCAAGGGCCTCTCCGGAGGACGGATCATCGTTCTACCGCCTCATGACGCTGCCTACCCCGCTGACGAATCGATTTTGATCGGCAACACTTCACTTTACGGCGCCACGGGCGGCGAAGCCTATTTTCGAGGCCTTGCGGGCGAGCGTTTCGCCGTTCGCAACAGTGGCGCACACGCCGTCGTCGAAGGAACCGGCGATCATGGGTGCGAATATATGACCGGCGGTCGCGTTGTTGTATTAGGGCGAACAGGCCGTAACTTTGCGGCCGGAATGTCCGGAGGAATCGCCTACGTTTTTGATGACGAGGGTACGTTTCCCTCACGATGCAATCAGAATCTTGTCGAACTCGGGCCTGTTACCGAAGACGAAGACTTGATGACCCTGCGACATCTATTGAAACAACATCAAGAATTTACCAGAAGTCCCAAAGCAGCCAAGATCATTTCGAATTGGAACGAATTATTGCCCAAGTTTGTCCGAGTGATGCCCACCGAATACAAACGGGCGCGGGAGGCTAGCCGTGTCTGAGCGAGAGATGCCCGAGTACCGCCCCGTTGCTGAGCGAATCCATGATTGGAAGGAACTTCCCGTCGCTTTATCCGCAGAAAAAATCCAAGGCCAGGGGGAACGCTGCCTGGACTGTGGGGTTCCTTTTTGTCAGAGTTCATCTCCCACTTCCAATGGGTGTCCCGTTGAGAATCTAATTCCGGATTGGAACGGCCTTGTTCTTCGCGGCAAATGGAAAGAGGCACTCAAGGCGCTTCATTCCACCAATAATTTTCCAGAATTTACAGGCAAGCTCTGTCCCGCGCCGTGTGAGTCAGCCTGTGTGTTAGGGCTCAATTCAGATTCGGTGACCATCCGAAACATTGAATCTTCGATTATTGATCGTGGTTTCAAAGAGGGTTGGGTTCAACCGTTGATCGCATCCGAGCGGACCGGAAAAAAGGTCGCAATCATAGGCTCAGGCCCCGCGGGTCTTGCGGCTGCTCAACAGTTGGCAAGAGCAGGTCACGAGGTGACTGTCTTTGAAAAGGCGGCGAAGCCTGGAGGCCTGCTTCGCTATGGGATTCCGGATTTTAAGATGGAAAAATGGGTGCTGGATCGCCGATTGGAGCAACTCAAAGCCGAGGGCGTTGTTTTTAAAAATGGCATTGAAGTGGGAGTGGATTATTCGAAAGAGGAACTTCTCGGCTCGTTTGACGCCGTCTGTCTGACTTTAGGCGCGCCCACTCCACGCGATTTGCCGGTGCCAGGCCGAGACCTTGCCGGGGTCCATCAGGCGATGGATTATCTCACATCCCATTTTGGATCTGGGCAAGCCATCGACGCGCACGGAAAGCGTGTGATTATTTTAGGCGGCGGAGACACCGGCGCTGATTGTCTTGGCACCGCAATCAGGCAGGGTTGCGCTTCGGTCATGCAGTTTGAGCTTCTCCCGAAACCCCCACGCGAGCGAGCGGAGACCACACCTTGGCCCCTTTGGCCATTACAACTACGCACCTCTGCTGCCCATGAAGAAGGGACATCAATTAATTGCGAAAGACGCTGGGGCGTTTTGACAACCCACTTTTCCGGGGAAAATGGCATTCTCAGCAGCCTTCATGGCCGAGACCTTGAAGTTCCAGCAGACCTCGTCATTTTAGCCCTAGGTTTCTCGGGCCCAAATCGCAAGGGGCTCATTGAATCGTTACAACTCAAGCTAGACCCGCGCGGAAATGTTCTTACCGATGGCAATTTTGAAACCAGCCATCCTAAAGTTTTTGCGGCAGGCGATGTTCATCGAGGAGCATCCCTAATTGTGTGGGCCATTGCTGAAGGCCGAAAAATGGCCGCCGTTGTGGACAAGCGGTTGAAGATGCTAACCCTCAAGTCGGTGCTTTTGAAGAGTACACATAAAACTTTCCTCACCCACGGAAACAATTAGTTCTCCGTCGTTGTGAATCAGTGACCAGGCGTTGTCGCGGACAAGCGTCTTGCCTAGAGGGGTGAGAAAAGCGGCGGAAAGCGAAAAGATCTCGATCTCTTTTGACCTGTAAATGCGCTCGTTTGCGGCCTCGCGCTTGAGATTTTCTGGATCTTTGTAAGTGTAAACCCGAACAGATTTTGCAGATTTTGAAGCTTTGTTGAGGCGCTTCGCCGTTGGATTTCCGATGTCAATCCAGCGCAAAATCTGCCCGCCTCCGTCCTGAAGTTTGATTGCGGGCTCATCAGGGGTACTGAGTCCGGGCGAGAACTCAAGTCCCTCTTCGAAGTTCAGCGCAAAAGCGAGGACCCGCGTGAGCAAAAAATCCACGGACTCAGACGAATGCATCGCGACCCGAAGATTGAGAAGTTCATAGACTGAACGATCCACGTCAGAGAGAGAGATTTTGAAGCGGTAGAGAGTTGAAGGATTGGCCATTTCTAACCGTGATCCCGTTTTCTCACATACAACGTCTTTTCAACTTCGGCGACAACTTCGCCCGCCTCATCTAGCACTTGAACACTGAAAACAGGCTCCACTTTGAATTGAGCATCTGCCTGAGTGCGGAGTTCTTCAATTTGCTCACCTGAAAGTTCAAACCGAGCATGGACACGCCCCAGATTCTCAATGAGCATCAACATAAAAAAGGGGTCGACCATTGAATAGAGAGAGCCCCCAAAATGGGAGCCCACATAATTGCGATTCCAAAATCGTAACTTCATCTCCACATCAAGGGAGCGAAGGTCGGAAGAAATATTCTTGACCCGAATCCCTGAACCAAAATAAGGCGGCCATAAGCTCATCAGCTTCAGCAGTTTTGCTTTTGTTCTCATAGCTTATTTGAAGAGTTTCCGCTTCACCACTCGGCTAACCATCCGCAACCGATCCTTCCATGGGAGGCGAAGAAAATTGGTTTTCACCACTCCTTTCGAAAAATGGGTGGAAACCGAATAATCGATTTTGACTTCGACTAAAACCGGCGTTTTACTGCGAGAAATCTCTATTGCCTGGCTCAGGACCGAGTCGATTTCGGCGTCTTTTTCCAATCGTAAATACGAAACACCCAAACCCTTGGCCAAGGCCTCTGAATCATAATCCGGGGTTTTCGTGCAAATCTGCCGCCCGAGCACCATTTTTTGAAACTGCGAAATCTGGCTCAACTCCCGATCACGTAAAAGAAGAAAAATGACGCCCGCACTATAGGAAGCCGCAGTAGCCATTTCAAATCCCGTCATCATAAACGCCCCATCGCCCACAAGGGCAACCACGGGCCGATCAGGGCAGGCCAGCTTCGCCCCAATGGCAGACGGAACGCTGTAGCCCATGCACGAATAATCCACGGGCGCTAAAAATGAGCGCGGATGCTTGAGTCTCAGATTCTCCATCGCCAAAAAAAGCCCGTTTCCGCTATCAGTCACAAAAACCGACTTATCACCGTAGAGTTCCTGCAACCGACTCATAAGCCTGGGCGGTGAAACGCCATCAACAGATTCTGAAGCGTTCGGCGCTGCGCGAGCAGCGACAACGGTTCGAGCAGTCCGCTCTTTGAGCAATCCCGACGCAAGCAAAGCCCTGACAAATTCTCCCGAATCAGCCTGAAGTTTTAGATCCGCCTTTAGGTTTCGATCAAACACCGAGGCGTCAGCATCCACGTGAATCAATTGCTTGGGCTTTGCGACTCCGTAACTTCCGGTTGCGACTTCTGCAAAACGGCAACCGATCGCTAAAACACAATCCAACTGCTTTTCAAGATCCTGCACTTCTGAGGGAGCTGCGCGCCCTAGCGCGTTCCATGCAAACCGAAAATGGTCTTCGGGAAACACCCCTTTACCGGAAACAGTGGTGAAGACAACCGCATCTAGTTTCTCCGAGAGGTTAAGAAGATCAGAACCACTGTTTTCGAGAGATTTGCCGACGTAAATCCCGACTCGCCCAGCCCCATTGAGCACCTCGGCTATCTGCGCGAGATTCTCAATTTTAGGCGCTGCGGGCTGAACCGCCACTTTGCTCACTCCCTCGCCGCCCCCCCACTCCCCTTGACTCAAATAAAGGTTTGCGGAAACTTCAAAAGCCACGGGGCCGCAAGGCGCCATGCGCGCGACTTGTGCTGCCTCGCCAAGAGCCAGATAAAGTTCTTGATGGGTTTTTGGCTGAAAAACCTTTTTGCAAACAGGCCTCGCAATGGCGACCTGATCGATATCATGAAGTTGATAGGCGTTGCCCGTATCGGTTCGAACTCCACACAGCAAAGCCAATAAAGGAATTTGATCATAGTAGCACTCAGCAATCCCTGATAGCGCATGCGTGAGTCCTGCTCCTGGAACCAGATTCACGGCCGCAAGCGCCCCACTTGCGCGGACAACCCCATCGGCCATGAAGGCCGCGCTTTGTTCATCTGTCACGAGAACAGGCGTGATCCCCTCGGCATCCAAAAAGGCATCATAGAGCTCAATGTTATGAGTCCCCGGGATTCCAAAAACAAACTGAATTTTTTCGCGCTGAAGAACGTGGACAACAACCGCAGCGCCATTCGTGGTTTTCTTGCCTTCTGTACTCATGAATTCACTCCCATATCTTTACAAATACCCTGAGCCACCCGATCAGCAAGCGCCATGATCGTGAGATAAGGATTTACTTCAGAAGGACCCGGAAAAAGGCTCGAATCCGCCACATACACGTCTTTCATGCCGTGAACGCGGCCCCAGCTATCCGTCACCGAAGTTTCGATGTCCTCGCCCATTCGACATCCACCCATCAGATGAGCCGCGGCAATGGAGAGCTGTCCCAGTTTAAAATGATCGCGCGTGATGATCTGATCCAGGCGTTCCGCCTCATTCGGATAAACAAAAAATCGACCTGCGGCTGGTGCATGAACTCGTGCAGCACCCGCTGCAAAAAAGATCTTTGCACTCTTTCGAATGGCCTGAAGAAGTGACCCAATCACCTCCTCTGAAAAACGATAATGCACAATCGGATTGCCCGAGCGATCTAAAGCGACGCGGTTCTCCCTCAAGGCAGGATCAATGGCAAGCACGAGAATCATCTGAAGCCGATTGAAGTTGGACATCAAATCATCGAGTTCCTCGCCATAACCCACCAGGTTCTTGGCAAGTGTGAATGGAAAGTACATGCACGTTTCAAGCAGGAACCGATCCGAATCAAAAAACTCATCGCAAAAAAAACTTTTCGGGTGTCCCTGAATGTTTTGAATCGGTTGCGGATGCTCTCCTGCAAGAATAAGTGCCGGATGGCAGGAAAAATAGCGCCCCAATGCCGGCAAAGCCACATCCCCAAAAGAGCGAAGTAGAAGGGCCGAAGACTGAACACTCCCGCCGCAGACTACGATCTTTTTTGCTCGAAACTGGATGGGGCCGGGAGCAAGAGGCGAAGGGGTGAGTCCGAATTCCGCAGGAAGTATTTGCGCCTCAATGAGGTTAGGCGAGATCCGATCCACGCGACAAAGAGGGATAACTTGCACCCCTCCCTTTTCGGCAACGGGGATCTGCGCAATCGCCGTCCCTTGTTTTGCATGAACCGCGCATCCCAAATTGCAGGTTCCGAGTCCAATACAGCCCTTGGTGTTGATAGGAAACTGCTCCACGCTCCAGCCTAGGGATTTACAACCCTTTTCAAAAAGGCGGTTATTCTCGTTTAACTCATCACGGGGCGCAAGGTGGACGTTGTTTTCTTTGATGTACTTGTCATAACGAGGCTTGAGATCCTCAAGAGTCACTCCAGGAACTCCCCACTTCTCAAAAACTTCCTTGGGTGCGGTCAGCGAAGTTCCGGTGTAAACGGTTGTCGACCCTCCAACGGCTCGTGCAAAAGCGAGGGTCAGATCTTGAGAAGCCGTCGGAAACCCACCGCTCTCAAAATAGTATTTATCGGCCATTTCGAGCTCGTTTCGAACATTGTCCTCCGGCCGAAATCGAGCCCCCCACTCCAAGAGCGCAATCTTTGCACCCTTTTTACAAAGGGGCGCCAACTCCTTGGCAACGGTCCCACCGCCTGCACCTGAGCCAATAATCACTATGTCAAATTCGAGAGTTCGAGTCGTCATCGCAGCAACTCTTTAGGATGATAATTCAGATCTGCGTGAAGCGAGGTCTGACAAAATACGCTCATTTTTGCCAACGTATTCACCCCCCAAAAGCCTTTACGAAGTAAAGGCACTGAGGAATCAAAAAGAAATTGAATCACCTTTTGCCGCTGCCCCAGAAAAAGAATCGTCATTAAATCTGCGAGCAGAAGAAAGCCAATCACCTTGATTCGAATCGAAGCCGGTCGAGCTTGTAGAAATTTAGTAACGATACGCACCGATTCTTCGTCTTGCTCGGGCGTAAAGCGGCGAGCGCGTGGAATCACGCCTTTTTGAAATCTGAGGAATCCATCTCGAAAATAGGTCTCTAGCATGTGTGCGCCAATTATTTCCCAGATAAGGGTCGGGCGCAAGGACGAGTATTTTCAAGTTCCGATCAAAAAATTCCGTTAGTTGTTTGTGAAGCTCCGTTATCTTAATAGCGTCAAAATCTTGACTACGGGATTGCTCTGCTTTCAGCTCGCTCTGGCTGCTGATGATCCCACTTGCCTTGCAAGAGCAATGAGGGCACTCAGCCAGGGTCCTCAAGAGGTCAGGCTCGAAGCAGTTCGTGTGCAGGCCGCCCTGGATACTTTGTCGGCCAAATATTCTAGTACGAAAAATAATGTCGGAAGATCTGCGCGCGCTATCTCCGATGAAGCGCTTGAAGACTATGTTGAACAGGTGGGCAAAGGCACCGTTGAAGTCCTTCATATTCCCGCAACCGAAAACCATACTGGCCATTTGGCGTTTCGGGTGGGAGAATTTGTTTATCACATCCAGCCGGGCAGAGGCGTCATCAAAGAAAAATTCACGCAGGTTGTTCGAATTCGATACAAAGATTACCGCCTTGATGGCTCCATCCTGGAAACATCCCCAAGGCAAATGGAGGATCTTCGAAACCATTTTGAGGCAAAGATTAAGGAAAATACGAGCTTCGGTCTGCTTTTTAATAATTGCTCTGAAAATGTTTGCCGAGCCCTGCAAGCGGCCGAAGTCGTGGACATCCCGAGATGGCTCACGATTGATCCCAGCATTTCGGCGATATTAATTGGGCGCGCCTCACCCACGATCGCAAGAACTCATTTTAATTTTGAAAAAACCGAGCCCCTGGCAAAAGCGCTCATCCTCAAAACTGTTAATCGAGGCTTCATCCTTTCAATTCCCACCATGATGGTAATGCCAGTCATGGGGTTGATATGGGGAACCAAGTTTTTGATAGAGGATCAGAAGAAGGAAAACTTGCTCAACGCAAAGCTTGAAGACCTCAGCGATCCACAAGACTTAGCCAATGCGCTGGTTCTTGGCTCACAAAGGGCACTCGTGAATGATAAAAATTTTCGCGCCTCAGTTCAATCCTTATTGAGCCACTTGCAACTCAAACAAAACGCCTATTTTTCCGCAACTCTCTCGATGGTGGGGATCCCTAGCAATATCGTTAACGACGCAGAGAGTTTTGATAAGTACGCCCAAGATTACAGCAACGAAGTGTCAGAAGTCGTCGCTGCATTGATTGTTGAATCAATCAGAACAGGCAAGGTAAAGGTGACGCCGCAAACCTCAGTTAGCAATGTTCCCGCTCTTGCCATAGAGGCACTTCGCTGAGGCACTTCCAAGCCGAACTTAGCCGCTGACGTGGCTGTCCGGTTTTTCTCGCCCTTCGGGAATAAGACCAAATGCGTACCACCAACCCATCCTTGCCGATTTTTTAAAGAGCACGGTCCGTTTTTTCCCTCTAAACGTATACTCCACTGAGCCTTCATCCTTGGTCAGCATTTCTTTAAAAGCAGTGCTGACTTCTGACCCCAGTTTCATGGGATCAGCAAAAATCACCGCCGGATCCCAGTTAAGGCCCACCAGGGGTTGGCTATCAAACGAATAGAAAATCATGGTGCTCTCAAGGGCCATTTGTTTTTCAATGAGCGCTGAGAGTTTATCAAGATAGATGGATGCGCCAAGCACACCAATCACCTTTTCTTTCTGCAGCACCGGCACCGCAACGATTGCGACGCTCTTTCCAGTGGACTTGCTGACGACGAGATCGCCTCGCACTGTTTTTCCCTGCAAAAGTTTTGGAAAGTAGGCCCTATCCTTCAGGTTTCCCGGCTCTTTCCCTTTCTGAACGCTCCAGTAGGTCCCGTCGGGGAGCGCAAACCAATACAGCGCTTCGACATTCGCACTTGCAGCAGTGGCGAGTGTTCCTCGAATTTTTTCCCACTCTCCGGATTGTGCATCACCTGTTTGGGCAAGAAGACGCAAAGAGACTTCAACACTCTCGATGTGCTGATCGCTCAGCGCCATCACAGAAGCGAGCGCAACCTTGCTATCGATTTTAAGTTCCGTCGGTGGCTTTGGAGCAGCAAATACGGACGACATACTCAAAAGCGAAATCACCACAAGACCCTTGAGATTAATATGCATGGTTTGGCTGTATTCACGATTTAGGCCAGAGAAAATGGTGCTGCATTTGCACTTGTCTTGAAACATGAAAAGCACAAAGGGCTATCAGCGGTGGTTACCTGTATTGATTTCAATGACGCTAGTTTGGTCCGTCTGCTGGGTTTCCTGCAGCAACAACACCAATACCACCAATCCGCCGGCTCCTTCAGAACCCCAAACTGGGCAGCAGCCAGGTACCGCGCCGACCCCCGTTTCAAGCCCCGAACCCACCCCCGAGGCGACGACGCAACCTACAACTCAACCGATGCCTCTTCCCTCGGCTAGCCCTATCATCGCTACACCGAGCCCGAGTCCAAGCGCCCAGCCAAGCTCAAGCCCCTCGCCTTCACCCACAGAAACAGTGACATGGTCTATTGTGACTGAGAAAAAAGACTGCCCGTATCCACTGTGCAAGGGCCGTGGGCTTTTCTGGATCGATAACAGCGGTCATTATTTTCAAGAACCTGAGCAGGATTCACAAGATGGAGATGGCGGCGACGACTTCAGATTCCCCCACTCCTCAAGGCCCCAAGGTCACATCACCCCCAGTGAGCGGGTCGAGCTTATAGCCGTTGCAGATGTGGTCGCGGATCAGTATTTTTCGCCATGGTTAAGCTGCTCTCCAATAAGCCCCATGCCGGGCCAGTCCAGCGTCATCCTTCAAATGTGGTTTACGAATTGGACTCTGCAAACCATTTATAAAGTGGATGTGCAAAATGCAAAAACCTGTCACGCAGGCAGCTTAGCCAAGGCACTGGCGCTCTACCATGTGTTGGATTCGCTGGTGGAGAAATACTATATCCTCCCCGGAACCTATGAGCCCTGCGCTACTAAGTCTTGCGGAGTAGAATGCACTGTTTGCAATCCCAGTGACCCATTGTGCGAGGAGACCGCAGTTCTCAAGCATTGTGACTCGCAAAAGAAGTGCATGCAGGGGCACGTGACGTGCCCTTAACATCTCTCGCCGTTTCTGCTCCTTTGGGCGAAGCCCTTTTAGGTCAATTGGTTATGGCGATGTCAGCTGACAAAGAAAAGTAAAAAGCGACGAATTTGCCACTCATGGTAGACTAGTCTTATGAGTAGTAAATCAGTCATCATTACGGCCCTATTCATCGCCTTCTCGGTTTCATCTTTTCCTGCGCAAGCGGGCATCTTGTTTTCTGGTATAGGAGCCGTCTCAGATGGCCTCACCCAGTACAATGATTCGTCGGGATCACCCCACCAGGGAAAAATCGGCTATGGGGGTGGACTTCTGATCGCCATAGGATTGAGTCCCAGAATTCGTTTTGAAACGGGCGGATTGTATCTCTTAAACAAATTCCAATTAAAATCTGATGACACCGCTTCGATCTACATCCCCGCGGGATTTCGCCTCTATTTTTCTCGGGCTATCTCGTTTTCTGGCGGGGCCTTTTCAAACATCTTTAGCAAGTCTCACCTCGTACCTGATTACGGGTGGGAAGCCGGTGCACGCATTTCAATCGCTCGCGTATTTATTGAAGGGCGATACTCTGACGGACTCAGAGATTATGGAAACGGGTACCGTTATTCGAATGTGATCGGTTTGATCGGTTTCCATTTGGGAGTCATTCGCTAGAAACTAGCCTGGGGGGGCTTGCCATTGAAAATCGAAATGAAACCTGTACTGAAGACTGCGCTCTTGTTCTGCATCGCCCTTTCGGCTTCACACCCCACCCGGGCTGACGACACCGCCACAAAACTAATCGAGTGCAACCATAAGGCTTACTCAAAGTGTAATGCCGATTTTTTCGATGACGAGAATCCATGCGTGGTCGCCGCAAAAGCGGCGTGCGCTTTGGAGTTTACCAAACAACTCACCACGACCCCCTCCCCCCAAATGCCCCCCCGAGCCCACCCCCGTGGGCCAACCCAAGCTGGACTTCGCCTCCGACTGCACCCCGCTATACAAGGCAAAGATCCTTAAGGGATTCGAAGAAGGACTCGCTCAAGTGCGTGAGTGCATGAAATATACGTTCGTCCGTGAAGACCTGCGAGAAACTCTCGAAAAAACGATTCGCGAGCAAACGATTTCGATCGCCTGTCATGATTTCGCCACAGAGGGAAAAAAGGATGCCTGCGCGGCCGGAGGTCTCGGCTCAATTGTCATCATTCCAAGACTTTTAGCCGACGGAAACAAATCAGATACCTGCCAACTCGCTTGGCCAGGCAATCTCATTCATGAATACTGTCACAACACTTCTATGAAGATTGCACCCGGGCACAACTCTCAAGGTGAGTTTGCCGCAGGCAACGACGAAATCTATGCTCTGCAGAAACTTTGTTTTGAAAAAACAGTCTGGAACGATCGGGAGCGCCGAGTACCCGCTGTCGTTACCCCCTCAAAAGTAGCCTGTGTTTTGCGCTACATGGACAATGACGTGATGTTGCGCAGCCAATACACAACCCCCCAGCCGATTTGGAAACCAATTAAGGAAAAGATCGCAGCTGGCAAAGACCCGTGCGATCCACTGCCAAAGGAACTCTAAACGAGCTTTTACGCAACGCGCGTCCCGGTTTTCAGCCCCACTCGCGCCTCTCTACCCTGGGGGATGAGCAAAGCAAGCAGCATTTCGCTCTAACGCTCTTCAGATTTTAGGAATACAATGCGGACATGAACTCAGATTTGTTCTGAGCTCTTGTCGTATAATTTCGAAAAACTAAACCTACGCTGAAAGGAACTACGTCATGAAAAAGATCGTACTTGCTACTGCAGTTGCCCTTATGTTTTCCGGATTCGCATTTGCAAAACCAGCCTACATCAAAGATGTGGGCGCTAAAGGTTGCTTAGATTGCCACGCAAAAGAAGGTCCTAAGAACAAAGCTGACGAAAAAAACCCCATGTCCGTTGCGTCGTTTGACATGTCGGCGAAAATGAAAGCCGAAAAAGAAGGCAAAGGCACTGACCCAGAATACAAAGGGAAAGCGACTTGTAAAGATTGTCACAATGGTGTGATGAAGTACAAAACTGCCAAATAATTAGTAATCCGTTTTCAGAATTCAATTCAAAAGCAAGAGGTCCCTGGGTGATTTTCACCGCAGGGGCTTTTTGCTTTTTGAACTACGAGACGCACTTACTCGAGATAAGTAACGACGAACTTCCAGCCATAACCATTCGGGGTTTCATCAATCGTGATAAAATCCCCTACCTTCTGCAGCTGAAGAGAGCTGAAGCTGATGTAGCTCTGGATTAGGTCAGAATCCGACTCTTCTTTGTTATCAAGTTGGCAGTTTGGATATTCCGCTTTGTACTGCCAGCCGCGAGAATGGGATCGCCAAGGGTTTGCAGGACATCATTAGCAGCCCCCACTCTTGATTGAATGGCCCACTCGACTAAGCTGCCCACCAAAGGCCCATCTTGGGGCAAACTAAAATCAATTCCCACCGCATTAAGCGCCGGCCGGAGGCAATTCACAATTTGGGCATTTCCAACGTCCAACTTGAATTGCGCGGCGACAATCGAATCCCCCCCCGCGTTCGTATTTTTAGTACGCACAAGAGGGTTAGGATTCGCCTTCATTGAAGCCTTGAAGGCCGCCATCGTGATTGCGAATTTCAGATAGTTGAGGCTGATGTTGGCCGTCGAAGACATCTTATTGAATTTCTCCAAACCCTCCTCAGAAATAAATTTAAGCACCTGTAAATGATCTAGCGCCCCTTTCGCAAATTGAACTCCCCCCAAAATCGCGCCACTGCCCGCCGCTGCGCCATCCATCACGAGGGCCTGCGTCTCAGTCATCGTGCAAGGTCGACTTGCCGCATGAAGAGGGCTCGCAAGCAGTGGCTTGATCGCGAGGCTTTGTGGTTTAAACTCCTGGGCACGAACCCAAAACTCGGCCGACATGCGATGAGTGAGCAAGTACATCTGAACGATATTGAGCCGCACAGACCCCGACACATTGGTATCCAGCAAATCATAAGAATTCGTATGATCCTCACGTCCCAGCGCAATGATCAAGTGGATCATGAATCGAAGGCCTGAGGTATCATCCTCAGACAAGTTTGCGGCCTCAGAAATATCCTCTAGAAACTTCTGGCGAAATACGGAATCCAATACGGCACTCTCCGGAAGCGGACCGTGAACCGCATCGGCGCTTAGTTGCCACATCAGGAGATAATCATCCAGCGTCTGCGAAACCCCTTTAGACATCGCCATGCTCATCGCTTCAATGTTCCAGGAATCCATATACAGGCCCTGACCCGTCGTCATCGAAGTGCTACCATCCGCTTGGCGGACATTGAACTGCGACAGCACGACGGCCAGGTCCAGAGCCTGTGTGACTTTCTGATGATCCTGCTGCGGATCTAGAATCTGCTGCGCCATGGAGACAGCACTGTAGTCGAGTTCAATATCGGAGCTTCTCACGTTTGGTTGGGCTTGCGCGAAACTCGCCAGGGGCAAAAGCAGAAGAGCAAGCACAAAGCCGGAACGAATAAAAGTTCGAATCATAGACAATTACCCCCAGTAGGAAGGCAGGTACTAACGTCTTTGGGCCTTTAGGACAATGAATTAGTGGGAGTTTTTGAAGAAGAACATCATCGTCTCTTGCATCACCCCACCTCCCACGCTAAGACCGATCTTACGATGGCACTCACACACTCGGAACCTGGTGAACTTGGATCAATCGCTCCTGACTTTTCGTTACCTGGAGTGGACGGCAAGACCTACAGTCTTTCCAAAATCGATTCACCCAAAGCATTGGTATTGGTTTTCATGTGCAACCACTGCCCCTATGTTCAAGCCGTCGATGATCGGATCAACGATCTTGCGAAAGCGTACCGAGACAAAGGTGTCATGGTTATTGCGATTAACTCGAACGACGCCTCTCGCTACCCTGATGATAGTTTTGAGCAGATGAAAGCGCGCGCGAAAGAAAAAAATTACCACTTCCCTTATCTTTTTGATGAATCGCAAAAGGTGGCGCGTGCCTACGGCGCAGTCTGCACTCCCGATTTTTATGTTTATCAAAACTTAAAGAATCAGTTTCGCCTAAGTTATCGAGGGAGATTGGATGACAACTGGAAAGAGCCTTCAAAAGTCACCCGTCGCGACCTGGCCCATGCGCTGGATTGTCTTTTAGATGGCAATCCCGTTTCAGAGGATCAACCCTCTTCGATGGGTTGCAGCATCAAGTGGAAACAGACCTAGCGGTGCCTCCCGATCACGCCTAAGATAAGCTTCTGATCCCGCGGCGAATGCCCAACCAACGCCGCATCAATCGCTTTTCGCTCGCCTAAAGCCGCGAGTAACTGAAAAATCTCCAGCCCCACATTCAGAGACTGCTCGGTGAGGGCTCGGCTGGTGAGTTCGGCTACGAGCTTCACGCGCGCACTTTGTTCAAGAGCTAACTCTCCTCGCAGGTATCGCTGCCTGAGTTCGCGAATCACAAAGGCTTCAAGCCGCAAATAACGGACCGCGGGAGTCAATTCGAGATGGTGCAGGTCTTTTCCCACAGGATCGGCGGGTGGAGTGTAACTCAAAAGAGCACTGATAATCGCTTCGGGATTTTTGCTAAAACGAATGCCCGCGCTTACTTCAAAAAAACTCTCCTTGAAATCCACTTTTACAAGCTCCGGCATCGAGGCTCGGAAACGCTTCAGATTCCCTGGCTCATCAGCAGCAATCAGAGTCTTTGCATCACCATATAAGGTGTTTAACGTGGCCTGATCGTTCTCATCGAGCGCTCGGAGACGAGGGAGCAGATTGTCCCATGGGGCGGAGGCCACGGCTACTGCCGCGCCGATTGGACTTGGTGCAGGTGCGATCTTTTTTCCGATCGCTGGGGTCAATGCTTCCGCGCTCTTGGGCGCGGACACACTCACCGGCTGTTGATTATGTTTTGAAATCGCAAAGAGAGCTCCGACCAGTGCAAGTGCCAAAACCCCCAGGGCGATTAGTCGCGCCAAGCGCTGATTTCCTCATCCGTGATGTTATTGAAACGATCCGGAATCATGGAATTGATAACACTTTGTGCGACGCTCTTGGAGAGCTCGTTGCCTTGGCCGCTTCTCACGACCCAGCTCAAGAAAAAGATATCGGCATTGTACCCGCTATCGCCCCAAGTGCCATGCTCAAACGTATTGTCACAAGCGCCCGCGGCGCCATTGTAAGGACCTCCTACGCACATCACGTGCCTGGGATCATCAGCTTGGGTGTGCCGAGTCTCGTGAATAATCGTACTCGCACGGTCCTCGCGAGAGTCTGCGAAAAATGCTGCGCAAAGATTAATGTCGGAACCATGGGTGTAGGCCAGAATGCCGCTTGTGCAATTCGCGCCACCATTGAAGTGCACGACGTTATCAAAAACGAGCCTATAAAAATCGGGAGAATAGCCTGAGCTATTAGGGCGAAAAGTGGTCATCTCAATGTCGTAAAGAGCCAGCGCGAATCGCGCTTCGTTTCCAGGGCAAACAAAAGTGGTGGTATCCCAGGTCACGCTGAAGTCTTTAAGGTACTTGCCGTACCAATAGTTTTGGACCTCGCCGCAAGTGGGCACTGCCCAGGCCTGCATGGAACCAATGAGGTTAAAGGAAAGAAACGCGATAACTGAAAGTCTTTTTGAAAACATTGTGAACCCCCCGCGAAACCAAACGCTGTTCCGCAGGGCAGGCTATAACTCAGACGCGCTCAATAGTCGATGTTGAATTAATCCTTCAAATTAATCCTTAATCAATTCCTCAAGTTCTTTGAGCATGAAGCGAAGACGGGAATGAAGATCATTCAACGCTTTGAGGTTATCCTTCAACCCTTCAAGAGCGGGATTCGTGGGAGCCATTGCAAACGAATCCGGCAAAACCGAAGGACGTGCCACGCGCTTTCCAATCAAATGAGGAGGGGAAAAAGGGGCGACGTTAACTTGGGCCGAGTTGACGTGCGCAAAAAAGTTTTGATCCACTTGGGCGGCCTTAAGGACCGCTCCGCTGCCTTTAGGGGGAGCTGGAGGTGACGACGGCATAAAAGCAGGAGGCTGAGCAGCAGGGGCCAGTGCCGCTTGGGCTTGGGGCTGCGCTTGACCCTTGGATTCTTGGTAAAGTTTGTGGAAATTTTTGTAAACAAATGTGACTTTTTGACTTTTATCGTAGGTGGCTGACATCGGGTACTCCTTCTTCTCTCTCGTTTTAGAACTGCGACTGCTTCTACTCCTTCGGGCTCTCCTGAGCCGTCATGCAGTGAGATAGAGCAATCGAAATGCCACCCGCGACACAGACGTGCAGAAATATTTTTTACGCAGCAATATTAATGAGTTAGCCCAGGTTTTGGGCCTTAAGAAAAAGACGCAATGCTTGAACGAGGTGTCTAGGAACTAGTCAGCCGGATCAACATTGTCCGGTGCTGCCGCCGAAGCAACGTGCTTGCCGTGCTTACCGTGAGGAGTGGCCTTGGGAGAAAAGCTCATTTTGACGTTAAACTCCACGACGTGCTTGGCTAAGAACTCATCCAGTAGCGCCGCAGGCTCAATACGGTCCACAAACTTTTTCACGATATCTTGCGAGATATTCTGGAGAAATTCTGTTTTGGTCTTATTCGCCGTCTCCAACACTCCGTGCAGGAGCTCCTTGGGAAGCTTAAACTCGGAGACCATGGCACGAACACTTTCTTCGGTGAGGAAAATGGCGCCGATTCCGACGGTGAGAACTTTTTTTACAATCTCAGAGGCCTTGCTTTGCAGATCATCAGAAATGGTCATAACTCTTCTTATAACGCTTCCGCGCGCTTCACAAACCCCTTTACCATCGCGGGCAGGCTGCTCTTAACCAATCGATTGAGGATCATCCCCGGCACCGGAATCTTAAACTCAATCTCAATGCTGTAGTTCACATCGCACTTGCCGCCAGCCAACTTCTTGATTTTCCAGGCCCCGTTATTCTTTTTGATAAAATCACTGGCAACCAAGGACCACTCAAGCGTCCCTTTTTCGCGGTCCTCTTTATGATCAAGAGTGTAGCTGATGTCCTTGATCATGTTGATGTCATAAGCCACGCGCGCCTGTCCCGGCCCTTTGCGCTCGACCTTCACACCGCTGCAACCACTCACAAACTGTGGATAATCTTCGTACTTTGTGATCGCTTGAAACAACTTGTCATAATCCACTGCAATTACTTCTTGAAATTGAGCTTCAGCCATTGAAGTTGATTCCTTTTCTCGACTTTTTTAGTTTAATACCTGGGTTTCAAATGAAAATGATGGTCCGCTTCGATATAACGAATCGTGCCGGACTCCGAACGCATCACCACGGATTGCGTTTTGGCGCCGCCACTGAAGAACCGGACCCCATTGAGGAAAGTTCCCTGGGTCACGCCGGTTGCGCAAAACATCACATTGCCTCGAGCCAGATCATCGATCTCATAGATTCGATCAAAATTGGTGATCCCCATTTTTCGGGCGCGTTCTTTTTCGTCTTCTTTGCGGAAAATCAGCTGGCCCTGAAAATCTCCACCCATACACCGCAATGCTGCCGCAGCGATCACGCCTTCGGGCGCGCCGCCACTGCCCATGAGTACGTCTACGCCGCTATCGGGTTTCGCTGTCGCAATGGCGGCAGAAACATCGCCATCGCCAATAAACCAGATCCGAGCGCCGGCCGTGCGAACTTCTGCAATGAGATCCGCATTGCGAGGACGATCCAAAATAACCACCGTCAGATCCTCAACATCGCAGCGTTTGGCTCTTGCAATTTTGTTAAGATTTTCAGTCGGACTCGCCGTCAAACTAATCAGTCCCTTTGCCCAAGGACCCACCGCGATTTTATTCATGTACGTATCGGGCGCATGCAGAAAATTGCCTTCTTCCGCAATCGCGATCACGGACAGAGAGTTATTGCCACCCTTAGCGCAAATCGTGGTTCCTTCAAGAGGATCCAAAGCCAAATCCAAACGAGGGCCATCGCCTTTGCCGACTTTTTCGCCGATATAAAGCATCGGCGCTTCATCGCGCTCCCCTTCACCGATCACAACGGTTCCATCAAAGTTGATCGAACTGAGCATTTTTCTCATTGCCTCAACGGCAGCGTGATCGGCAAGGTTTTCATCACCTCGACCCATGAGCCGCGCACTTTCAAGGGCTGCAGCTTCCGTCACTCGAACAAATTCCATCGCAAAGTTACGATCCATACGTACTCCTTCTTACTGACTTAACTCTAGGTGGACTCAAAATGCCGAACGCACCATTTCTTAAGATCTTGGGGCAAGTTAGATCCCAGCAGAAGTTTTTTTGCAATGAGTAATTTATCTGAATCCACCTTGTCATCGGCCTCAAGCAGGCACGTTTCAAGCCTTAGAATGCCTCGTTGTTCCACCAGATCCCCCGACGCTCTGCTGACTCCGGTTGAAACTCCAGGACCCTCTTCCCATTGAATGTAGCTTCCCAAAACGTAGAGCGTGAACTTCCAATATTGACCGTCGTTATGCCGCCACATCAAAAGATCAGTCCCCGAAGGACCATGATACCAAAGCATTCGTCCTTCAGAAACAGGGAGCGGCTTAAGTTCGCTGCCCAATTTTGCAGGATCCAAAAAAGAGGAGAGTTGCTGTTTTATTTCGGAGGCCAGATCAATAAATTCGCACCCAATGGATTCGGGTGTCAGATGGCGAACTTTCGCTTGAACAGGAATTTTCTTGCCCCTCAAGTTAAGAGTGCCCTTCAGCTCTGCTGCGACGGGAAAAAACTTCAGGTCTTGCACATCCAAAACTCGAAGCGCCATTCCGGTTTCGGAAAGATCGCTGACGGAAAACACTTTCCCGTGCGAATTTTTATCAAGAAGCTCTAGACGAAACTGCTCCGTTGAAACACTCAAACGAGGAAGTCTTCTTCGCTCATCAAAGGATCGACGAGGATTAATTAATACGTTTTCGAGGTTGGGGGATTGATTTTGAATCTTTTGAATCATAGGGGGAAGCTCCTTTTTCCCGGTTAGTTGCCTTCATGGCATCCCTAGCGTCATTGGTACCTTGTTCTTCTTGGGACTCCATATAGGATCGCATACGTTTTGCTGTAAAACCAAAGACTATTTCTGCTCCGCGTTCGATTACAAATCTGGGGGGCCATTGCGTTCCACTCACCCCCCCTTTAAAACAAACCAAAACGCCTTTTTCGCCCTTGCCTTCAAACCGCATTTCGCCTGTTAGGCCTGCAAAATGGCCGGCGATAATGCGATAACGGACTAGTTTACCCGGCGTTTCACTAAACTCAATGAGGGAGCTTAAACGAAATTTCCAAATCCCTCCCTCCAAAATAAGCCTCTTCGTGCTGGGATCAAAGTCAGTTCGATCGATATAGGGCACCAGTTTTTTATACACAGCGTAATCCGTCAAAACTTTGTAAGCCACATCCACGGACGTGTGAACGAGCATTGCAGCTTTGAAGCCATAGTAATCCTGATCAAGCCGCGCCTGCGCATTAACATCCCGATCCTCAATCATGCTCTTGAGTTGAGGGGCGGTATATTGGGATTCACAACCGGTCTCCGGGACATCGACTTTAAGTTGTGCAGAGTGGCCCGGAAAAGCGGCAAAAGTCCCCCCAATAACCCCCAGTGCCAGAACCGCGCATTGAACACCCTTTGCCATAACCTTATTGTGCCAAGAGAGCCTGGTTTTGAATAGTCCTCTTTACATTCTGAGGAACTTCCTCATACTGAAGAACGTGTCAGAAGCAAAAGTATCACAAAAAGAACCCAAAGAAGCACACGACGAACTCAAATTCAATACCACGCCCAACATCATCACCCTGGTCCGCATGGGGTTCGTCCCGATTGTCGTGGCCATGCTCTTCGTCAAGGACCCCACCTGGGATGTAGCGGCCGCCTTAGTCTTTGCTGTGGCAAGTATCACGGATTTTTTTGACGGATATCTGGCGCGAACCCGCAACCAAGAAACGGTTTATGGCAAACTTTTGGATCCCCTTGCCGATAAATTCCTAGTCGTATCAGCTTTGATCATGCTGCAAGAGATGGGACGCATTCATCCCGTGATTGTCATGTTACTGATTTGTCGCGAAATGGCAATCACTGGGCTGCGCGCCCTGGCCAGCGCTGAAGGCCTCATCATCGGGGCCTCGGGATCTGCAAAACTAAAAACGACTACCCAGATGGTGGCGATTCCATTTATCATGGGGCAAACCCTTTTTGGGATTCCGCTTTTCATGGCGGGCCAGGTTCTTTTGTATATTTCGCTCGCCATCAGTCTTTGGTCCGCCAAGGACTACATCGTGGACTTTTTCGTCGCGGTTCGTGAAAAAAGACGAGTGAAGCAAAGCGAACGACGTGTGGTGCGTGAAGCTAGGCTGGCCGCTCGGGCCGCACGGCTTGAGGCGAAGGCTAAAAAGGGTCCGACCCCTTTTTGATGCTTGATGCGTCAAACGAGTTTTCTTCTTCGTCCTCTTCTTCAATGACCCGAATCGACATCAAAACCGAAGAATTTGTGGTGGGTAAATAACTCACGGAAAACCCCACCTTTTTGAGTCCAGAAACAAATTCATCCAACCCACCTCAGCGGACACTTATCTCATCTACAGCCACAGTTCCTTCGCCGGGCCGGCGATCACTTGGCTTGCCAATGGCAAACCCTTCATTGTCGGCGGGAACGACTCTACGGGAGTGGAGTATTACAACCCTTAAACGGGTCTTTGACCTTCTGGCTAAACTGACTAAAACTCTGCGAATGCCCTAATGACTCACCGGAACTCCCCTATGGATTTACCCGAGTCCGCACGAGCCGAAAACCAAGTTCATCTCCTCCACGGTCATTTACAATAGCAGTAGCAGGAAGAAGGCTGATGATTAACGGGTCGTGTATGCTATTCGATCTGATCTTGTGCTCGGCGCAAAATAACTTTGGCTTCTGGTAACAACTTCGGATCCGCCGGCATCGTAAGCGAACTCACATCGCGAAGCTCCACCGGCAGTTCGCGCACCGCCCGCGCCACGCGCTCAGGGAACTCACCGATGAGTGCCGCATGCTCGGAGGGGTCCAGCAGCAGGCGCTTGGAGAGCCGCGCGGCCATCTTCGCAGACACCCGCCGCTCACCCTTGAGGATCTCGTTGGCGGCGCCTGCCGAGAGTCCCAATCGCTTCGCAAAAGCTCGAATCGAGATTCGGGAGTTTTTGGTACGGCAAGCAAGCCATGTAAACGTGCAAAAAGACCTCCGAACGAGGGATATTGCATTTGAAACAAATACATGTTATTCTTGCAAGTGAAAGAGAGGCTATTTATGGCACCCGCAAAAATGGTAACCAGCCCGGACCAGCTTAAGAAAGAAGCGGTAATTACAAAAGCATTGCTTCGTGCAGCCGATCTTTTAGGCGTTTCAAGAAAGGAGCTTTCACAAATCGTTGGCATCAGTGAAGCCACCCTCTCGCGAATGTACCAAGGCCAATCTACGATCTCCCTTGAAACTAAAGAGGGCGAGGCAGCCTCGCAGCTGGTTCGTATCTACCGCAGCCTCGACACTTTGTTTGGGGGCAAGTCTGAGCTTTGCTCTCGATGGCTAAAGGCTTCAAATGATCACTTAGGCGGAATCCCACTCAATCTCACTAAAAACATTCAAGGGCTCATTCATGTCGCAGGATATTTGGACGCAATGCGCGCCAAAGTTTAAATTTACCGCTTACCAAGGAAAACCTTGGCGAGTCGTTGAAGCGCAACACATCGTTGCAACACGAAAGCTCGTCGATAGCGACGAGGAGCAAGCGATCCTCGAAGAGTTGATCGATAATGCAAAACCTCCTCAGCCTCACGACGATGAGTGCAACCGCTATCACTATCTTCTTTGGACTCCCTTTCGTTACCCCCCCCTAAAACACGGATCGCGTCTCGGAACTTCTGACCGGCGTGGACTTTGGTATGGATCAGAGAATATTGAAACGGCTTTTGCCGAGAAGGCATACTACAGCTTTCTATTTCGTTCAGGTTCACACGCGGACTTTGGTGTCTTCGAGACGTCGATCACGGTATTTGCAGCCCAAGTTAAAACAAAGTCTTGTGCTGATTTGACGCGTCCTCCTTTCCATAAATTTGAGAAAGACCTCGCAGCGCCTAACTCCTATACCGCCTCCCAGAAGGTCGGTTCAGAACTTCGTGATCGCGGCGCAGAAGTGATTCGATTCAAATCAGCAAGATGTGCGGAACTCGGATTCAATATCGCGGTCACGAAAATTTCGGCCTTTCAAGCGCGCAAACCTGTTGAGGACGGTTCATGGTTTTGCGTAAGCAGCGCCGAAACAGTAGAATTCAAACCCCTCGGCCTTCAGGCAATCCAAGTCCCGACCGATCGAACTGTTTTTCGGCGCTCAGATTTTGAACTCGATGGAAATTTTCCAACTCCACAGCTTAAAAAATGAGAAACAGAAGAAACGCTTGAGAGGCGATTATTGCAAGTCTGGAATATAATGCTTCATCGTCGAATGCGATCCGCAAGAAGCTCAAAAAGCTGCGCCATGCTTAGATTCGGATTGGAGTGAGCCAACAGTCCTTTGAGCTTCTCAAACTTCTTTACCACCTCTTCTGATACCACGACTTTGATTTCAGTTTGGGTCGCCGAAACCACCGTCATCTTGTCTTTACGCTTTGCCGATTCTGGAGAAATTTGAAACAAGATCTTTTCGCACTCACGGGCGGAGCGGTTCTCCATTTTTGCCAAAAGGTCCAGCTTCTCTGCATTTGAGTAACCGCATCGAATTTATCCGCCGTGAGACACTGGCTTCACTATAGCCCAGTTCTTTTACAGCGTATTCAAAGAGCGAGCTAAAGCCGAGACCCGCAAAAAGTCTACGCCGCTCCACCTCCCGCAATAACTCAAGGACTTGAGTCGTGAGCTTACGCTCCTCGGCGGCCAAGCATCTGATTTGGGACAAAAGATTTTCATCGGATAGGGTTCTTGCTGACAAATTTGCCGAGGCTTTGTTATTCATTTTGCCTGCATACCACGGGAAAATGGCCCCCTCTCAGACGCGCCAGGATTCCCTTAGACAATGAAACTGAAATCAGGGCAGCATGGACCTTCCGTGGATCCGAAACCGCCCTCGGGTGAAGGATTGAGGCCCTTCTGAGCGTGATTTAAGGCTAGGGCAATCTCGGGCAATCGAAATCATGAATACCTTGTCAATGAATTAATTCAATAACTGCGCTTTTCTCCGGGCTTTTCCGCGAATTATCACAGATGAGTTCGTCGGCACATCCCTGGCGGCCACCTTACGGCTATTGAACTCAACGGAAATTTTCAAAAGTGAAACTTCACGTTCATCCCCACATCCGTCATCACATAATACTCGCTATCGCTAAACCATAGCACACTTGCGTCCGCTCCCACTGACCAAGCACTATTTACTCGCCCACGAGGACCAAAACAGCACCTGAGGATAATGCTGATGATCCATGAGTTGAATTTCAAAGGCCGCCCCGTTTGAATTCAAGTTAATCACGACAGGAAAAATACGCCCCTCTTTAGAGCTCAGCGTTCCAATAAAAGTTTCTCCATAAGAGCGCCACCCGCCAAAGATCGGGACATCAATCGCATTACTCGCGATGACAGATTCAGATTTAAGCGTAAATGAAGTGTCTCCACTCAAATCGCTATAGACCAACTCTCCTTCGGGTAAATTATAATCCTCACCATGTGAGCCATCAGGATTTTCTTTTTCTTTCTTAAAGAAGACGGCCTGTGAAAGTTGCGCCGGTTTCTTCCCGACAAGCGCCTCAAAACCATGTTCCGCCGAATACGCACTTTGATCCGCTATCAAACCCTCATACTTTGCGGCGCATGCCACACAAATTCGCAGCTCTCTTGCGCCATCGATATGGCTAAACTGCCGAAAGCTCTGCGCATACCCGAGCCATTCGCCTAAATTGGATTCCATGATGGTCCCATCAAGATGACCATTACCCAGGATATGGCCCACCTCATGAAGAAGTATGCCCAAGAGATGATCGCCCCCCTTGGACCAGGCGGGCGCGGGCGCAATCTCAGAGGGAGTGGCAATATAGATAAATCCCTGTTGCCACTTATGGTGGGAAGAGGAATTCGAACTTAAACTCACAAAACCATAGGGCTTTGTAAATTTGGATTTTGCGGCCAAGACCTGCTCGTCTTTGAATCCTAAATATACGCGAAGGTCCTCGGTCTGCTCGCCTGCGCCACAGGTATCGAGCATCTCAAGTTCGGTATTAAAAAAATATCCGTCGTTAATATTGTTCACCGGAAACTTCTGAATTCGTTTTTCCAGAAGATAATCGCCCCACTTTTTAAACGCCAATTGCAAGGTGGCTTGCGCGCCATCGGAGCCTTGGCGTTCAACACCAAAATCATCCGAGATCAGAACACACGTCCGAATCTTTCGATCTGCGTTCAGACTTTTGAACCAGGCACCAGTGGGTTGATAGAATTCGGTGCCCCCACTGCTTTCGGTGCCGGCTGCCGCATGGACAAGCGTGGCTGCAAAAAATGTAATGACCAAACAAGGCAAAACCAAAAACCAACATTTCATATCAGACTCCAATTCTTTAAGCTGCGTTTGAATAACACCGCGTTTATGGCGAGACAATACTTGATCTGTTTCGTCACTAACACTGAAAGTTTATCAATTTACAGCTCACAAATTGAGCACAAGTCAATAAAGTATGGTAACACCCCGAATATGCAAGGATCTATCTATAATTACCGAAATTACAAACTCTACTTAAAAGACTGGCTCCTAAGCCGCCCGGGGCGCGGACGAGGCGAAAAGAAGCGGATCGCAGAGGCCCTGCGCTGCCACACGGCTTACATCACCCACGTTTTTAGTGGCTCCGCACATCTGAGCATGGAACAGGCGTCGGATCTCAGCACCTACCTCGGGCATCGGCCCGATGAACAGCATTTCTTGCTCCTGCTGGTTCAACTTGCCCGCGCTGGAAACGCGGCCTTCAAAACTTATATTGATCGAGAAATCCATAAAGCGCTCGACGCGCAAACCTTGCTCAAAAACCGACTCGAATTCAAACGAAAACTCGAAGGCGACGATCAATCCACCTACTACAGCTCCTGGCACTATGGCGCAATCCACGCGCTCGTCTCCGTCCCCAGTTTTCAAACCCCAGAAGCGATTGCCAAATACTTGCGCCTCCCCCTCCAGAAAGTGAATGGAATTTTGGATTTTCTCGTCACCACAGGCGTCGTGGTAACCGACCGTGGCCAATACCATGTCGGCACCACGAGCATCCATCTCGGCAATGATTCACCGATGATTTCAAAGCACCACACCAACTGGCGCGTGAGGACACTTCAGTCACTGGATCAGCCGCAAGCCCATGACCTTCATTATTCATCGGTGGTCAGCATTTCACGGCAAGACGTCCCCAAAGCCCGCGCCATTATGATCAAGGCCATTGAAGAGATTCGCACGCTTGTGGCGGCGTCTGCCGAAGAAGAAGTCTATGCCTACGGAATGGATTTGTTTGGACTTAAATAATTTGAATTTTGGAGCGGGCTAAGGGGTTCGAACCCTCGACCTCCACGTTGGCAACGTGGCGCTCTAGCCAACTGAGCTAAGCCCGCACCTTAAAAAGACTAGACCCTTTGCTTACCCAAAAAAGTGGCTTATGGTCAAGTACAAATGAAGATCTATACGAAAACTGGAGACAAGGGTGAAACAGGACTGATTGGTGGAGTACGGGTTCCCAAAGATCACCTGCGAATCGAGGTCTATGGGACGCTGGATGAGCTTAATAGCCACCTAGGAATCACCCTAACCGAACTTTCCAAAGATTCCCCGCTGCGCGCGCCACTAACGGCCATTCAACGAAGCGTTTTTGACCTGGGCTCTGAGCTTGCAACTCCGCCGGGTGCCAAAACCAGCAGCACTCTTATCGGGAATAACGAGACCCTCACCCTTGAACAATGCATTGACCAGTTCGAAACCCAGCTTGAGCCCTTGAAGCAGTTTATCCTCCCTGGCGGGTGCCGGGCCGCAGCTCAGCTCCACCTCGCCCGCACAGTCAGTCGAAGGGCCGAGCGTACGGCGGTTCATCTTCATCACTTGGAGCCACTGAGGGCCGAGGTATTGAATTATCTCAATCGGCTCAGTGATTTCCTATTTGTAAGCGCAAGACTTGCGAATCATCTCGCGGGTGTTGTCGAAGAGAAGTGGTAAAACTTCTCATCCCCCCGCCAGAAGCGCCTGCAGTGCGCCCCTCAAACTACACCGAAAATAGCCCAACATCCGGTCTCGATTATCAGTCAGTGTCTTGTTCAGCATTTCCAAAGTCACAACGGGTTCCTCCGGCTTTTCGCGACCCAACACGCCCATCACGCGTCCCTTGATCGCACTCTTTATCGCCCCCTTTATCGTCTCTGGCATGCTCAGCCCCACCCTTTTTGCGGAGGTCGTGAGATAAGTGCGTATCGGATCAAACCGAAGCTTTCGCCCCTTAGGATCAAGGACATCCAACTCCTTGTTCACTTCGGCGAGCGCTTTTTCCAAAAACGTGCGCCCCCGATTAAACTGCAACAATGTGCGTGGGAGCGTCAGCCCCCCATCGACCGCAGTAATAAAAACCTCGGTCATCCGCTGAGAAATCGTCATCTTTTTTTCAAACAATAAGTGAAGCTCGCCCAGCAACTTCGCGCGCTTCTCAAAGGGAATTTCAGAGATATCCGCCAACGCATCCAGCGTCTGCTCAGGAGATTGCGACACCACCGCCATCGACAAAGCCATGAACCCGCGCCGCTGGGGCAGCGTCAATTCGCCATAAGCACCAAAATCAATTACGGTAAGTAAAAAGGGAGGTTTTTTCCCGGGTTGGGGCTGATAAAACAGATTGCCGGGATGCAAATCCGCATGAAATTTCCCGCTCCCAAAAATCGCTTCATCATACCAGCGCTCCAATAAATTATTAATCGCTTGTCCCTTCAATTCAGGTGAAATGCCATGCAGCGGCTTTGACATATTTATTCCTGGAGCCATCTCTAAAATGAGCAAATCTTCAAATGCAGGAAGTCCCTCGACTCTCTTTGCAATGGATAAACCCTGCTCAGGACGAATATAGAAACTACTGGCCGCGATATTAGCGTCTTCATATAAAAAATTAAGCTCCAACATCAGTGATTCTTCGAGATTCGTCACCAGCGCTTTTTCAAAAGGGCTATCACTGATGATGGACTTAAACACCGCCATATCTTTTTTGCCCCGCTCCCTGATGCCGGGTCTCAGGAACTTCACCACCACCCACTGGCCGTTGGATCTTAAGCGTGCCCGATGCACTTGCCCCACCGTCGCGCTTGCTAGGGGCTCCTCAATGAATTCCGAAAAAACTTCGTCAAGAGGCCTTTTCAACCGAGCTTCGCCCATCTTCATCGCCTCTGCCCCCGGAAACGGTTTGACGCTTGAGAAAAGTTCCGTCATGGCCGCTCTGATAATGGGCGATTTTGCATCTTTGCCAAAGAGCTGAAAAAGTTTTTGGATCGCAGGCCCCGAATTCTGAAGTAGAACGGAGAGCTGTTTATCGATGCTCGAATAGGGAGGTAGTTTGAGTTGCTCAATGATGATCAGCCGTTTTTCGGGCAAGGGCAACGCATCATAATACTTCACCACCAATTCATTGAAAAGCCCCGCTTTGTCTTTTGGAAAATCCGCGATCTGAATGGCATGAGCAGGATCCATGAGCATCTTCACGGCCGCTGACTCAGACATTCGAGCCCGCTCGAGATTTTGATTAACCGCCTCACGAATCTTCTCAATTGAAGAATCACCCGCCTTTTTAAGCAGCTCTATGCGGCCCTCAACATTGAGGTCCTTAAAATGCTTAGCCCCCGCGATCGCCATCGGCTTTCGAAGCTCCGGATGACTCTTAAGCGTCTCGGCAATCCCCTCGCCGCCTTGGCTTGAAGCAATGTCCTGAATTACTTCATCAAGTTTCCCATCAAGAAAGGGTTTTACGCCCTTGCCATCGGTCGAAGTGCGCAATGCACTTTCGACGTCGCCTTCTTTTGCGATGGGCTCAAGATCGCGTTCGGCCGCCACCCATTCCACGATTTCGGGATTATGGGCGATCGCGCTTCGAATGTGCTGATTCTGAACTTCGGGATCGACCTGGCTTGTCGCCGTGATGAGATCCGCGAGAAACGCACGAAGGAGCAGCCCTTCTTTGGTTCTCTCTTCGGGAGTAGCCCAGGCGATTGAGCAAAAACTTGAAGCAAACACACTCACGAATGCAATAAGGGCAATAAAGCGTTGAATCACATAGAGTTCTTCGGAAAATCACTGAAACAACTTCAGTCTTATTTTGAGTCAAAAAAAACGATGCAACCATTCGATATCTTGCAACAAAACAATGCATTGCTGGACATTGACACAAATAGTCACGAATG
The DNA here is from genome assembly GCA_903881565.1 of Oligoflexia bacterium. Classification (GTDB taxonomy): domain Bacteria; phylum Bdellovibrionota; class UBA1018; order UBA1018; family UBA1018; genus CAIRTR01. Next base: position 12,787 of record CAIRTR010000323.1, on the reverse strand, counting down.
GTAAATAGCTGACTATGATTCGAATCCTAGTCCTACTATGCCTTACCCTCTCCTCTGCCCACGCCGCGCTTTCCCCAACCGATGTCACATCGGTGATCGAGCGCGCTCGCAAAATCAACCTAGACCTTCGCGAAAAAGACACGCAAAAAGGATCCGAAGGAAAAGATTATTGGAATCTCCCTTCCTACTTAGGAACCCATTATCTCTCTCAATATCAGCTCCTGTTGGCCTGGCTTGGCCAGAGTAGCACTCGCCTGAACACGCTAGAGCTTCGCTCCCGCCTTGCGGCCGAGCAACTCTCTGACGGATCTTGGTACGCCATTGCTGACACAAATCTTCACTCAGGTGATCTCAACGCCACGATTCTCAACTACCTTGCGCTTAAGGCTCAAGGCGCCCCTCTTGAAAGCGCGCTTATGTCCAAAGCACGCGCCTACATTCTCGCAAAAGGAGGCATGGAAAAAGCTTCGATTTTTACCAAAATCGTGGCCGCGCTTTTTGGAAATTTCCCGTGGAATGAAATTCCTACAATCCCCTACCTTGTGTTCATGGACGGATCCCCTTACAACATGAGTGACTTTGGTCAGTGGATTGCGCCCCACCTCATGCCCATCGCTTATCTACGAAGCATGGAGCTGTCCAAAGACCTTGGGCCAAACTACACAGCCGACGAGCTCTTTACCCATCCCGCAAAAATCGCTGCTTTTAGGGCAAATGGTCGCTCACAGCCCAAGGAACGCCACTTCCCCCATCTTTTGTCTGGCGATAGCATGCTCATCAACAAAATCCTTCGTATCCAACAACCCGCGGGCAGCATGGGCGGCTACACGATTGCGACCCTCTTGAGCATTGCCGCACTCGATGATTTTCAAACCTACATGCCTAATGCATCAGAGGTTCTGTCAGGCAAAACCAAGCGCGCGATTAGCGCAGGATTTACCTACACCGAAGAGATGTACCTGAACTCCGGCGAGGGTCGCTACAAAGGCGTCACCGATGACGGCAGATATTGGGATACGGCCCTCATGGGAATTTCGCTCAGCGAAAACGACGCCGCTTCTGCCGACCTGCGCTCCGCCGGCGAATACTTAGTCTCCAGGCAAAGCAACAATGGCGGTTTTGCTTTCGGTCTGGACTTCGAATATTCGCCCGATACGGACGACACGGCTGAAATTATTATTTTTCTCAATCGCCTCAATAAATCTGGAGGCGGGTTTGAAAAACCCATCCTAAGCGCCGCAAAATGGCTCAAAAGCATGCAAAATAGTGACGGCGGTTGGGGAGCCTTTAGCCGAAACAACACGGGCAACGGCTTGCTTCGCTCGTTTGCAAAAGACTTTACAGATTCCGCCGATCTCTTTGACGAAAGCTCTCCCGATGTCACGGGCCACATTCTTGAAGCACTCTCTGGGCTGGGGATGACGAGCCAAAATTCAAAAACGATTCAGCGCGCGATGCAATACCTGCATGCCACCCAAGACCCACAGCTTGGCGCGTGGTTCGGACGCTGGGGAATCAATTATATCTACGGCACCTGTGCCGCAACCGTTGGCCTGATTCGCGCGGGCGAGTCGCCTGGGACGCCTGCGCTTAACAAAGCGATCACTTGGCTCAGATCTCGACAAAATAGTGATGGCGGCTTTGGGGAAACCACGGCATCCTATGACGACAAAAAACTCGCAGGCGTCGGCCTCAGCACCCCTTCCCAAACCGCATGGGCCTTGATCACGCTTACCGAAGCAGGGCTCGCAAGCACCGACACTGCCGAAAAAGCAGCATCGTATCTTGTCACGCAGTTTAATGCCGGAAAAAAATGGAGCGATCCTTCAACCGTCGGCACGGGGCACCCCAGCATTGTTTACATGAACTATCCGTCATACCCGTACGTGTTTCCGCTGATTGCGCTTTCACGCTACCAGCGCGCGCTTAACCAAAACGGAAACCATCAAGCGGATTAAACTTCGCAGCCCTTCGGCTGGGATATAGGCAAGCCGCGAGTACGATGAGGATGGCAACAATACTGACCCCCACGTAATACCCTGGGGCAAACGTCACGGGCAGCGTGCGATCATAGAACACATCGGGCAAAGTGATAAACTCGTAGCGTCTCAAGGCCTGACAAATCACCCAACCCACGGCCGCTCCTCCTGCGACTCCCACTGCCCCGATAAGCATCCCTTCAGCCAAGAACACGGCAGCGACTTGGCCATCGCGTGCGCCCATGGCTTTTAAAATTGCGATTTCTTTTTTCTTCTCCATCACCATGAGCGTCAGCGTCGTTAAAATATTAAACGACGCGACCACGATAATGAATGCCAAGATGATGAACATAGAGATGCGCTCAAGTTTAAGAGAGGCAAAAAGATTAGAGTTAAGCTCCACCCAGTCCTGAACCTTATAGTTCGGAAGCAGCTTACGAATCTCGCGTGCCACGGCTGGCGCTTGCTCAAAATCATTGAGCGTTATCTCCCAAGACGACACGACATCGGCCCTGCGAAGAAAAGACCTCACCGCCGCATCGGTGGCAAAAAGAGTGTGCAGTTCCTGCTCAGGCAATCCCGTGTGATACACCCCTTCAACGGCAAACCGCTTAAGCCTGGGCACCGTCTCCAGCGGTCCTTCGGTTTCCGTGGGCGAAATAATGGTCAGAAAATCCCCAGGGATTGAGCCCATCTCATAGGCCAGCTCCTGCCCCAAAAAGGCTCCGGGCAAACGGATCGTGTCAGCGCCTGAGCGCTCCACCATCATCCGCGGATCCGCAGATTCGGTGATCTGGTTCTTCATGCGCGCCAAGCGCTCCGCGGTGATTCCTTTTAGAACCACCCCAGTCACCTTGCGATCGGTTTTGAGAATCGCCTCGGTTGAAACCACCGGCCAGAAACTCACGATGCGTTTATCTTTTGCCGCAAAATCCTTGAGCCCCGATTGATCCATCGCGAATTTAGGCACAAAGCCTGAATCAAACCCAGGGATTTCCGGAGTAGGCAAAATCAAGATATGCAAATCAGTCGACATCAACCGCTTCTTAAGCTCGGCCTCAAACCCATCCATGACCGATAAGACGACAATCATCGAAGTCACGCCGACACCGACGCCCATGATGGAGAGGATGGTGATGAAACTTAAAAAGCGCGAGTTTTTCTTGGAGCGCAGGTAGCGCATCCCGACCCACTTTGTCCAAGGACTCCGCCAAAGGTGTGCAAGTGCGCTATTTTTAAACACGATTTAGTTACTGTAAAACCCTTGTTTCAGCTCAAAACGCCGCAGCAGCCCCGGGGCCGCATCATAACGGGCACCAAAACGATTGCTGAGTTTCTTAAGCCGATCCAGGATCTCCTGCATGCCCAATGAATCCGCGTAACGGAGCAAGCCTCCTCTAAATGGCGGAAACCCCGTACCCATGATCATCCCCAGATCCACTTCTGCGGCGGTTGCCACAACCCCTTCATCCAGGCACCGCGCCGCCTCGTTGATCATCGGCAAGATGCAACGGTCCAGGATTTCTTGTTTTGAAACGGTTCCGGATTTAGGCGTGACCCCCAAAATCTCATAGATCTTTGGATCCAGTTCTTTGTTCCGACCTGATTTATCGTAGACATAAAGGCCTTTGCCGTTTTTCTTACCCAAACGGCCAGCCGCAACGATCTTGCCGTTATTGGGCGCAGGAGTCATGCGCTCGCCAAAACCCTCATGCAGAATGTGCGCGACTTTTTCACCGACATCGACCCCGACTTCGTCGATTAGTTCCATCGGGCCCATGGGCATACCAAAATCCAACAGGATCTCATCCAACTCCGGAATCGGCACACCTTCCATCACGAGATAAGTCGCTTCGTTAAGATAAGGCATCAGGAGGCGATTCACCAAGAAGCCTGGAGCATCTTTTACGACAATCGGCGTTTTGCCGATTTTCTTGCAAAACTGAAACGTGGTCGTCACCGCTTCGTCCGAAGTCTTCTCGCCGCGAATCACTTCGATCAAGGGCATGCGACTGACAGGATTGAAAAAGTGCATCCCCACGAAACGCTCGGGGTGCGCAAGCGGGCTTGCCATCTTGGTGACTGACAAAGAAGAAGTGTTCGTCGCAATCACGCACGTCTCACTCACCTGCGTCTCAAGCTCTGTGAGCACGTTCTGCTTGATTTCCATATTTTCAACAATGGCTTCAACGACGAGATTCGTGCCGCGAAACCCGGTATAATCCAATACCGGCGCAATCAAATTCATTTTCTGCTGAAACTGGCGCTTCGTGATTTTCTTGCGATGAACGGATTTCATGAATATTTTGCCTGCGGCTTGCACGCCCAAAGTCAAGGCTTTGCTATTAAGATCCTTGAGTCGGGTCACCACGCCCTTGTCGGCAAAAAGTTGCGCGATACCGCCGCCCATGACGCCCGCGCCCAAGACAGCGGCGCCTTTGATCTCTTGAGCCTGCACCTTCACCCCGGGTGGGAGGCCCGTGGCTTTTTTGATGTCTTCCATCATGAAAAACAATCGAACGAGATTTTTGGAAACATCCGTTGCGACGACTTTGCCAAAACCTTTAGCTTCACGAGCCATCACTTGATCGCGGGCCGCGCCCTTAAATACCCGCTCATAGGCCGCATCGGCGGCTTCCATCACATCCAAGGCCTCAAGAGGCGCCGGATATTTGCCACGCGTTTTGGAGAGCACCCCTTGGCGGGCTTTTTTGAAGATCACCTTACGACCAATGGAGTTTTTCTCCATGAGGCTGCCGATGGGGCCCCCCATTCCACCTAGTTTTGGTTCTTTTGCCAGGCGTTTTCCAGAGCGCAAAGCATCTAAGTTCACTTTTGTCCAATGCAACACGGCTTCTTCAAAGTTTTCCTTTGGAAGGCAGGCCTCAACAAGCCCCCCCCTAAATGCGCGCTCGCCTGAGAGCGATTTTCCAGTCAGAATCATGTCCAAAGCAGTGGCAAGCCCGACCTTGCTGGGCATTCTTAGACATCCACCCGTACCCGGAATAAATCCTAACATCACCTCGGGCAGCCCCAACTTCGTCGAAGAATCATTGGACGCCACAATCGCGGTACTGGCTAAGCAAAATTCAAGTCCTCCACCTAAGGCCGCGCCATGCACACCCATGACTGTTGGAAACGGCAGGTCTTCCCAGCGGCTTAAAAGGGCCTGGCCGGCGCGCGAAAGGGCTTCAGCTTCGGAGGCATCCTTCACACCCTGAACCATGGTGATGTCGGCTCCTGCGATGAATCCCGTGGGTTTGCCCGAGAGCATGACCAAGGCATCGATTTTGCCTTCTTTTGCGAGGATTTCAAGATGAGGCAAAAGCGCGGTAAACTGCTCGAGCGCCTTTTTCCCTAATTTATTGACCTTCTCGCCGGGGAGATCAAAGACGAGTTTCCATATCTTTGAACCACTCGGGGAACCACTCGGGGAGATTTCTTGAAGTTTGAAGATGTCGAGACTTTGTATGTTCTTGGGTAAATTTTGGGTTTCCATGTGCGCAGCATATCAGCGGAAGCAGCACACGCCAAATAAGAAAAAAGCTGTAAGCCCGCCCGCGTCATTCTGCACATAGCAAGAGTGAAGCGTTATTGGTAGGCTTACAGCTTTTTCCAACCCAGAGGACCCGTCCGCACCACCTTCTTTCTTACGCTTGAGCGTTCGAATGAAGCGGCGCGGCCCCAAAAACTTTTTAGAAAGTGAAGCTCATCGCCGCCATGATGCTGTAGAAGCTCATCTGAGAGAATGAAGAGCTCAGATTTTGCTTATCCACATCTGGAGAAAGTGCGCTCGCATAGGGATTCGCGGCATAATAGCCGGGATAGTAGCTATAGCCTGAATACGCCCCATATTGTGCACCCGTTGTCGAAGCGGTAGCCGACTGACTCTGACGAGATGAGAGAACTTTATAGTACTTTGCATCCGCGCCGATGGAGAGGTTCTTGGTGATTCGGACATCCATTCCGGCAGAAAGCATTCCCAGGTACGAGGAGAGTTGGTAATCCCCCGCCATCGTTCCGTAGCCAGAGCGCGCCATATAATCCAGAATTTTAGAGTCATAATTGATGTAACCCAAACTATAGGCGCCGCCGGCTCCTACATAAGGGCGCAGGCGCGCCTCTGCATTGGCCAGATAATACTTGATGGAGACATCAAAAACGTTTTGCTTCATCGCTGCGTTTTCAAAAGAGCTCGTATTGCCCATGCTGTTGGACCAGGTCTGATAAGCGATGACATAAGGGTTCGTACTGTTCATGGTAACGCCCATTTCGGCATAGGTAAAACCCGCTTCAATCGCAAGATTATCTGCCAACCCTAAACCAACAGCGGCACCCGTAGCAAATCGTGGACTTACTGTATAAGTCGAGCTGCCCAGCATATTCAATAAACCAAAACGAGGGCGAATGCTGATCTGAAGTTTATCTCCATCTTTTGCGCTTGCCGTGCTTGCGTTCAAAGCCCCATCAGATGCTAGTGCGGGTGCAGGGGGGTTCATCTTATCCGCCAAACGCTGCTCCGTTAAAGGAGCCGCGATCACTTCAACCTTTGGGGGTTCTGGAGCGATGTTATTAGCAGGCACTTCTTTTTGGAGTTCCTGCCCCTTAAGTCCTAGCAAATAATCCGTGCGTTGTTTTTCTTCTTTCAAGCGCAGCTCTTCAAGACGCTGTGACAAAATATCTTCGTTCCGCAATTCTTCTCTCACCCGTGAGCGGCGAGTTAGCTCTGAGGCCGTCGCATGAGTTCCTTCGACGGCGGGAGCTTCGACGTATTGAACCTGGGGAGCAGGCTGTTGCGTCGGTGCAGCGGCAATGTAAACGGGAGCCGGAGCCTGCTGAGGTGCGGGCTGTGCGATTTGCTGCTGATACACCGGCGTTGGAGCCTGAACCTGAATCACGGTTGGAGGCGCAACGGCTCTGACCGTCTGAGCGCGCTCAGAGTTTGTGAGCACCTGGCGTGTGGCTTCGCGATCATCGACGCGCGCCGCGACTGCAGCCTGACGTTGAGGTTCGTTTTCGTAAACCAGCTCAGCTCGGGCCTTTGCAGCCACCAAGCCAAGAACCATCGCACACAGCACGAGAACTCTCACATCACTTAAGCCTGTCATGCGGAAATTAGATTTTTTGATCGTCATAAATTTGCTCCTTCAGGTTTACCCGAGTACCATTCGTGACGCTTTGTATCAGAGATAGTGGCGCTTGCCTAGAACTATTTTAACGCTGTGCAGTATTTTTCGAGTTTGGGCGGCGAGTTTCGACTTACAAGGGGCCTTTAATGACAGTAAGTGTATGTAATTACGAATGTAACTATGAGCGCAATCTTTGATCCAAAGATAAGCAGCTATTTACGGTTCATATAAGTCGAGGACATGCGACACGGACAAATAGACCGCGATCATCCTAAATTCGGAATATATCTCTTCATCGTCGCATGACCGATCTTCTGAATCGCTTCCCAAGAGTTATGACGAGAACATAAGATTCTTAGGTTCGACAGTTCAGTTTGCCCTCCCAAAGCGAGGGGTATCTTGTGGTCGTATTGCAGCCCATGCCTTGATTCGCATCTCTTACCTGTTTCAAGGGAAACGAAAGTACATTTACCTTTATCGCGCGCCCACACCTCAGACCTGATAGCTGCGGGAATATACCTTGGACTCTGCTTTAGCGATAAACCTGACTCCGGCGCCGGAGTCGAATGTGTTTGAGGGGTAGTATCCGCATCAGCAGCTTTTTCGTCTTTGCTCTCTTTACGCTTCTTGCGACGCTCATTTTTTCGATCTGGATCAAGCTGCGCCATACTCAACTTTGGGTAAGAATGGGCCACCAGGCCTTTGATTTTCTCAAACTTCTTCATCAACTCATCCGACACGACGACCCTAAGTTCAGTCTCATTATTCGAAATCGCTTTGCTCGTTTCTTTCGACTTGGCCGATCCCGGCGAAACTTGAAACAAGATCTTCTCACATTCACGAACCGAGAGATTCTCCATCTTATCTAGAAGTTCACGCTTTTCATCGGAAGAGTAGATTTTCCCTTTGTCCCGCTCCTCGCGCTTTAAAAAGCACTGCACCGTACTCACGGTCGATAGATTCAGCGCGCCAGTTCTAATTGAGGCAGCGGCACTAGGGACTTCTTTAAGTAACCTCATCGAATTTATCCGGCGCGAAGCACTGGCTTCAGAATAACCAAGTTCCTTGACGGCGTATGCAAAGAGCGAGTCAAAGCCAAGTCCTGCATAGAGTCTGCGTCGTTAACTTACGCTCTTCTGCAGCAAGGCGCCGAATCTGGGATAAGAGGTTTTCATCCGAAATACTCCTTGTAATTTCTTGGGCCGATAAACCACTTTGAATTTGATTTTTCATTCACCTTGCATAACACGGGAAAATCGCATCTCTTTATACGCTCTACGATGCCTTTAGAACAGCTGAATCAAAGCATAGCGCGAAGGACTCCGCGCGAATTCGAACCTACCTTTAGGCGGGCCACTGAACCCTGTTGCAAGGCGGACAAACGCTGGACCTAACCCACACAAAGAAAACCGTGAATTTGTTGTCAATGGGAAATTACAAAAACCAAATTTTTTTCTGAGTTTTTCGAGAAATCAATTCAGTTGAATCGCACAGAGAACCTCACAAGCCTCACCTCAAAACGCCTTACAAGTTTACGCGCTAGATCCGCCGCCCTTGGGTCCACAGTTGTTTCCCTCGAAACACTTGCTTGCAAAAGACATCGAACTTTTGCTGATGCGTGGCCTTCTCTTGGGAAACTGCATTTACTACCTTGGCTCTCAAAAATGCGCCCGACCACTCACTTCAAAAGTGACCAATACGTTGACACTTCATCCGTAACTCCCCGATTTAGGACAACTTTGAAATCCAACTTCCTAACCAAACGATAGACACAAACCCCACATCGTCCAAAGCATAAACACATCGCAGACGTCGGCGCACATTAGAAAAAAGGGTTAAACGACCAAAACAACTCACCAATAATTTAAAAAAGACCTCTGGCACACCCGCTGCAATAGATAGAGACAACAAACGGATTGGTTAGCTCCAAATCCCCCCTACCCCCCCTAGTCCTTTTTGGTTAACCAATCCGTTTGTTCCCCCTCAAAAACCCACTCGCCCCACGAACCTCACTTACTTAAACGATACGCCGAAAAAAACTGATCCACCGAAAGCTGCGCCACCGCAATCGCACGCGCAAGACTCGCAATCGTTTCAGGCTTCAGCGTCCCTGCCATCTTAAAGCGCTCAAGCGATGCAGAGGCGCGATCCCAAGCTCCATCGCGCGCAAGTTCTTCAAAATAGCTCACCACGGCCTCTTTCCCGAATGACCCCATGCTTGTTCCTTGTGCGAGCAATCGCCTTTCCACTCGCGCTAGAAGCCCCGCATCCGCCGCAAGCAAACCCTCCTCGCGCAGTACTCGATACGCCCCAAGGATTTGCCCTTCTGTTGCCTCCGCAAACCCCGCGCCCCGAAGTTTCGCGCTCGCACTCATGAACGTATCGAAGCGATCGCAATAAACCGAAGGCGGAAGCAGGCGATCAACACAACTGGGCTTGCCTCCGATATTTCGGGCAAGCAATCGATTGAAGTTTGCTTCTCTGTCCTGCCGATACCGCACCATTCGCGATACTTCTCCCGGAAAAAACCGATTCACCGCTACCCCTGTCCCCAAGAAAAGCATGCGTGCGGCTTCGTTTAATCGCGGAGTTTCAAGCGAATGCGTTCCTAAAGTGTTTCGGCTCGCAAGCCAGGAAAGCTCCTCAGTATCAAAAAGTTCAAGGAACTTGATATCGTCAAACGCATCAATCGCCACGCGCTTAAGGGCACGCATCACCTCATTCTCTGCAAATCGCCGCGAAAATGCCGCCCCATCGAAGGGTTTTCGCGAAGCCATGATCGCGGTATCGCCCTGACTGACCTGATAAAGTTTTACATAAGGAAACTCCCGTTTCACATTCTCAAGAATCGAGAGCACAATCGGCTCCGAAAGCTCATAGAACTGCACCCATTGAACGAGTATCCCCTCGGGCTTCAGCGCAGCGGCGGCTAGCTCGTAAAACTCACGCGTAAAAAGATTATCAACCCCCGCGACCCAAGGATTGCTGGGCTCGGAGGCCAAAATGTCGAGACCCCCTTCCTTTGCGGTTTTTCCACCTTCCCCGCCCCCCCGCGCAAAATACCTGAAGGCATCGTCCTGCACGATATGCACTCGCGGATTTTTTGAGAGCTCAAAATTCGCCTGCTCAAAATACTTCTCCGCGCCAATCACCGCCGACGAAAGCTCAAGCACCGTCACTTCGCTCACGTCCTTTGAACGCCCCAGAATTCCTGCCGTGATCCCCGTGCCTAATCCAATGACCGCCGCCTTGAGATTCGAAGCATCAGGCGCGTGAAGGTAAGGCAACACCCCCATCAAGAGCATGGTGCTATAGTCACCACTAAACGTATTCCCATCGGGTTTGCCGTTGGTCATAAGAGAATAGGCTTTGGTTCCGTCGGGCGCAGGTGCCTCTGAGACCGCCACCGTCGAATTGGGATCATCACGCAGATAAATCACATCGCGAGTTATCTGAGGAACCGAGAAGAAACCCTTGAAATGAAAGTCGCGCGCATCCCTCATGCGAAACAACCCCTGCGCATGCGATTCGCGGTTCCAGGCTGGCGCAAGAAGCGCCACCCCTGCGGCCAACACGCCAACGATCACCGCCTCCTTGTAACTTTCGCCCCGCCAGAGCGCCCACGTACCCACGGCCCCCAGAATCAAAAGATCAAACTTCAGCAGATCTTCCAGGCTAAATACATTCAAACCAAAATGCCCCAGAATGAGCGCACCCAGCACCGTGCCAACGGTATTGAGGTGATACAGCCACCCACTGGCCCGCCCGTAATCGCCGTCCTCTTTGTTCATCAGCGAATAGGACAGGGGAAGAATTCGTCCAGCCGTAACAAAGAACGGCAGCAGCACCGCCAAGACAAGAACATAAGTCAGCGCCTGAAAAACCCGAAAGTTCGTCGAAATCGTCGTCAAACTCACTCGAATGCAGCTCAACCAATACGGCCAAAATGGTGCGGTTAAGAAAAGCGCGGAGAGCGCGAGCAGAGAGAGAATCAATGCGCGTGAAAGGGGACGGATTCCTTGTGAGCTTTTCCAAGATTTATTCAAGCTCAAACTCCCGAGAGCCATTCCCAGGATCGCAGCACTCACGCCCATGGGATAAACGTAGACATTGCTTCCCGAAGTGAGGCCGATCAACCGCATGGCCAGCACTTCAACCGAAATCAATACCGCACCCGACATCACGGTCAATGCCCCGATAGTCGCAAGATCGAGCGTGGCTTCACTACCCTCGCGCGATTTTCCGCGCGCTTGCAGGCGAATGGCCTCCCCCTCGATACGATTGCAGGCATAAAATATCCCCACAACAAGATTAACCCCCGCTCCACACGCAAGCGCCCCTCGGATTCCCAGCCACGGAATAAGCACAAATCCCCCGATAAGCGCGCCCGCAAAAGCGCCCAGGCTGTTCCAGCCATAGACGGAGGCGTGGCAGCGATTGACCTCTTCTTCTTGATCCGGCACAACTTGGGTCAGAATCGGAATCGTCGCGCCCATCAAAAAAGTAGGCACAAAAAGAAGGGCAAAAGAGGCCACAGCGTCCCAGACCCATCCCGGGCCCATCGCTCTCAACCCCCTCTGAGCTATCGCAAACAAATACGGAAACGCCAGAGCATAGATGCCAATTGCTGCTTCAATGAGACCGTAGATCGCAAGGAGCTGACCCCGTGTCCGGCCACGCGCCGTGAATTTTCCCCAAGATCGATATCCCGTCGCCAAACCAAACAAAAAGAACGCGATCACCAAACTCACGGAGCGGCTCTCGTTGCCTAACAGAAACGCGAAGTACCGCTGCCAGGCCACTTGAAAAATCAGACCCGTAGCGCCGGTCAGAAAAATTCCAAGATAAATCAAGATTCGATAACGTGTCATCTTATTAAACATGCTTCAACTCTGCTTCCGAACGCTCCGCTTCACAAGACCCCGGGCGATATTTAATTGACGGTGAGCCCTTGCGCCTTTGGGCCAGCACTAAGCCACCACGAGGGCACCCCTTTTTTCACTTGGTAAATGGGCGCACTGCCCTTACCCTAATTGAGAGCATTTGGGCTCTGAAACTTTGACCCCGGGGGAATCCGCCATGCTAAAAAAATCACATCTGCCTCTCATCATCATTGGCCTCGCATTCAGCGGAATCAGTATCCACCTCGCCTCGGCCGCTAAAACCGGCTACGCCGTAGGACATTTCGCCATATCTCTAGATGGCAAGTCAACGGGGTATGTCCAAAGCTTCGACGGCGGCAGTGTCAAAGCTGATGTCATCACTGAACCACCACTAGACAACTTCAGTGTAGCCAAAAAACATATCGGCCAACCCAAGTACGGAGACATCACGCTCAACTTGGATCTCAGTCCAGATACGAGCCCTGCATTCTACGACTGGATCAAGAGCTTATTTGATCGCAAACCTATGCGCAAAAGTGGCGAGATTATCGGGACAGACTTAGATTATAAGGTCAAAATAGTAAAGGAGTTCCACGAGGCAGTCATCACGGAGGTTACCTTTCCCGCTTGTGAGGGTGGCTCAAAGGATCCTGCCTTTATGAGCATCAAATTCGCCCCTACATTCACGGAGGATATAATAGCGGCCGGAAAAGTCGAGCGCGCCCCAGGCCAAGTTCAAAGAATAGTTTCACCCACTGCCTTCCGCCTCAGCATTGAAGGCCTCGACGAAGATACC
>CAIRTR010000322.1 GCA_903881565.1 Oligoflexia bacterium | reverse complement strand
TGATTTTGCCCATTTTCCAGCTGAATATCGAGTTATTATTCAAGAGTTTAGCGCGCTCTATAAGAAACTTGAAAATGAGCAGGAGAGAAAGATCGAGTATGAGCGCAGATCAGCGCTTGGTCATCTCGCCACCCAAGTCTCCCACGACATCCGATCCCCCCTCGCCACCCTGATCTCCGTCGCCCACAATAGCCCGGGTCTCCCTGAAGACGCGCGCGTGCAGCTGCGCGGAGCTGCCAATCGCATTCGGGATATTGCGAATCAGCTCTTGGATAAAAACCGCGAAAACAATCGGGACAAAAATACGATCACTCTCCCAGGTGAGCATGTCGAACTCCACTCCGACGTCGGAGTGGCAAACGGGCTCGCGGCCCCGTCCTCATCAGTCCTCTCCCAAGAAGAGCGCTCCACCCAGCTCCTCTCGGCCGTCCTTGAATCCGCAATTTCCTCAAAACGTCTGCAATATGCCGATAATCCGCGAATTACCATCGAGTCATACACCGACGATGGTTACGGACTATTTGCCACGCTTCAGCTCACGGAGTTTTCACGCGTCGTCTCAAACCTCATTAACAACGCAGTTGAAGCATTTGACAACACTTCAACCCCCCCGGGACGCGTTGATGTCACCCTCCGAGACGAAGAGAGCAGCGCGGTGATTGAAGTCAGAGATAACGGGAAGGGAATTCCACCGCATCTCCTAGCAAAGATCGGCCTGCAAGGTGAAACCCACGGCAAAGCTGGCGGCTCTGGCTTGGGCGTGTTTCACGCAAAGCAAACCGTTGAATCGTGGGGAGGCACGCTTGAGATTGAGTCGCGCGAAGGCCCCCCAAAAGGCCCAAAAGAAGTCCAAGGCACGCTCATCAAACTGAAACTTCCTAAAGCGGCGGCACCCTTGTGGTTTGCGCCGAAGGTTCCGCTAGAGGGGGTGCAAACGCTCGTCATCTTGGATGATGACCCAGGCATTCATCAGATCTGGGAGTCTCGCTTGTCAGCACGCCTGGCCACGAATCCGATGGCCGTGCTGCATTTTTATTCCGCTCAAGAGATTCTAAAATGGTATCGATCGAGCTTAGGCATGGGCGAGGCCGGCGATTCGCCGCTCTACCTTTGCGACTATGAGCTTACGGGGCCCCAGGCAACTTCAAGCGAAACGGGCTTGGACGTCATCGAAAAGTTGGGCATCGCAAGCCAAAGCATTTTGGTGACGAGTCGCTATGATGAAGCGGCAATTCAAGAGCGCTGCGTGCGGTTTGGGGCGCGGTTGTTGCCCAAGGGGCTGGCGCATCGAGTGCCGCTGGGGTGAAAGGCCTCACTCCCCCGCCAAATAAATCGGCAAACATTCGACCTGAAAATGGGGGGTAAGGAATCCAAACTTTTGTGGCTCGGCAAAAGAATAGAGTCGGCCCTTAGGGACATCATGCGTTCGTGCATAAGCAACTAGGTTATGGCATTGCCTGGGGGTAATCTTTAGGGAAGCCTTCACCTCGATAGGGACGTACATTGATTGCTCCTGTACAACGAAGTCTACTTCCAATGGTTCTTTAGCGCTTTTTCTCCAGGTAGAAACGGGGAGGACATGATTCTCTTTTGCTAAAATCGCAAGTAAGACCGCATTTTCAGCGATTCCGCCTAATGGGACTCGAAGAGCCTCATTTAAAGTGCCCAAAACACTCAACTCAGGAACCGGGGCATTGCGTACAAAACGAAGCACGCCCGTGTCGTAGAGGTAACGCTTTGTGCTCGTTCGTTGCGTCGCTTGCGTGCCCAAGACTTCAACCTCATGAACGATGAACCAATCCACGAGGTGGGTCATTATTTTGGTGGCGTCGTGTTTGTTGTCGGAGATGTGAGTGAATTTCGCAGTGGACCCCACATGATTGGCGACTCCACGCAAGGCTTCGATAAAGAGGTGAGGCTTGGCTTTTTCTTTGCGTAAAAAATCCTCCCGCTGTGAAGCCACCAGGTGGGCAATCACACTTCGAAAATCACGCTCGGGATTCTGAAACGCAAGAACCGCCTCTGGGAGGCCTCCAATGCGCAAAAAGGAATCGTAAGAGCGCAAAAGTTCTTGATGCAAAGTCGGGTGGATTTTGAGGGGGGCATCAAGTGCTGCCTCTAAAAGATGCTCGCGTTCACCGGATCTCAGGAACTCGCGAAAAGAAAATGGATGGACCGTTAGAAAATCCATTCGTCCTACCGGTACTCTCTGGTCCTCCCTAAAAAGCCGGTTCATGCTAGAGCCCGTGAGAATTGTCTTGGTGAAACTCCATGTCTCCTTCATGTCCCGCACGTAGGCACCGAGTCGTGAGTTCTCTTGCGCTTCATCAATAAAGACGGTTTGATGTGAGTTGGATTTAAATCCCTTCCGCACTTCCAGGAGTTTTGTAAAATCTGAAAAGTTCTTGGATTGCTCGATCTCAAGATTCAGAGCAGGCTCCTTTTCTAGATTCATCGCAATCACGTGAGACTGCTGGGACAAGGTATCTTCAACGAGATACGTCTTGCCCACCTGTCTGGCGCCTTGAACGATGAGCACATTTGTGTGGGGCTGCTTTCGTTTTAAAAAAGTGTCAATTTTTGATGAAATTTGTCGTTTCATTACATGATTTTATGCTATATCTAGCTATTTTGGGAAAAAATTTTGGTAAAAATGTATGTTTTTAGGAAAATATTTTCTTAAAGCATTGATTTAGCGGTTGCGCCTTGCGTTATTAGGTGCGGCCCCACCAAATATAGCAATGTTACTAAAGTTAGCAAAAAAACATAACTTATGGTAACTTTACTATATATGGACCCTCGTGCAAACCCTTATGCTCCTGGCGCCGGTACCCGCCCACCTGAATTAGCAGGTCGTGAAGACATCATTGAAAAAGCGGCAATTGCTTTAGATCGATGTCGTAGTGGCTTGTCCTCTCGGAGTTTACTGCTTGTGGGCCTTCGAGGAGTTGGAAAAACGGTGCTGCTGGGACGCATTGGGCACGAAGCCGAAGCCAGAGGTATTTTAGTCGTCTCTATCGAAGCGCCTGAGAAACGCTCGCTGCCCGCTTTACTGATTCCGGCAATGCGCACGGCGCTTTTAAAATTAGATAAAATGACTGCCACCGGAGAACTTGGAAAACGAGCCTTGCGCGCTTTGGGTGGGTTCGTCGGCGCTATGAAGGTAAAATATCAGGATATCGAATTTGGAATCGATCTCGGGAGCGAACCCGGAATTGCTGATACGGGCAGTCTTGAAAATGATTTAATCGATCTTTTTTCCGAAGTGGGAAAAGCGGCACTTGAAAAGAAGACGGCGTTCGCTCTTTTAATCGATGAATTGCAGTATGTCGAAGAGGATCAGTTTGCGGCACTGATTACAGCATTACATAAGTGCGCTCAGAACCAATTGCCTGTGATGCTGATGGGCGCGGGGCTCCCACAGCTCGTGGGTCAAGCAGGGCGAGCAAAGTCTTACGCCGAAAGGTTGTTTGAGTATCCCGAAATTGGGCCCCTCAAAGAAACGGCAGCCAGAGAAGCCCTTGAATCGCCTGCTTTGAGGCTCGGAGTGAAGTTTGAAGAAGGCGCCTTGGTGGAGATTCTGTCGCAGACGAAGGGTTACCCGTATTTTATTCAAGAATGGGGAAAGTTTAGTTGGCACTTTGCAAAGGCCTCTCTCATTACGCAAGAGGACGCGAAGTCGGCCACTGATCTGGCGATTTCGGAGTTGGATGCGAGTTTTTTTAGAGTTCGTTTTGATCGTCTCACTCCTGCTGAAAAGAGATATTTGCGAGCTATGGCTGAGCTGGGGCCGGGGTCGCACCGTTCAGGAGATATTGCTCAAATATTAAAAAAAGAAGTACAGGCAGTTGCCACAACACGAGCGACTTTGATTGCCAAAGGGATGATTTACAGCCTCGCTCATGGCGAAAATGGATTTACCGTTCCCTTGTTTGAGGGATACATGAAGCGCGTAATGCCCACGATGCCGGAGTTTGCATCCTCATGACAGCAACCACTCTACCTCTTCGCTTGTCAGACTCTTAAGTAGGCTCACATCGGCCGTAATAATGGCGTCGGCAAGTTTTCGTTTGGATTGCTGAAGCTCCACGATTTTCTCCTCAACCGTGCCCTTGGCGATCAGGCGATAAGCGATGACCTTGTTTTTTTGCCCAATGCGGTGCGCGCGATCAATGGCTTGGGATTCGACTGCAGGGTTCCACCAGGGATCCAGAATAAAAACGTAATCGGCTGCCGTCAAATTAAGCCCCACACCGCCTGCCTTAAGACTGATTAAGAAAATCTTGCACTCCGAATCGTCTCTAAACTGCGCAATTTGCTTTTGACGCTCTTTTGCCGAAACACTCCCGTCAATATAAGCATAGGCGATCTTCTTTTGCTCAAGCGCCTTGCGCACAATATCTAGAAACGACGTGAATTGCGAAAACACGAGGGCCTTGTGACCTTCTGCAAGAATTTCGTCTAATTGCGCCATCAGCGTTTCGGTTTTGGCGCTCGGCCGATTAGATGTCTTTTTAGAAATCAAATCCGGATGGCACGCAGCCTGTCTGAGCCTTAGGAGCGCTTCGAGGATCATGATTTTGGAGCGGGCGATCCCGCGGCGGGCGATTTCGCCTTTGAGGCTTGCGCGATAATAATCACGTAGCTCGTCATATACTTTCTTTTCCGTTGGGCTAAGTTCACAATGGATGATCTTCTCCGTTTTTTCGGGCAATTCTTTGAGAACTTGATCCTTGGTGCGTCGTAAAATAAAGGGTTTAAGAGCCTGCGAGAGCCGTTTCAAAGCCTCAGCGTCGAGGTTCTGGATTTGGCCCGCTTTGCCCAGCCGTGTTTGAGTCTCAGTGCCTAATAGACCAGGGCACGCGAAGTCTAAGATCGCAAATAAATCAGTAAGCGAATTCTCAACCGGTGTGCCCGTTAGCGCCAAGCGGTGGCTTGCTCGAATGAGGCGACACGCGCGGTGTGATAGTGATTCAGAATTCTTGATGGCTTGTGCTTCGTCAGCAATCACATAATGGTAATCGAAAGCCCGCAGCGCTTCGAGATCTTGTCTCAACGTCGAGTAAGTGACCAAGACCAGATCGGAGGTCGGAATCTGTTTCAGGCATTTTCCACGATCCACGCCCGCATAGCACACGACTTTAAGCTTGGGCGTAAAGCGCGCGGCCTCTTCTTGCCAATTAAAGAGCAGACTTTTGGGAAGAATAACGAGTGAGGGGCGAGACCCTTTAAGCCGCAGTTTCTCGCCGTCCAAGTGCGCCAGTACTTGCACAGTTTTACCCAAGCCCATGTCATCGGCCATGATCCCGCCCAGCGAGCTTGCGCGAAGAGCGCCAAGCCAACCCAAGCCGTCTTTTTGATAATCACGCAGCTTGCCCTTAAACGTTTTGGGTGGGGCTAAGGGTTTGATGTTGGCAAATGATTGTATAGCGCCCTGGAGTGCGTGAAAATCATGATCCGACTTCAAATCCGGTTCTTCAGCAAGCCATGCGCTGAGGATCGCTCCTTGGGCGCGAGTAAAACGAATACCTTGTGAATTCGCTGATCCCATGGACGCAAGGTGTGCGTATTTTTTAAGCCAGTGATCAGGGAGCATTCCTAAGCTGCCATCCCCAAGTGTAATCCATTTTAGCCCGTTTTTCATGGCCTCCATGGCCTCTAGAAGTGAAACTGAAAATCCATCCCCAAACGGAATCTCTGCCTTCAAATCAAACCAATCAACGCCCGACGCAACGCTGAGTTTAAACTCGCCACTTTTTCGCACTAGTTTTCCTTGAGCAATAACCGGCCAGCCCCACGACAGGATTTGGTTACTGATGCGAGAAAAGTCGCGCGAAAGTACGCGAAGAGAGCCTTGCGGGAGTGCAGCGGAATTAATTCCGTCGATGTCGCTGAGTTGCTTAAACAGGCGTTGCTCTTGATCAAGATCGCGAAGGATGATTCGTCTTTGCTCGCGATCAAGAAGAGTCGTTGCGCTTGCGGCGGCTGTGGATGCCAGGATCTTGCGGCCTTCGTAATCGAATTCCAAATCAAGAAAAAAGCCCTTATAGGCTGAGTGTTGGGGAGCTGAGAGAAAAACCGCGCGCGGTTTTGGTTCAAGTTTAATCTGTGGCCATGCAAGCGAAGCTGGCCAATGTATCGGTGGAGTGAGCGCGTCTTCGCAAATGGTTTCAATAAATCGATCGCACTCCGCGCGTGGAATTCTAAAATCGCCGCTCCCACGCATAAGGGCAACCCAAGGAAAATGGTGCACGTCTTGAAACGGGGCAAGGTGGTCTTGGAAAATTATAATCCCAGAGCTCAAAAGAAGAACTGGCTCTTGGATAGGGATGCGGCGATCCTCATGTTTGAGAAAGGCCGTGACTTCTAGATCAGCGCTTTCAGCTACCTCGATAACATCAAGCTCAACTCGCCAAAGCTCATTGGGGTTGAAGGTAAGTGCGGTGGGGGTGTCCTGGAGCAAGAATCGCCCCGTTTGCGCAAGCTTTGCTAGGAGCTCATTTTGGATTGATGTGGGGAGCACGCCTTTATTGAAGTGCATTGAATGGTGTGCTGAGGTTGGCGAAGAATAGCCCGAATAATAGGTCGTGTGTTGCCCGTAGAGTTGTGCCGAAGGCCCGATGAGAGTGGCAATTAACTCGCGATCTAAGGGGTCGGTGTATAGACCTAAGTCATCGTGAGAGATGCGCTGATGCTTGAGTTGTCCTTGTGTCCCAGATCGCAATGTTTCGCGGTGATAGAAACTCACGGTGATTTGCCCAGTTTGCCGAGTTTTGTCGAGATCAAGAACGTAGTAGCAGCTGCGAGGTTTGCTTGAGGTTTGCGGGCGGGTCGAGTTAGTTTTACCTGCCTCCTTGATGAGGTCGAGCTTTTGGAGCCAATCGGATTTTCGAGGGGGCTGGGGTTTTTGGGGCGTGGAGCGGGAGGCGCGCGAGTCAAGCACGCGCTCGATCTCGGCATTTAACTCGTCGTCAGTCATTTTATCGATTTCATCGTCTTCGTCTTCGTCCCCCTCGTCATAGGGATCGCCATAGCTTTCGTATTCATGGATCACTTCTAGGCGTGTGGGCTTGGGGCCTGCGGGGATTTGTTCACTGATTCCTTCGCGATCTAGTTCAAGAATGGCGGCCCAACAGTGTTTGCAAAAGTTAC
This sequence comes from Oligoflexia bacterium, assembly GCA_903881565.1. GTDB lineage: Bacteria > Bdellovibrionota > UBA1018 > UBA1018 > UBA1018 > CAIRTR01. Next base: position 23,161 of record CAIRTR010000322.1, on the reverse strand, counting down.
CGTCCTCGTAATGAGGGCAAGTGCAGATAAGTGAGATTCGCCCGCGTTCGGCGGCATCACGCCAATCCAGAGTGACACGGTAGCGGCGGCTGCCTTCGACCGTGAGCGTGGCTTTGTTATTTGTCACCTTTGGGTGTGAGACGGATCCTTGGCGATAATACGCATCCCCACGTGCGCGGATATTGCTGTCGAAAACGTGGGAGGTTAGCGTCGCTAGTTGCATAGGGAGTGTGCTTGGTTTTAGGGCGTGAGGTGGGAGTTGGTCAAGGAGAAGGTGATGGTTTGTTTCTGACTAATTGAGTTGCCTGCGGTGAGATAAGCGCAAGGGTTTTGTCGGGTAATGGGGGCCGTTATTTTAGGTCGTCTCGTCTCATGAGTCGCGATCCCTCAAAAACACTCAAGACGTAAACCGAAGAATTATCGATTCGGTAAATAATCCTATACCCTTTGTAGATGAGTTCGCGTGCAGATTGCGTTTCATCCTCAACGACAATGCGGCCTGATTCCGGAAAATTCGCAAGTGTTTCGGCTTGCTCCATGAGTTCTAAAACGAAACTAACGGCGCGCTCAGGGGAGTTTTGCTCGATGTATTCTTCAATCTCAACAAGTCGATCGCGAGCAGGTTCGGTCCAGATCACTTTCATTTCAGGCTTTTCCTGATTTTTCTGCGAGCTTCAAGATGCCTCTTTACCTCTTCAGACGTATAGAGCCTGCCCGCTGCGATAGCGGCTTCGCCTGCTCGAATTTCGCCACGAATAAATTCAAGGCTTTGGTGTTGAATCCGGTCAAACTCTTCGGGAGAAATCAGCACACCCGCGGGCCTGCCATTTTGGGTAATTACGACGGGATGCCCCGAGGTCCGGACGTGCTCCAGCCAGCTTGCGGATTGTGCTTTGAACTCCGCGATTGGCACAATATCTCTGGCAATTTGGACGGCTTTCATGAGCTAATCCCTCCTCATATATCGTTATTATAGTACAATATTTAGACCTTTAAAAGTTTGAATTTAGTCAATATAGAGGGAGGTGCGATGAGGTTTTGATAAGTTTATAAATATCGGATACTTATGCCGACCTATAAGAAGGCATGATTGGCGCTTCCCTGACCAAATTAGTCGGTTTCGGCGCAAAAAGCGCAGATCTTTGGTCGGGTAAATGGGGCCATTATTTAAGATCGCTCTGTCCCATCACCATCACGGGAGACGTGAATCCCTTGCTGCTAATGTTAACTTTGCCATCGCCGCTTATCCAATTGGCGCGGCCCCACGGCGTGTTGCTCACTAAGATGCGTTCGCAATCCACGTGCGCATGTAACCTCAGATCCACGATCCGATTTTCGAGCACCGAGAGATGCTCGAACTTCTGAACAATGTATTTTTCGGGCTCTTTACGAAGCCGTTCGTCGATGAGTTTTTGCACTGAAGCTTTTGATTCTTTTTGCCCGATCCAAACTCCTGAGCCCCCGTCCTCATCGACCTGCTTGATGACATACTTATCTTTGTTTCGGCGAAGGTCACTCAGGACTTGGCGGTCAATTTGCCAACCGCGCTCGCGAGTTCGAACGCTCAAGCGTCTCGCGGGAATACACTTAAGCAGAGGCTCTTCTTTTAAGAACCCTCGAATCATTGAGTCCACGAAGAGTCCAAAGATTTTGTCATTCACGAAGCGAATACCGGGAGAAAAGTTGGTCCAAGCCTGACCTTGCAGGAGCGCAGATTTGAGCGATGGGGTCTTAAGCGCCGTCTCAAAGGAGCGGGTAATGTCGCGGAGGTAGACCGAATCGTCTGAATTTTTTGCGCTCAAAAATTTTTGCAAATCAAGCGTGATCGTTCGCCCATCGAAAAGCTCTGGGTTGTCACGAGTGATGAGGGCCCCGACGCGCGTGGTCTTGTTTTTTTGTTTGAGATAGATTCCTGCGCCAGCCTTTGCCCCTTCTTTGATAACGAGTTTCTTTGCAGGGTCTGATGCCGTCGCAAACTCAATACCAAAGCGGGCAAAACATTGAGCCAGCCTCTGGGTTTCGCGGTCTGGTTCGTCCGTGAACTCGCGCAAGTAGAGCAAAGGGATTCCTCCGTTTTGGGCTGCTTTTTGCGAGAAATACTGCGCAAGTTCCTTAAAGTAGTCTAACGGATCGTTTATGCCTGCAACGCCTTCGGGGGTTTGGGTTAAAACACGGCGAAACTTCGGGACGAGTTGGTAGAGGATTTTGTGGCTGTGAACGAGGTCACCGATTCCGCCTAAAATGCCTGCGCTATCTTCGATGATTCTCCACTTCCCCGAGCGATCACGAATGATGTCGGGCCCGTACGGAAACGCGAGTCGATCGGGGTTTGAATTTTTAAGGGTCTGGCCGCGGTGGTGGCGTGCGATAGTTGAGTGCAGGACGTGTGAGGGCATGACGCGTTTCCAGCGCGTTCCACTTGTGCAGTAGTCGCGAAGAAAAGCGATGATGGCTCGTGCCCGTTGTTCAACGCCCTTCTGTAGGAACGAAAACTCGCCTTGTGTGAGAATTCTAGGCAGGGCGTCCTGCGCATAATCCCCTGAAAATAGGCGTTTTGAACGCAGGTGTAGGGCGCGGCGTTTTTCCTCGGGCATGGATTGCCAATGAGCGAAGACCTCCGCGTAGTGCGGTCTAATTCGTCCATCAGCGCTATGTGTTTCGTTAAAGTAGGGCATTTGTGCGGGTAGGTTGTGCTGGCTGCTTGAGAAACGCAAGGGGATCATGTTGGAGCGTTTGAGTTGGTTGCGGTGAGATAAGCGCAAGGGTTTGATCAAGTATCGCGTCCAGGTTTAACTCGGGATTTGGCCTCCAATTTGCTCTGACCTCCTCCTCCAAACGGAGGAGTTGATGATGAAAAATAGAAATCTGTTCGCATCTGCACATGCCCTATCGATGCTCGCGATATTCGCGCTGCTCACTGCTTTAGCGATGGCCTGCAACCCAGGCCCGAACCCGGATAGCCAAAAAGGCTCGAATTCAGCTGAAAACGAAGGGATAACCGAAGTCCCATTGCCTGACGAATTGCCAGACGAATTCAAAACTCCTGCGCCCGTTCCAAGCCCGGTACCTGCGCAACCCGCCGCGAGCCCAAAACCGGCGGCCCAAGACTTAAGCCCCTGGCTCGAAGCCAACATCTATTACGGAGTCCAAGAATCAGGCGTATTGTTCGACGAGCGGACCACGCTCGAAATCAAGAAACTCAAAGTCAGGCCCGAAACCCGCGACATCACGCCGCTTGCAAAAGCCGAGAAGCTTACGATTCTCTCGCTCTCGGATTCGCTTGTGACGGATGTGGCGCCGCTTAAGAAACTTCGCCACTTGGAGCTGCTCATGATTTCTAATTCGCGGGTGACTGATCTAAGTGAGCTTGATCGAATTCACGAAAACGCACTCATTGTGTTGTACCGAAAAGACACAAGCGCACTCAATGGCCGCGAGTTCAAAAACATCCATCTCATCGACGTCGATTCATCGTGCGAGCTTGAGCGCCAGCAGGCTTTTGAAGCAGGCGCCTTTGGGTTTAAGAAGTTGCAGCATCTGCGGCTGTATAATGAAGTGCCGATCCTTAAAGAGGCGGGGAGGCCAGAGCGGGGGATTCGGGGGCGGGCGGCTTGCGAGGGGACGAGGGAGATGCAATGATATTTGACATTAAGTTGTTATTTGTTTAATATAAATAACAAGATGGCATCGATTTATTGCAGATCACTGAATTTAAACGCGATTTCTAGCTCCGCTTTTCTCTTTGGTCCTCGAATGACCGGAAAAAGTCGCCTGCTTGAGACGATTCAAGCTGATCTTTTCATTGATTTGTTAGATCCCGAGCGCCAGCTCGACTACATGCGTCACCCGCGATTACTTTGGGAACAGATGGAGACGCTGCCCGCTGGGAGCCGAATTATCATTGATGAGATTCAGAGAGTTCCAGCACTACTGGATTATGTTCAAATGGGAATTCAAAAAAAGGAATTCCAATTTTTTCTATCCGGTTCAAGCGCCCGAAAACTCCGACGATCAGGCGCCAATTTGCTGGGCGGACGTGCGATTGATCTTCGTTTGCACCCATTGACCTGTGAAGAGCTTGGAAATTCATTTTCGATACATCGTGCATTGGATCGGGGAACGTTGCCTCGAATTAGCAGCTTGCTTGAGGAGTCTAACGAGCGCGAAGCCATTCTGCTTTTGAAAAGTTACGTGACGACTTATCTCAAAGAAGAGATTCAGGCTGAAGCGATTGTGCGGACGATCGCCGGATTTTCAAGATTCTTGGAAGTGGCTGCCCATTCTAATGGGCAGATGATTGAATATTCGACGTTGGGTCGGGATTGCTCTGTGCCTGCTAGTACGGTCAAAGAATATTATTCTATTCTGGAAGATACGCTGCTCGGGCAATTTGTTTGGCCAATTCATCGCAGTACGAGAAAGAAAGCCCGCCCCAGATTCTACTTCTTTGATTGCGGTGTCGTGCGCGCCCTACAAGGACGCCTTGATGCACGCCCATCGCCCGAGGAAACCGGGTTCTTGTTTGAAACTTGGCTGTTGCACGAAATTCTTGCGCATCGAAACTATTCTCAAAAAACTTTTGAAGTGGGCCTTTGGCGTGAAGGAATGCACGAAATTGATTTCCTTATTCACCGACAAGATCACCCCGTGCTTGCCATTGAATGTAAGTCCGGAAAATCGATTCATGTGACACCCGCGATGAAGGCGTTTCGCCAGAAGCATCCAATGGTGCCCCTTATAGTGGCAAGTCTGCAAGACGAGTGTCCCAGATCAATTGGGGGTATTGCTGGCGAAGCGATTGAAGTGTTGCCATGGCGCGAGACTCTAGATCGAGTGCGCACAATAACCTCCGTTTGACAGGCCAGCCCCATGCCTCAACTCCTCGTTATTGCAGCCCTTCGTTATAACCCATGACAAAACCGATTTAGTCATTTATTATTGTACTTATGACTCAAAATCAAAGCCAGGGCGTCCTTTTCAGGCGGATCTATGAATTTGAGGATCCTTCCGGGACCCTAATCGCCGCCAAGGCGCCGCAGACGGGAACGGCGGATTTGTTTGATGGTACGGCCATCATTGTGAAGCCCAATCAGTGCGCGGTGCTCATCTACAAGGGTCAGATTGCGGACATCCTGCCGGCGGGAACTCATTTTGCGAAGACAGAAAATATTCCGATCATCACAAGGCTTGCGAATTGGAAATTTGGACTGGAGAGTCCCCTGCGTGCTGAGATCTGGTTTTTTTCGGGCAACGTTTTTACCGCTCGTCGTTGGGGGACCACGCAGCCGATCGTGCTCAATCTCGCAGAAACCGGACCCACGCCTCTTCGCGCGTTTGGCAATTATAACGTCGTGATCCGCGATCCGAAGAAGGTGTATCTGAATCTCATCGGTTCTCGTACGAGTTTTGACATCACGGATATGGAAGACTTTATTCAAGGGCAAATCGTCGAGCTCTTTCCGCAAGCTCTGGCCACGATCAAGAATCTTGAGACCTTGGGCACAGAGCGGGATGCGGTTTCAAAGAAATTAGAAGCCCTGATCACCACCGAACTCAGCAACTTTGGCGTGCAAGTTCAAAAGATTCAGGTCCTTTCGATTCTGCCCCCGCAAGAGGTCATTCAAGCGCTGGACGCCAAGGGCGCGATGAAGGTCCTGGGCAATCAAAAAGAGTACCTCGTGTATAAAGCCGCAAACAGCCTGGATGCGATGGGGGATCACGCAACCGGCAACCCCATGCAAATGATGCTGGGGCTGATGATGGGAAAAGGCCTAATGGGAATGGGAGAGCGCGAGCGTGAACGCGAAGAAAAAACGCAGCCCGATCTCAGGGCTTGCGTGGGTTGCAAGAATCCCTTGGGCAAAGACCACAAGTTTTGTCCTAATTGTGGGAGAGCGGCTTGAGCTTTCCGGTTGTCTGCAATAATTGTGGAGCCCCTAGCGGACCCTCAACGGGGGTTTGCCCCTTTTGCAAATCCGTGATGACCCTAGTGGCGGGCCGGGGTGCCAATGCCAAAGAAGTCACGAGTTTGGTCGCACTGAAAAAAGTTTATTCTGAAGGCAATCTCCCTGCAGCCCTCTCCTTATGTGTCACGCTGGCCTCTGAAGAAGTTAAAATCATGGAGAATGTGGTCTATCTTATTTGTTACACCCAAATTCTTCTTGAAGCCGAAGGGCCGACGAGCAAGATGAAGAGCCTGCTTGGCAAAGCGCTCATGCTCGAACCCCAGAATGTTCAGGTCAATGAGTACCTCGAGATCACAGAGGCTAAATCCATGCTCTCCAAAGAAAAAGGGGATGAGGGGGAAAAGAGGCTTACGGCCGTCATTCGCCGCTCGCCTGAGAATCCGCATGCGCTTTTTATTTTGGGCGCGCATCTGTTTTGGACCCAAGACGAGACGCTGGCTTCGGTTCGCTACCTTGAAAAATGTGTTCGCGCGCATTCCAAGTTTCTTCGCGCCTGGGGGTGCCTGGGAACCATTTATGAAAAATTGGGAAACCCTGCCCTATCGATTAAAGCCTATTCAAGTGCCTTGGCGATTGAAACGGATCTGACGATGAGGGGTTTCTTCAAAGAAAAGATCCAGGCCTTGTCTGTGCTTTGAGGCCTTTTTTTGAGAGGGGGAGTGAGATGTACTTTAAGTATTATGTCCCGTCATTGATTTCACTGGGGCTCGCACTGTTTTTTTTGTGGTTTCCGAGTTTCGCCGTAGCCTTGGTGGTCGGCGGATTCTTGAGCTTTGCCATTTTTTACGCCTTTTTTATCTCAAAAATCATTCAAGCGCGGTTTGAAGCGGGGAGAAGCTCCCAAAATCGCGCGCGCGCAGGCACGACGGATGTGGAGCCTACGTTTCGACACGTAGCCGTCACGATGGTAAAAAAGACGGATTGGTTTCGCGAGTAAGCGCGTTAATACCGCTCGCCTTAGTATCTTTCATCAACGTAAGGCTGCGGACCCGGCACAATGCCTTCGAGATCAGGGTCAAGGCCCTGTTCGATGGATTGATCGCGCTCCTTTTTTTGCTCATTGCGCATGGAGCGCTTTTCGCGCTTTCCTGCCTGAGCTTCTTGTTTGGTGCGTTCGCGGTTTCTTTTTGCTTGGGTGGCTGGACTTGGTCTTCCCATGACTGGGATTATTAGCATGACGCTCAGAAGATAGATACAGTCAATGCACGGGATTGCGTGCGTTAGGCCGCTTTCGATGTAATTACGGCGACATGAGTGGATGGACATGCTACTCTGGACGGTAGGTGGCAGAAAAATTATATGACTTATATGGCTCCTATCGCACATATTGAAAGCTCAGATTTGAATTCCATTTGGAAACCGCTTGAACCCTCCGTATCCGAAGGCACTTATCGGACCCTGCTCTCAAATGCACAGCGACTTGAGGGTGACGAACGGCAGGCCTGGGTTGAACTTCTGAGTTGGATTGCTCGTGCCGAAGCCGTGCAAGGGAAAATCGCGGAGGCGCGCGCTTCGCTTGAGAAGGCCGAAAAGCTGCTTGAAGAATTGGCCGCCGGTTGCTCGGTTACGATCAAGATTCGTTGGCAGCTGGAACGGGGTCGTCTTTATATTCTGGAAAGAACCCCCGCGCAGGGTCGGGGACTCCTGGCTTCGGCCTGGACCATGGCAAATGATGTGGGCGAAGACTCGCTTGCCATTGAGATTGCGCAACTCATGGCCTCAAGCGAACCTCAGAAGTCCCAGCAAGAGTGGATCATGCGGGCCATCGATATCGCGGAAAAATCCGTTCAACAAAAGACCAAACATTGGTTAGGCAGCCTCTATTCCACCTTAGGTTGGAAGCTTTATGACTTAAGGCAGTTTGAGAAATCCATTGCGATGTTTGAAAAAGCGCTCGGAAACTTCATGGCTCACGGGACGAAGCGAGAATCCTTTGTGGCTCAATGGTCGATTGGTAAAGTGACGCGGGCTTTTGGCAAAATAGAAGAAGCGCTGAGGATTCAACAAGCTCTGCTCGTTGAACTTAACCTCGAATCAAAGCATGATGGACGTCTCTATGAGGAGTTGGCCGAATGCCTTCAAATGCTTAATCGGGTGAGTGAAGCCCAGCCTTATTTTGAGTTAGCCTACAAGGAGCTTTCGAGCGATGAGTGGATTATCGACAACAAGCCGTTGCGACTCAAGCGACTCAAAGATCTAGGGAAGGCAAGAGCACCGCGCCCACCGGAGTTTCAGTAGCCAGTTTAATAGCCGGGTCAGTTTAGCGAGACGACGTTTCGCTGGATGAGGACTGCGCAAATCAAAATAATTCCGACTAAAACCGGATAATTCAAGGGGTGATCGGCCGCAATCAATAAGCGTTTTCGGATGGGGCGGAGAATCCCTCGAGGGGCGCTGGCCAGCCAAAAAACGGGAGAGAAGTCACTCGGATCCGTAGGACTTGCGCCACTTGTGCCATCATCAAAACCCTGGCTAGACGTTCCCCACTCGCGATCCGATAATCTTTGCTCTCTCATGGTTTGAGAGTGACAGTTTTCGTTAGATAAAAAAAATATATAAATGCTATCGAACTGATAGTATTTGGTTATGTATAACTACAACCACCTCTACTATTTTTATGTCACGGCAAAATCAGGGGGGGTGGGTGCGGCGGCCAAGCACCTGAGTATCAGTCAACCCTCTTTGAGTTCCCAGCTCAAGGTGTTGGAGCGGAGCTTGGACGTGAGGCTCTTTCAAAAGGTCGGAAGACACAATCAGCTCACCGAAGCCGGGTCGGTCATTTTTGGGTTTTGTCGCCAGATGTTCGAAATCTCGGAGGAGATGGGGGAGTTGATTTCTAAAAAGGTTCCCTCTGCCGCAAGACGAATTCACATTGGTGTTTCAGAAGAGGTGGATCGTCCGTTTGTGGTCGAGGTCGTGAGTTTGTTTCTCAAGAAACATGGCTTGGCCCAGCGACCCAAAGTCTCGGTCGTTTCGGGCACGCATGAGCAACTCACGGAGCGTCTTCGTTTTCGGGAGCTCGATGTGGTCGTCACCCAACTCGCAATGATCGATCCAGAGCTTGAAAATCTGGAGCGAGCAGAAGTGCCGGTGGCTTTGACGTGCTCCTCTCAATGGCGATTGCGCACGAATCGGAGGGGTTTGAAAGACTTGAAGGCCCCGGCAGTCATACGCGAAATCGTCGGGGGTGAAGAGGCGCAGTGGTTGATGCCTTCGTCTCGATTCAGGCTCCGGGCTGAAACGGACCGTTTTTTTGAAGCCAATGAACTCAAGGGTCGGATCGTTTTCGAAAGCGATGTCATCTCCTCTCTGGTCCGTTCGGTGATAGATGGAATCGGATTGGCCTTCTTGCCTCTGCTCTACGTGGCCCGCGAAATCCGCGAGAAATCTGTTCGTGTTATTGGCCCCAAAGAGGGATACTGGAAATACCGGGTGGGGCTCGCTTGTCACGGGCAAAACAAAAACGATGTTCTGATCAAGGCGCTCGCGCGTTCTTTTAAAGAGATCTGCGAGCAGGCACTGGTGGGGTAGGCTATGGATTTAGATTTCTCAGTTTCTTCATTAGCCGTGGGCTTTGTCTTCGGGGTGTTTGGCTTTTACCTTTTGAAAGACGCCCGAAAAAAAGGGCATATTCCGAATATGCTCATCGGCCTCGTCCTGCTCATTTATCCGTATTTTGTCGTGAATCCCTATCTCGCATGGGGGATCGGGTTTGCTTTGCTTTATTTGGCCTATCGCCTGGCGTGAAGCGCGCACGACGCGCGAGTCGCGATGGTTGTTTACAAGTTGCGTGAAGCGGGGCACTGTCTTAACAGACCTCATAATGGCCACTTAATATAAAGGAACTTAATCATGGGCGATAAATCACCAAAAAATAACAAGAAAAACTCAGACCAGAAAACAGCTAAGGCTAACAAAGCAAACGATCAGAAGAGTCAAGCCACGGCAGCAAAACAAGCTGGCGGCAAGAAGAAGTAATCTAGGAGCGGCTCTCCTAAAATGTCAGTGGGCACCCCGCCGCTGCATCCTCGAAATCGGCACCAAGGGCACTATGACTTTCAGCAGCTCATAAAGAGTTGCGCGGAGCTAGCGCCCTTTGTGTCGTTAAACGCCTACGAAACGCTGTCGATTGATTTTTCTAATCCGGAGGCGGTAAAGGCGCTGAATCGCGCACTTTTAGAAAATTATTACGGGCTGTCGAAGTGGGATATCCCGGACGGCTACTTATGTCCCCCTGTTCCGGGCAGGGCGGATTATATCCATTATATTGCTGATTTGTTGGCTGCCGGTAACCGGGGCATGGTTCCGCGCGGTTCTTCCATTCGCGTTTTGGACATCGGCGTCGGGGCCAATTGTATCTATCCCATCATTGGCCATTGTGAGTATGGGTGGAGTTTTGTGGGCGGAGACATTGATCCGGTCGCCTTGCAATCGGCCAAGCGGATTGTTGAAGCGAATCCAGGCGTGTTGGGCGGGATTGAATTGCGTCTGCAACCCTCGGCTTCGAATATTTTCAGAGGCCTTATTCAGGGCGAAGAAGTGTTTGATGTTTCGATTTGTAACCCTCCTTTTCACGCCTCTTTAGAGGACGCCCAGAGTGGCAGTCGGCGAAAATGGAAAAATCTGGGGCGGGGTTCTAAGACGCGAAAAAGTGCGCCTGTGCTGAATTTTGGGGGGAAGGGCGCCGAACTCTGGTGCGAAGGGGGCGAGGCGGCCTTCGTGCGCCGAATGATTGAAGAGAGTCGGGAGTTTGCGGCCCGCGTATTTTGGTTTTCGACTCTGATCTCAAAGGAGTCCAATCTGCCGGCGGTTTATGCCGCGCTCGAGAGGGCGAAAGTGGGAGAGACCCGAACGATCGAGATGGCGCAGGGGCAAAAGAAGAGCCGAATCGTGGCTTGGAGTTTCTGGAATGAGAAGCAGCGCGCGGAATGGATGAAGCGAGTGGTCGGGGGGGGCTTGAGGGAGTTTGGACCGCGAAATTTGGGCGAGATAGATAATCAAGCCCGACGGAATTTTTTCCAAAGCGTGCAATGCCGCCTTGGCCACGCGGATTTTGGTTTTGCTGGCGGTCATTCTTGTGTCGGCGCCTCGTTTTTTTCTCCCTCATGAATCCAGTCGTGGTGAGCCGAACAGAGCGTAGTGAGGTTTTCCAGGGTGTTATCTCCGCCTTGGCTTACGGGAATTTTGTGGTGAATGTCGAGCCATCGGCTTTGGTTGCATCTTTTGTGGTCTTTGCCCGTATAAGTGCAGCGTCCTTGGTCTCTTAGGCGAATTTGGTGGAGGAGATTGGCGGGGATTGGAATGCGCTGAGCGGGGCGCACCCTGGAGGGGGGCGTGGCCTTGGGCGTCGGATCGGGTTCGGTCGTCTCTTCTGAAATCTTCTGTCGCGCGACAGGCTGGGGCTGTTTCCCCTTTTTTGCAATCTGTCTTTTAGCGCGTTGTACCGGGTCATGACGACGCAGATGTTCCTGGGTCATCGTGGCTATAACCTCCTCAAGTGAAACCGCTCTTCCGCGCGCCTGACTCAGGAGATCCTGCACTCGTCTGAGGTCCAGCATGTCTTTTTCGGAAAGGCCCACTTCGAGTTTGAGGCGATTCTCGGAGACGTAGCTTGCGTGTTCTTGTGTGGCAGTCTGTGGCCGCAGCTTAGCGACTTCTTTTTCTAACTGACGCGAAGAGAGACGCGTTGCCTTTTCCAGCCATTCGGATTTGTTTTTAGCGCATAAGACGGGCGTAATTCTTTTGGCGTTTGAAAGTGTGATCGCGCCCGCAGAGATCAGGCCCTTTAGTTCGGGCACTTCGCGTGCCTTGCGGCTAACCATGATGAGATTGTAGGCCACGCTCTCGGAAAGGCCCAGCTCGCGCACGACATAGAGAAAAAGGCTCGAGTGCCCGTGTTTGAGGTAAACTCGATGGCGATCGACTTGTTCGAGAATGTCGAGCAGAGCCCCTTCTGTTTTTTTGTAAGTGGCACTGAGCTCTAGCGCGCGTTTGTGAATTTGGTGGGTGAGGTAGGACATCGATTTTCCTTTCATGATTGGGGGCGATAATGTGAGTCATGAAAGTGCGCGGTAAGTGTAAGAAGTGAAAAACAGGAATTATAAAGTGCGCACCTTATAAGCGGATATGGTCAAATATATGGCGTTTTTTGCGATAATTTGCAAGTATAATCTCACGTAAATAATATTCGCGAGCGCTAAAACGCGCACCAGCCACCCCCGAATACCCCTGGTTTTTCCCCACCCCTTTGGACATAATGCTTGCATGAACATCCTAAAATTTTACCTTACCCCCATCTTGACTTTGATCATCGCAGCCGCGATTTTAATGAGCGGTCACTGGCTTTGGTTTGGATTTTTTCTCACGCTCTTCTTGATGGTGGTGGGCGATGCGGTGTTGGGAAACGATTTTTCGCATCCGAGTGAGCGCTTTCCGCTGCTCCTTGAGGCGCCTCTTTTTATCGCCCTGCCCGCGCTTGGCATGCTTCTCATCACTTTGGCTTGGAGCGCGGCACCCGCTGATTTTCTGGGCATTGGTGCGTTTTTCACGGGGCTAAGCGGAATCGATTTACTTGCCCGGCGCGAATTGAATACCCCTTTGGATTTTATCGGCGCGGTTTTGGGTGTGGGACTTCTGGTTGCGGGTTATGGCACAAATTCAGCACATGAGCTGACGCATCGGACGAATAAGTTTTTTGATTATACGGTTGGGCGTTGGCTGCTATCCATGAGTGGCAATGCGGATTTTGCGATTGAGCACGTTTTTGGTCATCACGTTTTTGTGGGGACCTCCAAAGACCCTGCTACCGCCGGGCGTGGCGAGAATGTCTATAACTTCTTCTTGCGCTCCTCGGTGGGGGGGCATGTGAGTGCCTGGCGAATTCAACTGGGGCATCTCAAGAAAAAGGGAAGCGGGTTTTTGAGCGTTCATAATCAAATGCTGACGGGCTATGCAATGACCGGGGCGTGGCTCGTGATTTTCGCTGTGGCGGCAGGAGCAAAAGGCGTGGCTCTTTTTGTCTTGCAGGCGATTTGGGCGAAGTTCGTGCTTGAAGCGGCAAACTATATCGAACATTACGGTCTTTCTCGAAAACCGGGCGAGGCCGTAAAGCCGCATCATTCTTGGAACTCAAATCGTCGGATGAGTTTACTAATCCTCTACTCATTGGTTCGTCATTCGGCTCATCACGAAAGAGCCCGGGTTCCGTTTTGGAAGCTGGATACTTACCCCGACGCACCAGAAATGCCGCAGGGCTATTTGACAACGATTTTGATCGCCATGCTTCCCAGCCTTTGGTTTCGGGTGATGAAGCCAAGGCTTGGGGAGTGGGACCAAAAGTATTCTTAAGGCAAATCAGGGATAATTGGGCGTTGAGCTCGGGGGGCTCTCAAAATCGAATAGGTCCATAAGCGCGTCGCTGTTGGCATCGCGTGAAGTTAGGGCAGGGAGTCCAAACAGCGTTTCGATAAAACGAGTGATCGCTGTGTGATCATGCGCCACATGCGAGACATAGCCCTGTTTTGCCCAAGGAGAGATAGCCACAAGGGGTACGCGCTGGCCGAAGTTTGGATCCTTCCAGTCGCCGGGAACTCCCGACTCTGGGAGGCATCCCTTAGGCGGTACCACGTGGTCGGCAAAAGCGCCCCCCTCATCATAAGTCCAAATGATCGCAAGACTGTCCCATTGGGGGCTTTTTGTTGCATGATCATAGATCTTCTTTACCCATTTCTCGCCTGTTTCAAGGCTTGCCGGCGGGTGATCGTCGTTGACGATTTCTAATCCGTCCACGAAAGACACGCTGGGCAGGGTGCCTGCGTCTAGCGCTTTGATAAAATCGCCAAAGGAGTGTGTCCCAGGATAGGTCTTCGTCCACCCGAGTGAGCCGCTCAGTGGAGAGCCATCCGAATAGGCCCCCCAGGTGAAGCCGTGGGTCATCAGACTTCGAAGTAGCGAATCCGTCTTAGCGCTTGGATAACTCGTTCCGGTGTCGATGACGCCGGCGTTGGTTCCGAAAAGCATGAAGTCGCGATTGGCAAAAGTGCCCCCTTGCACCGGAGCAAAGTGGCGGTCACTGAGCGCATAGGTGCTGGCGAGCCAATAATAAAACGGCAGATCCGTTTTTTCGTAATTACCCATCACAAAATGCCCATCGGACAACGTGGTGTTTGCCGCATTTAGGACAAATCCGTCCATTTTTCCGCCATTCACCGCCGCTGCGATGGACGCAGATTGATGGTTGGGGTCTGAAAAGAGAGCCGTATTGGTTTGATGAAAAGGATAAACGGCGTGTCCTTTTTTATCTAAATTAAAGTAGGTATCCGGAATGGGTTCCGTTTTAGGTTGCCCTTGTTCATTTAACCGCCCCAAGAGGTGATCGAAACTTCGGTTCTCCTTCATGAGCACAATGACGTGACGAATGGGCAGATCTAGGCCAAGTCCCGTGGGGATGGCAAGCGTCGCTTCGGTGGTCGCGCCTTTTTTGAATTCGCAGTTCTCTCTTTGCGAGCCAAAGGTGTCGGCGGGCAGCACGTGAGCGAAGGAGTATTGAGGATCGGGCGGGGTGGGCAGCGTGTCGATTCCTTTAAAGCCCCAGGCGGTTGGGGATTCGCAGGAAATCAGGGGTAAGGTGAGTGAGAGTCCTAAAAGGCAAATCCATCTACGGTTATTATTCTTGTTACTTTTCTTGTTACTTTTCTTGTTACTTTTCATGCAGTCCTATCGGTCCGTGGGGCTGAGGGATGAAGGAAAATTTCAGGGAATCTTTGTTTAGTTTCTGACATGATTATTTGCACTCCGTCATTGAGAGTGCGAATATGGGGCCATGAAAAAAATCGCCTATGGAATTCCTACCATTCTCCTTCTAATGAGCGCATTTAGCGTCTTTATATGTGCCAATGTCTTCGCGGATCACGTTTTTATCGAGCCTGCAACGGGGACCAGCGTGAGTCATGATGAGCTGTTGGCCGTGACGGATCTGATCGGAAGCGCGGTGACCGAGGACGGCAAAAATGACCTAGTTACCGATAAAGACGGGGCCGACTTCATCTTGAAACCCAAACTCACGCGCCTGGGCGGCTCGATCATTTTAAGTGTTTCAAAGGTGAAGGATGGCAAAACCGTCTTCTCCGCTCAACTCAAGGCCGCGCAAATTGATGAGTTGGATAAAGTGGCACATCGGGTGACTCAAGCCGTTTTGCATGGCAAAAAAGCCGCCGAGGACACACGCGTGGGAGAGACGACCGATCAAGAGGCAAAAGAGGGGACTCAGCGCAAGCCCGTGATTCATGCCCTCTCGGTAGGGTTGGGCGGGGTGGTCTTGGGGAATCTCAATACCGGATCAAATATTGGTTTCGGATTGGGCGCAAGCTATGGCTGGGATCTAAATCGCGTGCGAATCAAATTCAACGCAGCTGGAGCTTTGGATCAGAATGCACTTTTCGTGGATGGGGGGATTGGCTTGAATGTATTTTTGCTCACCACAGATTTTGCTCCTTATCTCAGTGGTGATTTTGGATTAGGGCTTACAAAAACTCAAAGCACGGCCCTTATGGACAGCGAGGTCAATGCGGGATTTGTGGGCGGAATCGGTGGGGGCATTGAGATTTTCAGGACCTCTTCAGTGAGTTTGGATTTGGGCGTTCGTTTGGCGATGCTGCTCAAATCCAATGCCTATGGGAATCCTCAAACGTTATCGGTAAGGTTGGGGGTGTACTTCTAATGCGTATTCATCAGATTGTTTTGAGTTCTTTTTTAGTCATGAACTCCTGGGCTCTCGGTGGGGAACCTGCTTTGGTTCCTGATCTGGAGTTTTCGATCCAAGCGGGTGTGCTCTCCGTACAACCCCCTCAAGGGCATCATTTTAATGTCAAAGCGCCCGCCCATCTTCGTGAAAACCAGGTGTTGTTGCCCATTAAACTTACGGCAAGCAAGCTGACAAGCGCGCTTCCCGCAAATCCTGCACCTCAAAAGGCGCAGCTTGATGTTTTTGTCTGCGATACGGCCAATACCTATTGTCGTAAGAAGACTCAGGAGATTGCGGTGCCCCCAGTAAGGGCGGAGAGCAAGGCGGCTGCTGTAAAAGCTGCGCCTGTGCCCCAAGCGCGAGCAACTGCTGCCGCGCCTCACTTCGAGGCGGAGACGGGGTTCTATGTTAACGATCCGAAGAAGGCTTTTGCTTTGGCTTTGGACCAGAAACTGCCTTTGATGATCGATTTTTTTGGAATTTGGTGCCCGCCCTGCAATCACCTGGATGCCATGGTATTTCGGGATGCGAAATTCAAGTCTCAAAATGACAAACGCTTTGTGAGGCTTAAATTGGATGCCGATCAAGACGAGTTTAACTCACTCAAAAATCGCTACAAGATTCAGGGCCTCCCCACCGTCATTTTTGCGACCCCTGCTGGAGACGAAATCTTTCGCCTTGTCGGTTACCATCCCGTCGACGAAGCTTTGGTCAAGGCAGATGCCGCTTTTCTGAGCCGCGAAGAGGGTTTTGCGGCACTCGAGGTTCAGGCCGCTCAAGGCAATGAGAGCGTGCGATTCAAGGCTGCCCGAATCGCGCTGGATCGTGATGAGCCTGCCAAAGCATTGGCGTGGCTTATCCCATTTAAAGACCAGTGGGAGAAGGCCCATGACCCTCGCCTCGCAGAACTTTACCGAGCGCAGTTGCGAGTGGCCCAAGCCTCAAAGGAGGATGGCTCCTCCTTTGAGGCGATCAAGATCGTTGAGCGTTGGCTCAAGGAGTTCCCCACTTCAATAGATGCGATTGAAAACTATCAGACGCTGGCGGAGTTAAAAGAGGGCTCCCAGGGAAATTCCAATGGAGCTGCTCATGCCGCCCTCAAGAGCGCTCTTGAGCTCACTGACCGATTATTGGCGGGACCTGCTTCTGCATTAAAAGACAGTGAGTACACCCGTGCCGATCTGGCTGAGACTCGGGCTGATCTTCTTGAAAAATTAGGTGGAAAGCTTGGAGACAGGGGGCAGATGACTTCTGCTTATCTTGCCTGTGCCAACGCCTATGAAAAAGAGGCTCAGGCTGAGGGCGGCAGTTTCGCCCGAGGGCCAAGTTTAGAAAAGGCATATTGCCTAGGAAAAGCGGGAAAAACAGCAGAGAGCGAAGCGATTTATCGCGAGGGGATCAGGAGATTTCCGGAGGAATATACGTTCTACCAGGGCTTGGCGAGACTGCTGCTGGATTCAGGTTCGTTTGCGAGGGCGTTGTCCGAAGCGCAGCAGGCTTGCCGACATGCCTACGGAAATCAACGGTTCAAGGCTACTTTGACTTTGGTTCGGGCTTTTGAGGCGCTCCATGAACCGAAAAAGGCCATTGAAGCGATCGAAGAAGCGCTGAAATCACCGCTTGCTGAAGATTCGACTGTTGGGACGATTAAATTAAGAGAGAAGTTGAAGGCTAAGGCGGAGAATTTGAAGAAAAAGGGGAATTGAGCGGGCGGAGGGTGAGAGTGGCGGGGGAGACTGTTGGGAGAGGACAACATTGTCCTCTCCACACCTGTATACAACCCACAAAGTGTGGGGAATTAATTACTTCTTCTTTGCTGCTTTTTTAGCGGTTTTCTTAGCTGGTTTTTTTGCTGCTTTTTTCTTAGTTGCCATGTGGGCTCCTTTGTTAGTTGTTGATGTTACAAATATCATACTAAAGAACTAATATGCGGTGTGCAACTTTTTTTTTCGATTGCAGCTGTTCAAATGAAGTTTTTTTTTGTCGTGAAGAGATTACTTCGCTCCATTCGAATCATCGAAACTATTTTTATGAAGTGGAAGTGCCGCGATGGTTTTGAGTTCGGGGCCGGTGTGAATTTCTTGTCCTGCCACTTTTCCCGCTAGTTTCTCGCTATCTTTTTGCAAACTGCCTAATTCAATCCGCTTGGATCGCGTGTGCAATTGGGGATTTAACTTCGAAGAGCGCTCCACTTCGCGAGCTCCCTCCAAAATATCGGTCGGTAAGTTTTCGGCGTCGGTTAGGATCGAAATAAACTCATTTGAGAAGAAATGGTCGATCTGAACCCTTCTTTTCATCCCATGGGCCATCTTTCCGATGATCGTGACGATCTTTTCGCGGTCTTCGGGGCTCAGTTTCTCGGCAAACTCATACTCTTCAATTCTTTTGAGCTGCATGAGAACCGGCTTAAGGCTGTCGATAGTCACGACATGCACCCGGTGGGCACCTTGTGCAATATAGGTCTCATTTATGGCCTGAATTGCGTTGGTTGGGACCACCAGAAAAATGTCCTTCTTCACTTCTTCATGCTTCGAGTACTTCTTCGCCTGCTCGGCTTGAGTGCGAATGTAGGTAGGAAAGTTCGATAGATCATCCCCTTGAGGAGATTTGCCATCGAAGACGATATATTCATTACAAATCTTAACCGAGTTGTCGGGCTTACCCGAGAAGGGGAACTTTTCTTTGTCGATATAGTCGATGGCGAGCTCCTGGCAGATGAGCCGCATCTTTTGCTCGACTTCGGCTTCATGACGAGACCAAGTCTCGCGCAAAGCCTGGAGGCGGTCATTTTCAACCTTTTCGCGAGCCAGTCGATCCCGCTCCCTTTCGTTTTCCAAGTTGAGCTGACTTTGATTGAGCCGGGTCAGGCGCTCGTCATATTTTGCAATCCGGTTTGGCTCCTGTTGCTCTAAGGCCGCCAAGTTCTTGGCCAGAGTCTCTTTTTCGCTCCGAAGGGTGATCACCGTTCGTTTAAGCTCACTGATCTCTTCGGAGGAGCGCTCGAAGTTGATATTTAAGGCAGTGGCTCGGTCTGTAGTCTTACGTAGTTCCGAATCCAGCGCTTTGATTTGTTGGGTAAGCTCGGTTTTGTCCCTATTTAGCTGGGTTTCGAGCTGCGATTTGGCCTCAATAGCCGTTTGGCATTTCTCATTTTGAACCGCAAGTTCGGTTTCCAGAACAGCTTTACGCTGATCGGCCTCGGCAAGTTTACTTCGGGTTAATCGAAGGTTTAAGAAGAGGAAAATGCCTCCCCCCATCGAAATGGCGATTAAAATGAACATCAAGGCTTCGTTTGTCATAGGGTCTTACGTCTCCCGCGCTAGAGCCTAGCACGAGGTGAACTACAAAAAAATGGCGTACTTTTGTCTCTCTTGATAGAGATTGCATATATGGAAACACCTGCAAGACATGCAAAAAATTATGATGCCATCGTCGTTGGAACCGGCCCCGGCGGAGCCACCGTTGCCCGAGAGCTGGTCAAAAAGGGACAGCACGTCTTGATGTTAGAATGGGGCAAAGACGTTCCCTTTAATGGATCCAAAACTCAGGCGATGGGGATCATCGGAACACCCGGTAAGAATTATACAATTACTTCTGATGGGATGATTGTGGGGAAAGGCACCACGGTCGGAGGGAGCACTTCTCTTTATTGTGGTTCAGCTTACCCACCGCCGATTGCGATGTTTGCAAAATACGGCGTGGATATCAGGGCGGAGCTTGAAGAGACCCGAAAAGATCTGCCGATCGGGAAACTTAAGAGTGAACTCATCGGGCCCCACTCAAAAGTGATTGCGGAATCAGCCCGACTTCTTGGCCATAAATGGGAGTTACTGGACAAATTCAACTATCAAGACAAATGCCGCCTGGGCTGTTTTATGTGTTTCACGGGTTGTCCCAATGGCGCCAAATGGACGGCGCGCGGTTATGCCCTTGAAGCAAAATCAGGGGGGGCCACCCTTCTGACCGAGGCAAAAGCGTTGGACATTATTGTTGAAAATGGCACCGCTACGGGCGTGAAGTACTCTCATGAAGGATCGATGCATTCGGCTTATGCAAAAAACATCATTATAGCTGCCGGAGGGCTGGGCACCCCCGTGCTCCTTCGAAAAGCCGGAATCGGAAACGCCGGAAAGAACTTTTTCGTGGATCCGATGGTGCTGGCTTTTGGCCTACTTGATGCGCTTCCAGGTGGAGGTGAAGTTCCCATGACGGGAGGAATGCATCTTCCCGAAGAAGGGATCATGATGGCGGATCTGCCCTTGTATCCTGTCGTTTACCGTTTACTTGCCCTGCAAAAGCTTCACGTCAAAAATGCAATTAATCACAAAAAAGCGGTGGGCATCATGGTTAAGGCAAAAGACGATTTAGGTGGAGAAGTCACAAATAGCGGCGGCGTCAAAAAAGTGCTGACCGTAAATGACCACAAAAGACTGGCCACAGGCTATGAACTTGCCAAAGGTATTTTGGAAAGGGCGGGGGCCAAGAATATTTTTAAATCCATGATCATCGCTGGACATCCAGGCGGCACGGCCAAGATTGGCGATATCGTGGATTCAAATTTGATGACCGCTGCGGTTAAAAACCTCTATGTCTCAGATTGCTCGGTCATCCCTGAAGCCTGGGGGCTTCCGCCTACTTTGACCCTGGTGTGCTTGGGGAAACGCTTAGCGAAGCACCTTCAATAAAAGCCGAATTCGATTGAGATATGCGGCCCAGAACGCGGGAAGTTCTTCTGTGTCCCATTGGCCAAGCTGTGCCCACTCCGTCATGACCTTCTTGGCCTCTTTGAGGATTCCGCCTTGGGGGTCAAATGACAAAACTTGTTTGTATTTAAGACCGATCTCAAGGACTTTGCCTGCAGCTTTGGAGAGCTCCACTTCGTCGAGTGGCAAGGGCAGCCGGGCCGCTGTGGAATTTGTTCCGGGTGTGGTCTCCATAAATCGTGTCAGCGCTTCTAATGAGAGGAGCAGTTCTTTTCTTCGTTTTAGCAGCTTCTCTTTTTTGTCAGAATCAATTGCCTGCTTTGCTCCTTCAGCTCTGCCTTGGTAAAAGCGCATCATATGCTCAAACAGGATGTCAAAATCGGAGTCCTCTTTTTGGCCGATCGCATTTGCTTTTTTCCAAAGCGGCTTGAGTTCCTCAAAGCGCGTGCGGCTCGTCTCCCAATCCGTGGAGAGCGCAAGCAGTTCGGCTTCTTGGAGTAATTGGTTTCGCTCGCCGCTGCGGGCGGCGAGTTCCCTGTCTGCGGCGGCTTTAGCCTGTGAGAGTGCCGCCTTCACCTGATCTCGGAGTTCTTTGAATCTCGCGTCTTGGGCGACGGCATCATCCACTTCTTTAAGCTGGGTGAAGCTCTTCTCAAAGGTGAGAAGTTCGCCTTCAAGGCTCGCAATTGATTTAAGGATGTATGAAATCTTGGTGGCAGCGTCTGCTGAGAGCTTTTCGACAAGCGCCAAAGCCTTTGTTTCAATTTCGGCTATTTGGGTTAGAAGTTTTTCCAGCTCCGTGGCGACTTCGGCGCGCAGTGCAGACTGGTAACCGCTAAACTCCGAATCTAAATCTGAAAATTCCGGACGGGAGTCTCGTTTCCATTTCAGCTCAAGGCTCTTTGCACCCCGCACCCTTAAAATAAGGGGGGCAATCCTACCTTCGCAGGTGCGCTTCATCTCGAGCAATAAACCTTGCTTAAGTTGACGTGCTTTTAATTCTGTTCTCTGAATCTGTCCTAAATGAAGGTTAACCTGCCTGAAATATAGTTCGAAAAGCTTCGCAAAGATAATCTCTGCCTCGCGATTTGCGTCGCTTGGCTTTGCGCCGATCTCGCTCCAAAAGGCTTTAAGCTCCTTGACTCGTTCAGTAACGCTCGCATCAAAAGCTGAAGGCTTGAATTCAATACTTATTCGTGGAGAGGTCAAGGATGCCACCGAGAAGTCGATGGGTTGAGTCGTGTGCGCTGAAAGAAGGGTTTTCAGTTCTTCCAAGATGGGCGATCTAATCTTATCGCAAATCACCCAGCCTCGATCGGTCAGGGCTTTGAATTGTTCCCAGATCTTGTGATCTTTTTCGCGCTCCAGAGTCCCCAGTTCGCGCATCTCTTTTGAAAAATCAAAAAGCCTCTGACCGAGGCCTAAAGCCAGTTTGATTGCCGCTTCTTGGTTGAGTTCGGCTTCCAGCTCGGTAATTGACTTCTCAAGTTCGGATTGAATTCGTGTCGCACGATCCGTGCGTGCCCAAGCATCCCATTGACCCTCGCTGATCACTTGAGAGCGTTTGCTCGTGAGGCTTAAATGAAGCGCCTCTGTCTCCTCTAGTTTTCCGGCAAATTCTCTTCTCCAGCGCCGCAAATCTGCGATTTCGGCTTGCAGCTGTCTCAATCGGTTACCGGTATTGCGATCATCAATGCTTTTGTCGATCGCTTGAAGTGCCGCGAAAATTTCATCTAGAAAGTCTGCGCGTTTCTTGCGGCCTTCTTGTTCCTTTTTTGCGCGTCTCTCTTTGTCTTTTTCTAGCTCTTCTTGCTCTTGCTGCAGCCGCGCTACGCGCGCTGCTTCGAGTGGGTCAGGTCCTGCATCAGCAGCTGGGCGAGGTGTGTTTGGTTTTGCTTGAACAGGGCTTGCGCTTGCGCGAAGCTGAATGTGCTTCTCGTAAAGTTCAAGCGCTTCGAAAGTTTTTGGAAACGAGTACTTCGCTTCAAGATCTTTCCAGCGATCGCGAAGCTGATCATAGGCCCGACGGGAGAGCGAACGATTTGGCGATATTTTGTCGCAAATAGCTTCCATTTCAGCGCAGGTTTTCTCGAACTCTTCAATTTGAGCCTTGAGGCGTTTCTTAAGCTCCAGAAACGAGGTCGCTGAAGGGCCGGATTTATCGGGTAGGTTTTCGGTCATGGCCCGATTGAGAAGGCTCCTAGCCTCCGTCCAATCAGGGGTTCTAATGAAAACTTCGATTTGATCGCTGAGCTGGGAAAGTTTCTGCAGTTTTTGCGACTCGCTCGGAGCGCCTGTATCGCGGAGCATTTTTTCCGCAGTTCGCTTGAGCTTTTTGCCAACGTCGCTTCGGGCCACACGCTTGAGGGTCGCTTCGTTATTGAGTCCTTTTAGGACCTTTATTTGAAGCTCGGTATCGCTTAGGGATCTGAGGACCCGGACGGCTTCACGCTCCGAGAGGGGAGCGAATAGATCGCGGAGTTGGGCTTCGCTAAGGGTGCGAAGGTGCGTTTCCTGAAAAGCGGGAGACTCTGGTTTCTCGGATTTTGAAGGAGATTCTGTGATGCGGCTTGGTTGGGACGATTCGCTGCGAAAAAGGCTCTTGTTTTTGAGCTTTCCCAAAAGAGACGACATTGAGTTCAGTAAATTGGCCATATCTCTCCAACCTCTTATCTTGTTTAAAGCGATGCTCTACAAAAAAGGGGATAAAATAAAGCAATATTTGAAGCCGCACCACGCAATCGGTATAC
>CAIRTR010000321.1 GCA_903881565.1 Oligoflexia bacterium | reverse complement strand
CATTTTTCTCACTAAATAGATCAAACTCCGCTTTAGCTTTAGCGTAGACATCGGCGAGCGATCGCATCTTCTCTTTAAATTCCGACTCGTTCCTCTCTTGGTCCGCAATGAGGGATGTCATTTTTTTGATAAGTTGCGCCTCATCCTGCCCTAAACGTGCAAGTTCATCTTCAACATTCACAATCGCCGAATATCTAACAAGCCGCGCTTTCAGCGCACTATTCATCCCGAATGACTTCCAAAAAACAAAAAGAAGACCGAAAAGCAGGCATGACACAATAACTAGCGCAATTTCCATTAAAACCCCCCGAATTTACGAACATTGAAGGACTAGCTGAATATTTACGATCACTGGCTATTGGTCGTTATCTACCAGAAACCACCAGAAAGAGACATCCCAATGGAACTCAAGACATCCCTCATTGACGTACGCTGCGGCGACGAGCAACCCACACATTCCTTTTCACATCGAAGAAACGGCGGTAGTCCGAGCGAATTTAATAGAGAAAATATGCCGCTCCGGCCGTATTCCCTTGCGGGAGCGACCTTCGGAACCCAATATATTAGCATGAGTCGCTCGACCTTTTTCTTTTGTTCATTGGCGTTCGTCTTTAGCGCTCTTTTCGTGACGATGCCTCAATTTGAATATGCAGGCGATCCCGTCAATACTCGATTTGAAACACAGCACTTCATTGAGAGCGGAAGTCTCTCTGTCTCGGCTGATGTGGCCCAAGCTTCGGGCAAGCGAGGTCAATATTACTTTGAAAATGTGCGAGATGGAAGTTGGCATTCAAAATACGGTGTCTTGAATACCTTGATTTACGTTCCTCCCCTTCTTTTGGAAAAACTTCTGATTCGTACTGTAGATAATTGGAAAGCAAACGTCCCTTACCGAGTGCACGTTCTACTCTTAAACCTATTCAATCTGTTGCTTGCTCTTTTCATCGCAACCTATCTGCTGCTTTTAACGGAGCGCTATACTGAAAAGCGTTGGATTCAGTTTTCATTCCTCGTTAGTGTTTTCTTTACGACGTTCTGCTGGAACTATTTAAGGGCCCAAAGCACCGAGATTTGCCAGCTTCTCTTTTTTACCGGCTTCTATTATCACTTTATTCGACACTGGCAACTTCGCAGCGGACACCTGAGTTATGCACTGCTTTTTGTCTCCGCGCTTTGTTTGACCAAACTTCTTTTCGTTTTGCTCATCCCTTTACTTTTGGGGATCGCTGCCTTCAAGGATCGCACGCGCTGGCGCACCTATTTTGTTTCGATGAGCCTTTTACTAGCCCTGCTCCTGTGCGTTAATTTTTACAAATTTGGTTCGCCTTTTCTGACCGGCTATGAACAGTGGGACTCCAGCCTAGGTTTAAAGGGAGATCTATTTTCGGGAATGAGCGGTTTTCTGTTTGATGCGCAGAGAAGTGTTTTTACGCATTTCCCCATTTTATTTCTCGCATTATTGGGAGCCAGGAAATTCTGGGTCAGACATCGTTTTGATGCTGCTCTGATAGGGACATGTGCACTGGTATTTTTCCTTTATCTCTCATCAATTGCTTTTTGGAGAGGCGAATGGAGTTATGGGCCTCGGTATCTTTTGTTTTTCTTGCCTGTTTTGGCCTTGCCCTCCCTCGAAATTTTCGAACGCCTTGTTCGTCCCGGACAACGCATTTTGAAAACCCTTCTTGCAGTTTCCGTCTTAAGTGTTTTCGCACTCTCATTCTTGTTGCAGCTTCGAATCAATCGATTCGAGTTTTTTGTCATCTACCGCCTGAGAGAAGGCGTTTTCACAGAATTTGTCAAAGCGAGCCCGAAAATAGAGGATTATTTTTATGGCCGCCATTTCGGTTTAATTTCCGGAGACATCCTTCACTCACAACGAACGGGAGTGCCGCTGCCTGCTCTCAAATGGGCCGAGGAACTCGCAGGTCATGATGCAGCAAAAGAGCTCCTTGCACTTACTGATGAGAGGATTCAGCCCAAGAATTATTTTTGGTTTTCCGAGGACGTCCTCCGCTGAATGAAGCCCGGATAGAGCACGCTCGCAAACGAGCACCGGCTTATTGCGTTTGACGCACGCGTTTTCAATTCTGTCCCAGGCGCACATTTTGCACTTTCGTCGGAACCTCCCTGCCGGGAGGAACCAGAACGATGAATCAAGGAGGACAATCGCATGGTATCAGCAATAAATAGAACTAATCTTCTGTCCCCAAGTGAGATCCGTGATCACATGCGGAGAGCTCTTGAGTGGCGTTTCCATGACACGAGCCTTATCCGTCAATTCAGCTTCAAGAATTTTCTTCAAGCCATTGCTTTTGCAAATCGCGTCGCTCAGGTAGCCGAAGCCGAAGCACACCATCCCGACATTTCGATTTCGTTAAATAGCGTTAAAGTAGAGCTCACCACGCGCCATGCGGGAGGGCTTACGTCAAAGGATTTTGAAATAGCGGCAAAGGTGGATCGCTTGGTTTGGTTCGGTGACGAAGAAGCCGTCGCAGCGGCGAGTTAAGACGAACTAGAACTGCCTGAAATAATCCCCTTTTCGCTCAGTCGCTTGCCAAGTATTCTTCATGGCTTCTCTTCTGCCACAACCGTATGCAAATACAAATCTTCAACCTTCTGGCGCGCCCAAGGCGTTCGCCGTAAAAAGGTCAAACTGGATTTGATACTCGGATTATTCGTGAAACATTTGACATCGATCATGACGCCCAACTCTTCCCAACCATAGACCTCAACCAGTTTTGTGAGGAGCGCTTCGAGAGTGATGCCGTGGAGAGGATTTCTAGGTTGTTCAGTCATTGTGGGAGAGTGGCCCCTTTTTTGTTAATATTGACCCGTGAGAACTCCAGATGTAAAGAGGGGAATCCATGTCACGCCTTGATTTATTTACTCAAAAAAGAATTCAGCGATTTATTGATGATTTCCGCGGAAAAAGCGGGCAGTTGCCCACACTCCCGGATTTCGAAACGGGGGGGTTCACGCGCGACCAGGTTGACGCAGCCATAAAGGTCAAGGTGATTGAGCAGTTCTACGTTACCTTAAACAACGGCACGATTATGAAGGGCTTTAAAAGACTACAGGAGATTTAACTCTTCTCGCCAACTTCGCCCTTCGCCTGAACGAGTTTTGTTCGAGCTGATAAATCGCCGCACGCCGATACGAATTCTTCATGCCAGATTGCCAATTCATATCTTTGGTCAGCGTAAAGCTGCAGCCTGCCCAAGAGCAATTCAGGGGAATCTTGGAGCCAACGCATCTTCCTACTGCCGGAAGTAGGGCCCGAACGATAAGCAAACCGCTGCACTCGCTTTAAGACGAAATCCCTGCGCTGGTTAAGGTCATGAGTCGAATACGCGACCAGAGAGGGAATTTTGGATTCAAAAAAAAATTCAGCCCCCCCCATGCTCCTAACCCCACGAAGGAGTTGCTTTTGATCTAACAAGATCCGATCCTGTTCTTTTTCAAGGAAACGAATGATGCGTTTCATCGGTGCATCCTCGCATTCTCGAGTCGTCGCAGCAAAAACAATTCCCTCGGGAATCAGGGTGGTCATCAAAAGAAACAACAGCAGGAAAAAACCGGGCATCATGACAGGAGTTAAAGCAACCTGTGTGCCACCCCTTTTTCATGGCCTAAGTGTTAGAAATGTACTGAAAACGCTACACAATTTGCCAAGATGAGAGATCAAAAGTGCACGCCTGTACTAAAACTGCTTCTTAAAAACCAATCCGATACGCATCGTCGAGCCTGAGAACTGATCAATACCCACGGCATCAGCCTGAAACGAAATTCCGATTGAATCCCTGACGCCAAACCACTTTGCAAGATAGTCCACATCCAATCGCGTCGTAAACGCCGAAAAGTCATGCACGCCTTGTTGCTCATCACGCGACGTTCCGGTCGTGCGATCCATGTCAAATCTTACGAGGAAACCCGCAAGCTTCATCACAAGATCGATCCCATAGGAGGGCGCATCCGTAAAAGTTTGGGTGCCGGCCCCCGGAACATAGCCTGCGCCGGAAACATCTCCCGAAGCGCTCCCAATGATCGGAGAGACCAGAATGTAATCTTCAGATTTAATCTTGATGAGAAGAACGGGGCTCCAGCCCGCCCGCGTAATATTGAGATGATTTTGCTCATACTCGGGGCGATGAATCGCTACACCGATACCCATAATGGGCGAAAATATATACCCGTGCATGTCCGCTCGCACTTCCGTCAAAGGGAGATGAGTGGAGATTCCCCTGCCCGCCTCAATATCGATATTGAACACGCCACCGATCGTATGAAAACTAAAAAAATTGCCGCCCCCATGAACTCCATAAGCCGTAAAATCAAAGTTAAGAACCGGGAGCATGACATCCGGAGCGTTCCCTGAGGCTGCATCAATCTCAAGCCCAATGTCGCCATCGATTCCGCCACCGGAAAACATATCCGCTGCCGCTGAAAAACTCAGGAGCGCAGCCAGGCCCAGAACAGATAGGTTCAGAAATTTCATAAAATAGCCCCTTCTTCGGTTTAATGTATGCGAGCGCCGTCTTATAAGGCGGTGCAGCAATCATTGCAAGCACTATAAATAGGGGTATTGAAAAAAAATAGCGTGTCGCTGAAGACACATTCTATCCCTCGCTACGAAGAGATAGAATCAGGATACGGGGTCCTGAGACAAGTGAGAAGAATCCATTTCCTAAAAATACCACTCCGGTTTTTGAGTCCATTCAGGCGCGCTGCCGGCGCGATTGCGCTCGCGATGCTTTTTGCAAT
>CAIRTR010000320.1 GCA_903881565.1 Oligoflexia bacterium | reverse complement strand
CAGAAAAATACAAAACAAAAAAGAAAAAACAAATAAAATAATTCATTAGGCACTACAAGGCCGAAAACGAAAACACCCCCTTGATTTTATTGACTTTTCAGGCATTTTTGGCTACTGGATGTGTGAACTCAGGAAAGGCTGAGCTGCTGGAGCTTATTGCGGGAAAGGAGAGGATACGGCTGGAGCAGACCATTGCGGTTGGTGATGGTGCCAACGATTTGCCGATGCTTGGAAAGGCAGGCCTCGGTATTGCATTCAGGGCAAAACCGATTGTGCGGGAGAGTGCAAAGCAGGCTATTTCAACCCTTGGCCTTGATGCAATTCTCTATCTGATGGGGTTCAGGGATCGTGACGACCTTTCGGTCAGTCAACATATGGCTTTACTCCCAAAACAGCTCTGACACGACGCAAAAATGCCAGACTGACGCTTCTATACATTCCTGATTCCAACCGGGAAATCGCAGCTTGTGACGTATGTACCTGGCGTGCAAGCTCTTGTTGAGTCATACCGGCAGTTAAGCGAAGGTCAATAATCTTTTTGGCTGAGCTGAGCCGCGCCAGCGGCGACAGGCGGCAGGCCGTGATCTGCTACAGAAGTCCTTGTTTCTCCAAGATGTTCTCCACTATGGCACGAGCGTTCTTACCCATGATATTCTTTCCCTGAGCGACACATGCGAAGGCGTATGTCTTGCCGTTGCTTTCGACGTAGCCAACAAACCAACCAAGCACGTACGTCCCCTCGTCATCTGTGCCCGAACCAGTCTTACCGTAGAGAACCCCTCGGTCACTCTTCTTGATGAACATCATCTTCTTTAGCGTAGCAAGCGACGTATCCGAAAAGGGAACTTCACCGGAGACTATTCTGCGCATCAATTGCGCCTGTTGGGTCGACGAGATAAGGATTGTGTCTCTCCCCTTTGAGGGAAGCCAGAAGACATTGATGCCGGCAGAGGTGTCACGGTTGCCGTAATCAATCCTGTCGATCCAGTGCTGCATTCGCTCCGGTCCAATCTGACGCGCCAGACTCTGGAATGCAGGCACACAGGAAGCCTGAAAAGCTTCCCGGAGGTTAAGGTCTCGATTCCAGGCGATAATTGATCGCTCAACACCATCCCATCGGTAGAACGGCTCGTCCGGAGAAGTAAAGATACCAGTTTCAAGTCCGACGAGCGCATTCACAATCTTGAACGTGGAACATGGTGGAAGCGGAATCTTCGCAACATCGGGCTGGTAAGTGGTCGTACGTCCGGACAAACAGTCAATGACGACGAGGGCACCCGTGCGATCGCCGAACGCTTCCTTTGCCGTCGATTCCGATATCTGGAACGTGCGACATGAGATCAGCAGCATCGCTCCCAAAATGCCGCAAAAGAGCATAGTCGTGTTTCGTTTCATCTTCATATTGCCAAAATATATTATCACCCGCTTCGTACATTCTGGAGATATACGTATAGCCGCGAACAATTCTTGTAATAGTACCAGAACCAGTGGCTCCCCCAATTACGCGCACCAGTGGATTTTTTGAATCCCCGACGCCATGAATGTACTTTGCGACTTGAACAGCCTTTCCGTTTGCATCTCTACAGGTTTTCTCCTGCTCTCCTTGATCCATTAATATTGATTGATCAAGACTACCTGATAGTGCCAGGAATAACTTGCATACATTCGATTGATCCGGTACCCAATCCTGATTTTCATCTTGAGTCGAAGAATTCCAGGTACCATCTGCGCAAAACACAATATTTTTCTACATTTCTGTGCTCCTAATTAATGGTCATTCAAGCGCTTGCGCGAACACTACAAGTAATCTTAGATCGTTCTAACGCTTCGCTCAGTT
>CAIRTR010000319.1 GCA_903881565.1 Oligoflexia bacterium | reverse complement strand
TTACGCAATCATCCGATCGAGATCGTTCTATTGGATGTGCAAATGCGCACACAGGATGAAGGTCTTAAGGCAATTCCGCGAATTCTTGAATGCGACCCCGATGTCGCCATCATCATGGGTAGTGGACTCACGGACTTCTCCACGGTCCGAGAAGCGATGCGAATGGGCGCGATGGATTACATCCCCAAGGACTTTAACCCCACAGAATTAATTCTCTCCGTCGAACTCGCAATCAAACGAAGAGCGCTTCAAACTCAAAGTCAGCAAAAGGATTTTGAAGTCGTCACTGCACAAAAAAGCCACCCCCTGCTCGGCGAAAGTCCGCTCATTCAGGCTCTGCGCCGCACGCTGGAACGCGTGAGGCAAAGCAATGCCAACGTCGTGATTACGGGCGAGACGGGCACGGGAAAAGAAGTAGTCGCGCGCCAACTGCGCAAGACGCTGCCCGATGGAACGCTGGAGCCTTTTGTTGCGGTCGATTCGTCAACCATCCAGGGAGGAACCGCAGAAAGTCACTTGTTCGGCCATGAAAAAGGCGCGTTCACGGGCGCAGAAAAAACCACGAAAGGTATTTTCGAAGAAGCGCATGGTGGCGTCGTCTATTTTGATGAAATCGCGAACATGCCCCTTGAAATTCAGGCCAAGTTACTTCGGGCTCTTCAGGAAAAAGAAATTTCACGTTTGGGTTCCGCAAAATCCATGAAGCTTGAGTTCCGGGTCATTTGTGCGACCAACCGCGACCTGGAACAGATGATAAAAGAAGGGAAATTCAAGGAAGATTTGTTTCAAAGACTCTGCGTGCTTCCGTTAGAGATTCCTCCGCTTCGCGATCGTAAAGAAGACATCGCGCTGCTGGCACGGCACTTTGTTTCGCGCCAGAGTGGGCGCGGAGAAGTTACATTCAGTCCTGAGGCAATCGCTCTCCTTCAGGAGTATCGCTGGCCCGGCAATGTGCGGGAGCTTGGGAATCTTGTCGCCTACGTCCTGACCATGGCTGAAGGACCTATCATTGAGGTCGCAGACCTTCCCCCTAAGTTTAGAGACAAAGCAAAACCTGCCGTGGGAGGTGACTTCACGGGAGCAGGGGGAGAAAAGTCGTTTTATGATCGCATAAGTGACTTAGAGAAGAAGATACTGACCGAAGCCTACTCGAACCTCAAAGCCAATGTGAGCAAGATGGCCCTCACGCTGGGCATGGATCGCTCCCACCTTTATACAAAATTACGCGATTATGGCATCCATCCGCGTAAAGAAGGCAAGGAAACAGGAAAAGAAACCCATTAGAACTTTTTCATTGGCATCTGAGGGATGTCCGTGTAAAAAAGATTTCCTTCGTTAAATGTGTGGGGGTGTAGCTCACCTGGTAGAGCACCTGCTTTGCAAGCAGGACGTAGCAGGTTCAAGTCCTGTCACCTCCACCAAAATTTCTCAATTTTTCCGGCGCTTCCCCGAAACGAGCTTAGAACGCCAATCCGACCGTGAATTTTCCAGTCGGCAAGATATTCGCTTTGTCTGCGCTGTTTGGGGCACGATAAACCAGATAGCTTGCGCCCAGATCCAGTTGCGCCGTGATCCCGAAGTGGTTGGCGATCCAGTAAACATACTCAAGAGAGCCCAGCGCATCCGCCGTGGCGACGCTGAGGCCACCGGTTCCACACGTATCGAAACAACCGGTATCGAAATACCCGTGCATGCCGAAACCAGGGCCAGCGGAGAGCTGATGGATATGTCCAGCATCGGTCTGATGAAGCACGAGGTCCCAACGATATTTAATGCTGGCGCTGAGGGTCGATGCCAAGATCAAAGTTCCTGCGCAAGCTTCGATCGCGACTTGTCGGTCGGGGTGGCCTTCGAGGCAGATTCCGATGAGCTCTGGGATGCCGCTGAGGAAGGAAATTTCGATATCCGCGATGCGATGAAAGGGAAGCTCCTCTAACGAAGCTGCAATCGCACTTTTCAGGGTGGCATCCAGGAATGGCGAATTCGCCAGCTTTTCGAGCGCCACTTTGCGAATCTGCTGTTCGTTGCCTAGAACTCCCTTTGCCGTCATCAGGCGATCTACCGAAATCGTATCGGGCGAATCGATTACGATCATGTCTTCATTGGCGAGGCAGATCACATTAGAAACCCAGATTAAGAACATCGTGACAACAGCGCTTGTGAGTAGGTGCTTTTTCATAATGCACTGCATAACATCCGCTTCGCGCAGCTGTCAAGTCAGCAAATAAAAGTACCCCGCCCCCCAGGGTGGGGTGAACTCATCCGTTCGTCTTCGCGCGAAATAGAGCTTTTTTGCGACTGTTTGTCCTTCCCTTCTTGAGCGCTGTGGGAGAAATTCACATCAAAAGGCGCGCCGAAACTTCAATGAAAGCAAACCGACCTCAACTCACAAAAGGGAAAAAAATGAAAAACCGTGGACTTAGAAACCTAACCCTCACTCTCCTGGTATTCGCCTCCGCATTGGCCCTGAGTGCTCCCGCAAGCGCAAAAGAACTCAAGGGGGTCACGATGCCAGATCAGTTGGACGTGGCGGGAAGAACTCTGAAGCTCAACGGCATGGGCCTACGTTTGGCTCTTTTCATCAAACTGAAGGTCTATGTAGGGGGACTCTATCTCGAAAAGCCTTCTAAGAACGCCGATGCCATTCTCGCCTCATCCCAAATCAAGCATGTCGAAATGCAGTTTCTGCGTGATGTCAGCGCTGAAAAAATGGTGCAAGCGTGGAATGACAGCCTAGAGACGAATTGCAAGTCCGATTGCGAGTCACTAAGGCCTCAGCTCTTCAAGTTAACGGGTGCAATGTTTGACGTAAAGGAAGGGGACACGATGAGTTTCACTTTCCTCCCCGACGCCGTTGTACTCTCCATCAAAGGACAAAAGAAGGCTCGACTGGAGGGCGCGGCCCTTTCGAAAGTTCTCCTAATGACCTGGCTTGGCCCCAACCCTCCCAATGACGAAATCAAAGAAGGAATGCTAGGCAATTAGCCTTGCCCTCCTGAAGTCGGGCGTGCGTGAGACCGCAGGCGGACTCAGACTACGGGCATCCAGCTTTGGGCAGCGCTTCGCCGGAGCGCCATCCACAATCCATGAGGAGCCCCTTGTATTTTGGGATCTCAAAACCCTGCCTTGGTTATTTAAACTGTACTCGTCTGACTCTTTGAAGTCTCCGCCAGAAAAACTTAAAGGCCGTCGTCTTGAAAAGAAAAATTGCGATTCCCCTTGGCACCCAGGGAAGGTGTTGTCAGCATGTATTTCGAGATTGCAACTCTTAGAGGAGTTCGAAAAATAGAGAATCTGAACCGTAACGTCGTCAGTACCGCCCACGCTGTTTTCACAACCAACGCCTTCGCCAAAGGCGACCCTCAGTTGAGCGACATATAGCGACATATAAGGAAAGACTAAGGCAAGTGATGAGAAAAAAGGACTTTACTATAATGGTTTATCGGCAAAAGTTTGGCTGCGCCTAAATAAATCCAACTAAGACTTGCGTTTTGACGCATCGCGTGATAACTCCATTACGTGAAATTGACGAGACTTCCTCAATCCTTAACCCTCCTCTGTTGCGCGCTCCTAACGTCAGCGCTTTCAACGGCCTCGGCACTTGCGGAAACACTTCTCGTCTTTAAGAACAACACTGCACTTTCCGTCAGGATCGCTTCAGACCAGGATTTGAAACGCCGTCTTCCCGAAGAAAATGGGTTCCTCTTTGAGAGCGAAAGTACCAAGCAATCCTACGATCAAATCACGCACGCATTATCAGCGATCATCAGCGAGCAAGACGCCCTGAAGGCTTTTGCCTTCGTCAGTGCCCAACCTCAAATTCCCTTCGCCTTTACCGATGACGGCTGCTACGCACGCGCCCACGAAATGGCTCTATTGCTGGAGATGAGAGGAATTCTGAGCAAGAAAGTTTTTGTGTACGGAGAACTTGCCGCCAAGGGAAAATACGGATCAGCCCATTGGAAATATCACGTCGCCCCATTAGTTCAAGTTCGCAGAGCGAATGGTGAAGTCCAAAAAATGATTTTCGATCCCTCCCTTTTTAATACGCCGATGCCAATCGGCAGTTGGTTTACGACCGTGGGACACCCTCAGTGCGAAGACAAGACGGACACTGATTTCGTTCAAACTGCTCCGATTGACTGCATTTATACCGTGAGTGAGCGTTTTGATTATTTAGGTTACGACCCAGGATACTGGAAAATCGAAGACATCCGGGCTGCACGCGCGAAGCTCGAAGAAGGCCAAGCCGAACTCAAGCACAGAAATTAACGCTTGCCTCCCTCCCCACACCCGCATAGACCCACTCATGAGGGGAACGCAGATGAAAAAACACGGGAAATACATTAACGCCGATCTTGCGCCGGTTTCGGAGCAACAACGAACTTGGGGTACTTGGAACTTTGCCGCGCTTTGGATCAGCATGAGCTTGTGCATTCCGACTTACATGCTGGCCAGCTCCTTAATTGAAGGCGGCATGAATTGGTGGCAATCGATTCTAACTGTTTTCCTGGGCAATCTCATCGTTTTGTTTCCCATGGTCCTCAATGGTCACGCGGGCGCAAGATACGGGATTCCGTTTCCGGTGTTGAGCCGAGCCAGTTTCGGCATTCGCGGCGCCAACATCCCGGCCATGTTGCGCGCGATTGTCGCCTGCGGTTGGTTTGGCATCCAAACCTGGATCGGCGGGTTTGCCGTGTTTCAGATGCTCAAGGTTTGGTTTCCTGGGGTCGAACAATTGCCCGCCGTGTTTCCAGAATCCTGGGGACTGCAAACCGGTCCCGCCATCACGTTTTTATGTTTTTGGCTTCTCAATATGTTTGTCGTTTACTTGGGAGTGGAGAGCATCCGAAAATTACTCGTATTTAAGGCCATTTTCCTGCCGGTTGCCGCAATCGCCTTGCTCGCCTGGGCGGTTTGGGCTGCTGATGGCCTGGGACCGATTCTCGCAAAACCCTCAAAGTTCCAAACTTCATCTGAGTTTTGGGCGTTCTTTTTTCCAGCACTTACGGGAATGGTCGGATTCTGGGCGACGCTCTCACTTAACATTCCTGACTTCACACGCTACGCTCGCTCACAGCGCGCACAGATCCTGGGGCAAGCCATCGGACTTCCGACTTCGATGACGCTCTTTGCCTTTATCGGAGTGGTTGTAACGAGTGCGACGGCGATTATTTTTGGTAACACCATTTGGGATCCAGTCGTTTTGGCCGGAAAATTCGAGTCCCCCATTCTCGTCAGCTTCGCCATGATCGCGGTGGCGATTTCGACGCTGGCCACGAACATCGCGGCCAACATCGTGAGTCCGGCCAATGATTTTGCAAATCTAGCGCCGCACAAAATTGATTTTCGCACGGGCGGCTACATCACGGGCGTGATCGGGGTTTTGATTTTTCCATGGAAACTCATCGCCGACCCTAATGGCTATATTTTCACTTGGCTCATCGCATACTCTAGTCTGCTCGGACCCATTGGTGGAATCATGATCGTGGATTATTTTTGGGTGAGATCTCAGAAGTTAGTTGTGACTGAACTTTACCAAAAAGAGAGTCGCTATTGGTACACACGCGGCATCAACCCGAGCGCCGTGCTGGCACTGGCCGCCGGAGTTTTTCCCAATGTCCCAGGCTTTTTGACCCAGATCGGCGTGTTTAATGCGGGCACAGTTCCCGCATGGATCAATGGGCTTTATCATTATGCGTGGTTTGTGGGATTTGCAATTTCGGGTGGGGTTTACGGGATGGTTATGAAACGTGCGCAAGTGCGTTAAAAGGAAATACTCATTATTGGATTATTGATTGAATTTTCGTTATAATTAGAGCGATCCGAAAGGGATAACAAATTTTATGAAAAGCAAATTGGAAAAACTAACCGCGGGCGAAATTGAAGCTATTACCCGAAAAACAAGACGAAAAAATAATATCCCCCTACTTGTATCCAAGCCTGCGCAAATCTTTCTTGATGAGGAATTGAACTCTAAGTTAGAAGTCCTCTCTAATGCCCAAGGTGTAGCTACAAATAAATTCGTGGCTACACTGCTTAAGGAAGATGTCGATCGTCTTTGGAAGCTTTACCGGAAAGCCGTGTAGGGAACTCCAAAGCTAACATTCAGCGAATGCGACTTTGCACCTTTAAGAATTTTATCCTCCTACTCGCCTGCCTGAAAATACACTCGCTATTCGCTCACGAACTTTCCTGGGCAGCAACACCAGCACATCAACAAGGAGTCCCCGTGATCGAGAAATCCCTTAAGCTCGCTGACTCCTATTTTTTCGACGGAATTCAAAAACCCGAAAACGCTGCTCTTGAGTCTTTCAAAAAGGGCCAAGCCGTTCTCGATGACGCAGAAAAAACGCCCGCGCTAGACAACCGCCAGAAAGCTGAAATCATCGCAAGGCAAGCGCGATTCTTTGGGCAGATTGGGATGATGAGCGGAAACCGAGAAAAAGTTCGTCTCGGGAAAGAAATCAAGAGTCTTGCGGATCAATCACTCGCGTTAGATTCAGAAAATGCGCTGGGCAACGCCGTCCTGGGAATTTGGCACTATGAGCTTGCGCGCCTCAGCGGCGTGGAGAGATTTTTTGCGCATCTCCTCTACGGCGACGTGCCTGAAGGCAGTTTTGAAACCGCACTTAAGTTTCTGCGTATCGCCATAGCGCGTGATCCGAGCAATATTCATTACCGGCTTTTTTGCATCAAAGCATTGCTGGAGCTGGACCGCAAAGCGGAGGCACAAGCTCAAGCCGATGAAGCTCTAAAACTGCCTGAAATCTATGTCACTGATGCTGCTGACCGCAGAGCGTTGAAAGAAATTCAAAAGCGATTTTAGGCAGAGAACAGGTACGAAACCTGCTTACCTGTGAAGGGATGAAAACTTCAAAACATGGAGTATTTTCACTCTTAATGGTTTTGACTCTCTCGGCCTGTGGAAAAGTGGCGCCGACGAAGGCAACGCCAGGGATGTCGCCCGTTCCGCCTCCGCCGCCGACACAGTCTACCCCTGAGGTCCCCGCGCAAGCGGCGCCTCAATGCAGTGTTGCGAGTAG
>CAIRTR010000318.1 GCA_903881565.1 Oligoflexia bacterium | reverse complement strand
GTCACCACCGAATCCGTCTGCCGAAGTTTTCCGGCAGGATCGCGACAAATGAGCCCCAGTTTTTCCAAGCCCAAAAGAGCCTCTTTAGCCTGCTCTGCTGTAATGGCAGGTAAAAGCCTTTTGGCGACCCACTCGGGGCTCTCATCAAAATCTGGCAATCCGACCAACTCACGAACAGGGACCCAATACCATTGAGTGTAGTAGCGGTATTCGTCACCTTTTAAAGGATGAAACTTCTTATAGGACCGAAAACCTAAAACCTTTTCCGTTAACTGCCGTTTGGCTTCGGGAGCCTTCGCCTGACTCAGGAGAACCAGCGATTCAAAGAAACGAGCTTCATCTTTACGAAGTTTCAGAGCAGCGACAAATTTTGGGATACTTTCTAGTGAGAGATTGCGCTCACCTTTGATGACAAGTTTCAGAAAATTGGGAGAGCTAAACCCCGCCAGCCGTGAAAAGACTCGAAACGAGAACTCCGGCCGAAGCTCTTTCGTCCTGAGGTAGTAGTCCTGCAGGAAGAGGCGATACTCGGTGTATTCGAAAATACTGTGCTTAGTGTTTTTTGACTCGGCCATCTATATCCAGATTATCGCCCTAATGGCCTGAAAACTCAATATTTTAAGAACTAACTGTATTCTAGGTGTATTCTACAGATGGCGCTATGGAGCTAACCGCTCGGTTTTCCAGTGATCCCCTTCTTTGCGATAAACGAGCCGGTCATGAAGCCTAAAGACTTTGCCTTCCCAAAATTCAACCATCTCGGGCTCAATCCGATACCCGCCCCACCCCTCCGGGCACGGAATTTCTTTACCTTTATAAAGGGATTCAACCTCTGTAACGCGGTCCTTTAAAATTGACGGATCCGAAATCACCGAGCTTTGATTTGAGGCGATCGCTCCAATCTGACTCCCGCGCGGACGAGTCACCCAATAGCGAGCCGATTCTTCAAAAGTCAGTTTTTCGACCGAGCCTTCAATTCGAATTTGCCTTTCGGGATTGCCCCAATGAAACGTGAGCGCCGCAAAGGGGTTTTGCGCAAGCTCCGCCGCTTTGCGGCTGCCGTAATTCGTGAAAAAACAAAACCCCTGCCGCTTGATCCCCTTAAAAAGCACAACCCGAGCAGAAGGGCGTCCCTCACGGGTTGCCGTCGACAAAGTCGCTGAGTCCGGCTGATGCATGACTGCCGGAGGGTAAATCTTCTTAAGCAATGTGCGCCGAAACCCCGCCTGGGCCGCGTGTTTGTACCATTCATCAAAAAGTTCAAACGGGTTAGAATAGGTTTTCATTGGGGCCAGAGATAACTCAGAACCCAGACATTTACAAGAAACGGGCCAAAACCCGACATTTTGGCTTGCAGTCATGCGCCGCAACAAGTATGTACAATGGCTTGAAAGAGAGGCATCAGGTATGTCAGTCACACGTGAGTTTCGCGCAGGGTTAAATGGAGTTTTGGACACCGTTCTATTGTTGGCACTTCCTGCCTCGGGCAAATCTGAAGTCAGAAGATATCTCGCCAAATTAAGTCCAGAGGAATGTCGAAACGACTTCCACATGGGACCCACTGTGCAGCTCGACGATTTTCCTTATGTTCATCTCATGCGGCAAACCGACGAAGCCTTAGTACGATTCGGACAAGATCGTTTCTTTTTTCATTCGGGCGATCGCCCTTTTCAGGACGCAAATAACTGGGGAACACTCATTGAACTTCTCAATGAAGATTTCAGGGACCTCTTGAACAAAAAAACAGTTTCACCCAAGAGTTCTGCAGACTGGCTTTTGCGCCGTTTCGACGCTGCCGCCAAAACCGTTGGAGCTAAAGGCCCTTTGAGCGTTTGCGAAGGACAGCATTACTCCGCAATTTGCGACGCCCTAGAAGCAGAATCATGTGAGCTAAATAATGCGCGCAATGAACTCAACCAACAAGATATCACGGGAAAGACCATTGTCATCGAAGCGGCTCGCGGGGGACCTGCGGATTCTGCATTCCCTTTGCCTTCACCTTTTGGATATCAGTATTCGTTGGCAAAATTTTCACCCGAAATTCTTAAAAAAGCGAGCATCCTCTATATTTGGGTGACTCCCGAAGAATCTCGCCGGAAAAATCATGAGCGCACCAACCCTGATGATCCAGGATCTATTCTTCACCATGGCGTCCCTATCGAAGTGATGCTCAATGACTATGGCTGCGATGACATGAACTGGTTGGAAGAAAAATCCACCCGCAAAGGCTACGTCCAGGTCAAGGCTGATGGCAAAGAATACGATCTCCCCATTGCGCGCTTTGACAATCGAGTCGATAAAACTTCGTTTATTCGCAAAGAAAAGCAGGATTGGGCCGCCCAAGAAGTCAAAGCGGTTCACGAAGGCCTTAAGGGCGCCTTGACCCAGCTGATTCAAATGAAATGACATTTTTTTGGCGGTGAACTTGACCGTTGTGCCCGCTTGCGCGAAGTTCGCGTTTGTCACGTTTGAAGAGTTCCTCTAAGATATAAGGTAAAGGGCAGGACGCCCTTAGAGGAACCCAAAATGCTCGAGATGTTCAAGACGCGCAGGAAGCGCTCCTTCTTTTTTGGCTGCACCATTATGTCGATGATGGCATTTTTCGGATGTTCCCAAGCCAGGCGCGCTCCTTCAAAAGTCAGTGGCGCTATCTCCTATCTTTCGCAGTCTCTTTACCCACATCCGGCCGGCTGGGCACTCCCTGAGCAACATGGCCTGAGTGTTCTGAGTACGGGGCAACTCAATACCGGAGCTTGCGCCAAGTCCTGCCACGGAGAAAACCTTCAAGGAGCGTCTGGCCCTTCTTGCACGAAGTGCCATGAGAACTATCCTCACGCCGAGGGCTGGAAAACCAAGGAAAAACACGGCCATTTTTTCAAGCAAAGGGGAACCGCAAACTGCGCCACCAAATGTCACGGCGAAGATCTCACCGGTGGCCTCTCAAGAATCGCATGCAACAGCTGCCACTCCGTTTATCCGCACGCCAAGGACTTTTCCGAGCCCGCAAATCATGGTCCGCTCGCCTTTGGTCAAGGCAAGGAAACTTGTAAGAATTGCCATGGAACTGAGCTCCGCGGAGTTGAGACCACTCCTTCTTGCTATGGCTGTCACAAAGAGACTTACCCGCACGCAAAGGATTGGGCTGAGAAAACTCAACACGGAAACTTTGTCGTTAAATCGGGCAAAGAAACTTGCGCAACCGCTTGCCACGGCAAAGATCTTGCCGGCGGTCTCACAAATGTAAGCTGTTCAAGTTGTCATTCCATTTATCCTCATAAGGCAGGATTCTCGAATGCAGAGAATCACGGCCAGTTAGCGCTAGGAGGAGGAAAAGCCAGTTGCGCTCTCTGCCACGAAATCGAAAACGCAAAGAGCGGGACCCAAGGGGTCCCCGCATGCACCTCCTGTCACGCGGGAGTTTTCCCGCACGCGGTGGATTGGGCGCAAAAAACCAATCACGGCGCTTGGGTGGTTAAGAACGGCAAAAATAACTGTGCGACCCGCTGTCACGGCGAGGACCTAAAAGGCGGTGATAGCCACAAATCCTGCGACGGCTGTCACACCCTCTGGCCTGCCGAACATCAAAAGGCCGAATGGAAAACGGCACCTCACGGGAAAAAATTCAGAGAGCTTGGAAAATCAGCCTGCTATACTTGCCACCTCGAAAATCCCGCGCCAGGGGCTCTCACCAAAGCCTGCTCGAGTTGCCATTCGAGTCTACCCAAGCACGAAGACACGAACTGGAAAACCCAAGGGCATGGAAGTTTTGTCGCGCAAGCCGGAACCCCTGAATGCAAGTCTTGCCACGGCCCAGTCCTTGAGGATTTTTGCTCAAAATGTCACGCCAGCTACCCTGCAAAACACACCCCGGACTGGAAGCAAAAAGCCGGCGGGCATAATGACTACATCAAGGGAACGCTCAAAGGGGATGGCGGTGAATGCAAACTGTGTCACGGCCAAGACCTCAAAGGCGGGGCCGTCGTAAAGGTCGGCTGCACGAGTTGCCATGCGCCCGGCAAGACTCCTCATCCGGTGGGGAAGCAACAGACAATGTGCCTCGAAAACCCCGATGACGAGATGTCCGATACAATGGTTCCGTGCGTGATTGATATTCCGTTTTCTACCACCCACGGAAAAGACGCCAAGAAAAGCTCCACTTTATGCACTCTTTGTCACGGCTCGGATTATAAAGGCGGCATCGCCGGGAAGAGCTGCTTCAGCTGCCACAATGATTCTGGATACTATCCTCACCAGAATTCGGACTGGCCAAAAACCGGTAATCACGGCGTGGCGTATCTTAAGAAGTATTCTCGCTGCAACAGTGCTTGCCACGGCTCCGATCTCATAGGGGGACTTTCGGGTGTCTCATGTGCCAAATGCCATGAAGCTTTTCCTCATAACCAGACGAGTTGGCTTGATCATGGAAAAACCCTTCTGGCTGGGACGGGAACGCTGGAGTCAAAGTACGTCGCCAAATGCGGAAACTGCCATGGAGCGATTGAAAAACTCGATACGGTTCCACCCACCACCGGCTATTTTACGCCTACAAAAATCTATCGGTGCAGAGTATGTCACAACACCTTTCCTCACCTCGGTTTCAAGGGAAAGACTTTCAAAATGGTTGATCTGACCTGGAAGTCTGGACACCCCGCTTACCTCCTGTACTCTACTGAGGGCTTCGACCTCCAAAGCATCAGCACCGGTTGTGGTGGGGAATCACCACTCGGCTGCCACAACAACTCAGCTCGAAAAGGACCCCACTATTCGCAAATGGGTGACTGCACGACGTACTGCCACAAGTAAATGGCTGAAATCGTTCTTGCCAGCATCAATGCAAAATACGTTCACCCTTCCCTTGGGCTCAGGTATCTTTTAGCAAATTTGGGGGCCCTTCAAGCCCAAGCAGCGATATTGGAATTTACGCGCGACACTGCTTCAGAGAGCATTGCAGAGCAAATACTAGCCCAAAACCCGAGAATAGTAGGTTTCGGAGTCTACATTTGGAATCTTAATCAGACGCTTGAACTCATCAAAATCCTCCAACGCAAACGCTCCGAGCAGAATCGTAATTTTGTCATCGTCATAGGGGGCCCAGAAGTTTCCCATCACGAGGAACAAAGCGAGATCATTGGCTTGTGTGACTTTCTCATCAAGGGCGAAGCGGATCTGAGCTTTCGAGAGCTGTGTTCTAAAATTCTGGATGGCCAACGGCCGGAAGCTAAAATTATTTTAGCCCCGCCCCCTCGGCTTTCCGACCTCGTATTTCCCTATTCGCACTACAGCGATGCCGACCTAAAGCATCGCTTAACCTATATCGAGGCCTCGCGCGGATGCCCGTTTTCCTGCGAGTTTTGCCTTTCGTCCGTAAAGCAGAGTGGTGATCATGGGGTGAGAAGATTTGATCTGGAGGCTTTTCTCAAGGAGCTCTCGGCTTTGATCGCACGCGGGGCCCGGCGACTCAAATTCGTGGATCGCACTTTCAATATCGACCTCAAGACCTCAACCCAGATTTTGGATTTCATACGGCCATATGCCGATCAAGGTGTTTTCGCCCACTTTGAGATGATTCCGGATCGTTTTCCCGAAGAGCTTCGCGCGCGGGCTAAAGATTTTCCAGAGGGCACGCTGCAATTCGAAGTCGGCCTTCAAACCCTCAACCCTGAAGTCGCCGAACGGATCAACCGCCGCCAAGACTACACCAAGACGCTGGCGAATTTGAAATTTCTCAAAGAAGAGACTCGCGTGCACTTGCATGCGGATCTAATTGTTGGCCTGCCCGGAGAATCCCTTGAGAGTTTCGCCCAAGGGTTTGATCAGCTCTATGAGCTGGGTCCCCACGAAATCCAAGTCGGGATTCTCAAACGCCTCAAAGGAACCCCGATCGCTCGTCATGATATCCTTTTTGGCATGCGTTACTCCGAAGTCCCCCCTTATGAGATCATCGAGAACGCCCTCATCTCAGAAAGCGAAATGCTGCGCCTGAAGCGTTTCGCCCGTTATTGGGAGATCTTTGTCAACCAAGGGCGGTTTCCTGGGGAAATCAACGCGCTCATGGCCAAACAGAAGTCTTTTAGTCGGTTTCTCGCCTTTTCCGACTGGGTCTACCAGTCTTCAAAAAAGACCCATGGTTTTTCTCTTGAGGAACGTCGTGCGCTTCTCGTTCAATTTGTTACTTGAATAAAGCGGCCCGTTCTGGGAAAAATAGCCAACAGATCAAATAAACGATTTATTGAATGGGGGTTCCTATGATTCTTCGCGTTTTGTTGGCTTTGGCGTTCTTGGGCTTAAGTTCTTCTGCTTTTGCAAATTATCGCTGCGGGAACTGGAAAATTCAATCCCTCGGTCAAGAACTCTCAGGTTCGACCTTTTTCTATGTTCAGGGCGGCTTCTGCAAAAAATATCAGCCCGGCGAAAATCCTTTTAACAATCCCAATGTCCCGAAAAAGACGAACTTTTTCAAAATCACTTTGGACGGTTCCAAACTCGACGCGTTCATCAAGCACGCTGTTCTCGCCCGCTCTGATGCCTACGATCGCTATATGGAATTTGATCTTTCGGATTCAAGCTTTGCAAACGCACCCGACGAACTCGGAATCGACGTGACCAGTCTCTCTCTGCTTTTCGTAAATCTCGTGGGTCAACCCATGGACATTGCGAAAGACGGTAAAAAGAAGCCGTAAGGCCGGACTCACTTAGCGAAGTGTCGTGCTTGACTTCTTTCGAGCAGGACACCATCCCGGACGTGGCCCTATAGACGGGAACTTCCTGCAGACCTCGGGTCTTTTCTCGTAGACCGTGCAGAGTCGGTTCTTATCTAGATGGAGACAATCGTCGTTTGCCTTTTGCGCGAGTACAAAGAGCTGAGACTTCTGGCTATAGGCCTGAATGAGTCGCTGTTTCAGGAGTTTCTTGGAAACCGCCTTCAGAGATTCCGCCGCTTCTTCTTCAACAATCCAGCCCAAGCGAATCAAATCGGTCGCACTGGCTTCAACGGGCAAAGTGCAGCACCCGGAAAAGCATCCGTCGCAAAGGGGCTTTCGATGTTTGACCCAGGTGGAGGGTCGTTGTGCATCAGGGTTCACCAAACCCTCATAGCATGAATCCCTTGAACATTCGGTAGAAAAGCCCTAAAAAGGGGCATGACTTT
This sequence comes from Oligoflexia bacterium, assembly GCA_903881565.1. GTDB lineage: Bacteria > Bdellovibrionota > UBA1018 > UBA1018 > UBA1018 > CAIRTR01. Next base: position 451 of record CAIRTR010000318.1, on the reverse strand, counting down.
TAATCCAAATGCAGCCGCGACCCAAGACTCTGGAATTTTTGGCCTTCCCTTCAGCCAGGAACAGGCCTCCCTCATTTTTTTACCTGTCCCCTGGGATGCAACCACCTCTTACAAGCCTGGAACCGCTGCGGGACCCCAGGCGATTTTGGAGGCAAGCAAACAGATCGACCTCTTTGATCTTGATGTACAAAAGCCCTATGAGCCCGGATTTTTCATGCTTGAAAGCAGTGAAGTGATCGAAACCCTAAACAAAGAGACTCGGCAGATCGCAATGAGGGTCATTGAAGCCGGAGGAATCGAAAACGATCCCACCTGCAAACCCGACGCAGACCTGGTCAACAAAGCCTCTGAGCAATTGAACGCTTATGTCTATGCTGAATCGAAAAAGATCATCGCTGCAGGTAAGATCTTAGGCTTAATCGGCGGTGAACATTCCGTGCCGTTTGGCGCC
>CAIRTR010000317.1 GCA_903881565.1 Oligoflexia bacterium | reverse complement strand
GAGGCAACCCCGTAAGCGCAAGCCCTAGAAAACTCGTCACAACCAATAGGTGCAGATAAATATGGAGCGGCTTGAATCGCCGATAAAGCTTCTTGCCGTCCTTTAGCGCATGCACTTCAGACACGAGGTTCGCCGATTTGCTCTGATCGGGAAAAGACGCAGCTCTCGCTATTCTCCGCCTCTCCACGAAAGACCGCATGGCCCAAAGACCCGAATGAACCCAGAAAAACAAAAAAGTACCAACCAGAAGAGCGGTCATCGCAATAAAGGTCCAAAAGAGTATCGGATATTTCTGGTGATCAAGCGGGTTGGCATGAGGAATAAAGCGAGAAAAAGACAAACTCGAATTGGCATGGCAGCGTCCGCAGGTTTTCACCAAATTACCCGGATTCACGCTCGACTTGGATTCCTTCGATTTTAGAATCAAATGAGCACTGTGACAGTCAGCACAGCCAGCAACTTTTTGGGGATACCCCAATCGAACATTCTTGCCATGATAGCTTTCAAAAAACGTCTCAGGTGCAATGACCGTAAGCTTGCTTTTGGCCATCATCTTTTCATCAGAGTGGCACTTCAAACAGGATTTCGTATCAAAAACCCTTCCCCCTGAACGCTTGTCAATCTTCGAAATTGCATGCAACCCATGACAATCGGTGCAGGTTGCTGAATCCGTTCGCCCCTCTAGCAAAGCCTTATGATGTCCCGATTCAAAATACTCAAGCTGCTGTTTATGACAAAGGCTGCATTGCTTTGAAATCGAAAGTTTGTCGTTCTTGTGCGATTTGATTGCGTGAATCTCTGCGTGACATTTAGCGCAGCTCACAGGCAAACGCTTTGAGTTGTGAATACTATCAGCGTGGTCCTTTACCGCCTGCGCGTGGCAGCGAGCACAATCAATGGCCTTAAACGATAAAACACATTTCTTCTTCCCTGAAATCTGAGGCGCCGGATTCTCATCTTTTACCTCATCCTTTATATGACAAGCAAGACAGGTCGTTTCTTTGTGAACGGAGTTGTAATAATCATTCGCTGAGATTTTGGGAGAATGACATTTTAGACAATCCCGAGAAGCCATGGGCAGAGCGACATCATCGGCAATAGCCAACGAGAAGTTGAAGAGAATCAAAGCACAAAAGGCGATCTTAAAAGTTTTCATGATTAGCTACAAAGACCTCCTGCTCTCTTTTTCGTCTTGAGTTTGATCTTCGTTCTAAACGCGTCTTTTGGAAACTGCTCCAATACCTTCAGAGGGGGACGTGCCAAATCAAGCGGCTCATGCGGGAGATCTTTGCCCGCAAAAATCTGCGCCCAAGTTTGAAGGCCATTCTCAAGGATATAGAGATTAATCACGCCTTGAACCTTTAGCCATTGCCACGCCTGGGTTGCAACTTGTTCGTCGTTCGATACGATAATGACAACGCCTTGGTCAGGGAGCGATGCTAGAGTTGAAACAAACTCAGAATTAAACAAAGCGGCCATCTCAATATTCTTGGCGCCGCTGAGATGAAATTTCTCAAACTCCTCTTTCGAGCGAAGATCCAGTGTAACGAGCTTAACACCCGAATCGTTCCAGGTTTTGACATACTCAAGGGGATGAATGAAGACGTCACGAGAAACTAGGAGGCTTTCATAGCGGGAACTCAGCAACTTCCATTTTCGAGCGGGATCGGGCTGACCTATCCCCCAAGTGATTAGCGCCATACTTAGCAAAACCCCCGCCCCAACAAGGTAATTTCGATTACTGATTTTCCAAGACATTCCTGTGCCCGTCCCTTTAAGTCGAAAATATTCCTCGCACTTTTCAGCGGCATAAAACATACAAAGAGCCATCACGGTAACCCCGACAACCGTTGCGCCTAAGGACCACCCCAATAAATCAGAGAGAAGAAAACGATCCGTAAAAGACGAATTCCAAAAGTCGTAAACGCACGAGACCGTTTCACCGAATACGCTTGCCCCAATTACCGTTCCAGCGAAGAAGACAATCCCATCAACCTTGAAGCTTGCTGCAGAAACAACCGATGTTCCAGGACAATAGCCACCAATGACGAATCCCACGCCCATAATAAGGCCGCCCACAATACCAGACCACAAATAAGTCTGATTCACCGCGATTTGAGCAAAATCAAGCCATCCAAGCGACGAGGAGAAAAAAATCAGAATACAAGCAACGACAATCCCTGTGAACATGGTCTTGAGGACGGTCATATCTTTAAAATAGAATTGTGCAGCAAGTCTTCGCGAATCCCCAAAGCCCGCGACCTCAAGCGAGGCTCCGAAGCCTGCTCCAATGAGAAAAAAGACCGCGTATCCGATTAATTTTCCAAAATCTGCCGTAACGTCGATGGGCAACATCAGCATTTTCCTTTCGTAGCTTTGTACTCAGATCACTCGTTCCAGAGTTTTCGGACGAAGTACGCTAAAAGATATCCCCCACCAAAGACGCTGAACATAAATGCCCAGCTCCCCACAGAGAGGACCGCGCCGCCACTGAGTGCCTGCCCCGAAGTACAACCTCGGGCAAGACGGGCGCCATATCCCATAATCACGCCCCCCAGCAATGCGAACACAAGTCGCTGGCCATTCGTAATTCTCGGACCTTTGAATATTTCAAAGCGAAGTCTTCGGTTAAGTCGAGCCGAGAGCATTCCTCCCGCGAAAGTCCCCAGAAGCATCATCACGCTAGAATGATCAATCGCGCTTTTCGCTCCGCCCCCCATTGCCGCAAAGTACCCCACTCGATCAACATGCGAGGGGAAAAAAAGGTCCATCGTGGCAACGCCAATTCGACTGATGGCCCCCGATGCCCCAAGCCCTCCGTGTGTTAGCGCAAAAGCGGAAAACAAGACGAATCCGAGTAGGGTCCCCGCCAAGTAGGGATTCACAAAATTTCTTGGTTGCACTGTACTTTCCCCCATTCTCACTTCCCTCCGACTGGGTCACCCTCGTAACCCAAAGCTTTCCAATCTAATCGTCCTTTTGCTGAATGACACTGAGTGCATGTAAGCGCGCCCTTCGCAGGGGCGGTCATATGAGTGATCGGCCAGAACATATGGGTTTGCACAAAAGAATACCGTCCACTATACGGGAGCCCCGCTAGCTCCGCCCCTTTCTTTACAGCACTTTGCCAATCGAACTTCGTCCAATACCCACCTTCCCCGCTGGTCACCGGTGGTAAAAGAATCTTGTTCACCGGATCAAAAACTTGTTTAGCTCGATGGATCTTGAAGGGCCAAATTTTTGCCGACTTATCTTGACGAGAGCCCAGAGGCTGGTTGATCGCCTGATCCACATCCGAACTGAATTTATCCCCCATCACATATCGATCCATCTTTCCGTTATACCAGGCGTATTCAGGTACGACATTACTCTCATATTTAAAGGCCCCTTTGATCTTCAAATATTCATGCGGATCGTCCTTACGATCTGTTTTTCCAGCCTGTGACCAGTCCCACTCCATTTTGGTCGGAGCCTTCCTCGCAAAGGCGGGAATATGACAAGTTTGGCAAGCCACACGCGCTGTATGTTGATTGAGCCGATTATCAAGGTGTGGTTTTTCGGTGTGACAATCGGAGCAATCAAAGCGTGCAGTCACGGTGGCTTCACTATAAGTTGCGTTAAATTTGCCCGGAATAAAATGCGCCTTGGTTTTATGGCAATCGACACACTGAAAGTTCAATTTCCCCATGTGAAGGTCAACTTCTTCATTTGGGTTCAGCAGAGAATCATCCAGATCGCCATGCTTCACCCCCATGCCCCCGCCCCCATTAAAATGGCAGATTCCACAGTTTTCGCGGTAAGGCCGCCTCACACTTCCCGCTACAGTCGCGAGATTTGTTCCAGGCTTGGGCATCCCACCCTTGGTTTTCGAATAGGTCCCAGAGCCATCATGGCAAACGAGGCAATCCACATTCTCGGATTTCCCGAAGTCAAAATTCTGATCCATCCATCCATAACCCGCATGACAGGTAACGCATGATCCCCAGTTACCTATGACGCTAATGCAAAAATTGTTTATCTGATTCTTCTTACCGAGCCGAACCAGCTTTCCATTGCGAATCGCATCTCCACTGATCCAGGTCCAATGCGCGGTTTTCATGATTTCACTGGCAGCCTTCGGATGACATCTTAAACACTCCCTAGTGACATCCTGAGGCGCGGCTATGTCGTTCTTAAAAAATGCGCTGTGGTCCAGGTGAGGAAGCGTGCGGCCTTTTACGGGATTCAGCGCGACAGGACGTTCGTCAATTTTAGCTGAGACATTATCACACGCCCCAAGAAAAGACCCAAACAACAGCAACATAACGACTGCGGCCATGCCGTGGACATTCGATATAAACCCCTTACAACAGTGATCCCCGCTCACAATATCTTACCTCACTTCCCGCACTTCCCGATACAGCACACAAGTTTCTTAAGATCGGACCTCGCTAAACTGTAATACGCATACAACCCTCGCCGACTCACCTTAACCAGTTCGCGCGTTCGCAGAATTTTCAGCTGCTGAGATACAATTGCCTGAGGAACCCCAAGGGCCTCGGTAATTTCGGTCACCGTCAACTCTCGTTCGCACAGAATAGCGAGAACCCGGATCCGTATTGGATGAGCGACGGCGCGCATGAAATATGCGATCCGAACGGCTTTCTTACTATCGCGCACCAGATCCGCCACCCCGCCCCCTTTTCCAGAAAAGCGCTACATAGTTATTTCACTATGTATTCATCCTAAGGCGCAGCAGGCATTTTTTCAATCGGAATTTTCAAAGCGCCCCTGCTGCCGTTTTTTGTCGAATAATAAGCATTTTTGGACTAGTGTGTAAGCGGTATGCCTTTACCATCAGAACTCGAAGGGTTCTTTCAGAAATACCGGACTAAGATCATTGGAATTGATCACGAGATCGAACTTCCCTATGGTAGGAGAAAACTCCTATACGCGGATTGGACCGCCAGTGGCCGCCTCTTTCAACCAATCGAAGATTTTATGGTAAATACCGTGGGGCCATGGATCGCCAACACCCACACCGAGTCCACCTCCTCAGGGCAGACAATGACTCGGCTTTACCACGAGGCCCGCGCTGTCATTAAGCGGCACGTTGGGGGAAAAGAAGAGGATATCCTTATTCCTGTGGGTCAGGGCATGACCTCTGCCGTAAACAAACTTCAGAGAATTCTAAACTTGCGCGTTCCAGAGCCCTTTATCGAAGCGGTGCAGATCTCAGGTGCGGAGCGTCCTTTAGTAATCATTACAGCCATGGAGCATCATTCGAACCAGACCAGTTGGGAAGAGTGCTTCTGTGATGTTCAGATTATTCGACGGGCTGAAAATGGCTTACCGGATCTTAATCATTTACGGCAAATTCTTCTGTCGGCCACAAACCGTAAGACAATCTACGGTTCCTTCACGGCCTGCTCCAACGTAACAGGAATCATCACGCCCTATTATGAAATGGCTGAAATCCTGCATGAATTTGGCGGTTTTTGTTTTGTCGATTTTGCCGCTTCTGCGCCTTACGTCCAAATGGATATGCATCCAGCTAACGAGAAGCAGAAACTTGATGCGATTTTTTTCTCTCCTCATAAATTTCTCGGGGGCCCTGGGGCCACTGGGATACTTGCTTTTGGTCGGGAGCTTTATCGAAACAAAACCCCTGACCAACCCGGCGGCGGAACAGTAGCGTGGACCAACCCATGGGGCGAACATCGCTTTTTTAATGACATCGAAACGCGGGAAGATGGAGGGACGCCCGCTTTTCTCCAGACAATTCGTGCCGCCCTTGCAATACAATTGAAAGAAGAAATGGGGATAGAGCGGATTCTCAGACGAGAGCATGAATTGAGCACCTTTGTCACCACTGAGCTTCAAAAGAATCCTGCGATTCATCTTTTAGAATCACACCTGAGTCAGCAGAGGCGACTAGGGATTATTTCTTTTTACTCTCTCCATATGCATCACAATTTGGTGGTCAAACTTTTGAACGATCGTTTCGGTGTTCAGTCCCGTGGGGGCTGTTCTTGTGCGGGTACTTATGGACATCTTCTTCTTAATGTAGATCATGCTCAATCGTTAAAAATTAGTGACCAGATCGATCACGGTGATCTTTCCGAAAAACCGGGGTGGGTGCGAATCTCTGTCCACCCCACCATGAGCACCCAAGAGGCGGCTTACCTGGTAAATTCAATCCATGAAGTCATTGGCAACTATGATTCCTGGAAAGAGGATTATAGATTTGAGCGCTCCACTGGAGAGTTTTCTCACCGCACTTCGAATTCAAAGGGAGGGG
>CAIRTR010000316.1 GCA_903881565.1 Oligoflexia bacterium | reverse complement strand
GAGTGATGCTTTTAGTTTGGTGGTAGGGGCAACGCTGAATGATAAAGGTCATTATATTTTAGAAGGAAGCGCAGAAGCTTTTGATTCCTTGACGAAAGATGTTTCCGACGAAATTTATTATGAGCTTTCACCGAAGAGTCGGAGAAATTGCAGAAAGTTGTGGATTTGAAGTTTGAAGCATAGCGACGTAACCTCTTGGTGAATCAAAACCAAGAACCGCTCCCGGCAAGGAGCAAAAAGGAAACGTCGCTATGCTGAACTTGATTACCGAAAACCATGATGAACGCCAAGGATTCGTTTTAACTCTCGATGAAATTGCCCGCCAGGGGGCGCTTAAGATGCTGACGATGGCGCTGGACCTCGAGGTGGCGAGATATGTGGATCAGCACTCGGAACTGAAGGACGACAACGGGCATGCTTTGATCGTTCGCAATGGGAAAGCCAAACCCCGGCATGTCACATTGGGCTCTGGCACGATCAAGCTCACAGCCCCCAGGGTTAACGATCGACGTCCGGGGGAGAGGTTCATCTCAAAAATTCTACCGCCGTATTTGAGAAAATCGCCGAAGGTGGAAAACCTCCTACCAATTCTTTATCTCAAAGGGTTGTCCACCAGTGACTTCAAATCTGCTCTGACGGAGTTCTTAGGAGAGGGTACCTCGGGCCTTTCCCCCAGTGCGATCGTCGCTCTAAAGCGATCCTGGGAGGCCGAATTTACTGAATGGAAGAAGCGAGCACTCACAAAGCAATATGCTTACCTCTGGGCTGATGGAATCCACGTCAGCATTCGTCTTGGCGAGGACAAAAAGCTTTGTCTGTTGGTAATTATAGGCGTCACCGAAGACGGGGAAAAAGAGTTGCTAGCGGTCTCAGCCGGATATCGCGAGAGCAAAGATTCGTGGAAAGATGTTCTCGATGATTTGAAATCAAGAGGCTTAAAAACACCCATGCTTGCTGTCGGTGACGGGGCATTGGGATTCTGGGCGGCCCTACGGGAAGCGGAGGGATTCAAGACGACGAAGGAACAGCGCTGTTGGGTTCACAAAATTGCCAACGTCCTAGACGCACTCCCCAAAAGAATTCAACCTCGCGCAAAGTCCATGCTCCATGAGATTATGCGTTCTGAAACTTTGACAGACGCCAACACCGCGAAAGAAAAATTCGTTCACGCGTTCCACGAAAAGTTCCCTAAGGCCGTGAAGAAAATTGAGAAGGATTGGACCGAGTTGACCGCGTTTTTTAATTTTCCAGCGATGCACTGGCAGCACCTGCGGACTACTAATGCAATTGAATCGACGTTTGCAACGGTGAGGCTTCGCACGAACGTGACCAAAGGGGCTGGGAGCAAAACTGCAGCAGAAACAATGACGTTTAAGCTCCTCGAAGATGCCCAGAAAAGATGGCGAAAGATTCGAGGGTATGAGGAAATCAAAAATCTTTTAAACGGAGTTGCCTACAAAGACGGGGTCATGGTAGCTACCGCTCAATCTCAAGAGGCTGACGCCGCGTGACTTGAACGTCCATCCACAACATTTAGCAATAACTCGAAGAGTCGCATTAAACAGCTCGCAAAACTTTATGAGCGTCTTAGTCCCGAGGAGGAGTTTTGAGTACCCGCAAGGCGAAGGCACCGGGGACCCCAAAATCT
>CAIRTR010000315.1 GCA_903881565.1 Oligoflexia bacterium | reverse complement strand
GGGTGATCTTATTGGGCCGCTCCGGTGACAACTTGTTCAATCGTTGCTCTGATCTTCTCCCGCTCACTGGGATCAACATCGCTTTGAGAAGCTTGAAGCTCCGGCCAAACGTTTTCTACAAAATGGGTTTTCAAGGATGAGTCTTGAACTGGTCCTGGCCTGCGTGCGTAATCAGGTAATTGTGCGACAATTTCGGCGGCTGCACCGCCCCTCTTCCAATTCGAAAACTCTAACTCTAAAAGTTGCTGTTCTTCTGCTTGTCTTCGGGACTCTTCACGTTGGAGAATCTCCAAACGCTTACGCCGAGCTGCTTCTTGGGGCGTCTCATAATTCGGGGGTCGTGCATACGCAAGGCCCTTGCGTAATGTTCCCATGAAGTAGTTTAGCGGTGCTCCCCTCAGCTCTTTCGCTTTGCCATTTTCTCGGAGGTCAAAAGCAAAGGCGAAGATGGAGTCCTGAACCATCTCGGGAGTGAGTAACTTGTCACGCACAATTTGCGACAGCTGGGATTCACCAAAGCCGTATTCCGCCAAGGGGGCGCAGTTAACTTGTTTCCATTCAGGACTAAGTTTGTTTGTGTCGTCTTTGCTCAACTCGGGTTCGCTAGTAGTAGTAGTTTTAAATTCTTTATCTAATACATAACTACTACTACTAGGAAGACGTGGCCTAAGTTGTGGCTCAAGTTCCGGCTCAACTTTGGCTCTACTTTGGCCTAAGTTTGACTCAACTTTGGCTCTACTTTCGTCTAGGAGCAGAGCGCCATAAGTTGAATCTGAGAGTTGATATTCGGTCCAACCACCTCGCCCATCTTTGTATCCGGCTCGTCGTAAACTTCCTTTTTGCTCTAAGCGTTGAATCGCCTTACGAACGGCTGCTGAAGTGGATTTTAAAGAGACTGCTAGATTTTGAATTACGATAGGGCCAGAACATTTACTGCCTCGAAAACGGCAAGAATCGAAGACATACCGCATTGTGTCTCGTTGTAGCCCGACGAGAGAAGAAAATGAGTCGTTTGGCTCAACTTTGGCCTCACTTTGGCTCAACTTTGGCTCATGATGTGGCCTAAGTTGTGGCTCAACTTTAAGCTGATCGCCGGAAGAGGGTTGATCTCCAATTTTGTGGGTTGGCTCAACTTTGGCCTCACTTTGGCTCAACTTTGGCTCAGGTTGTTTCATCTGTTTACTGCTGTCTTGGCTTATGTTTGGCTCAACTTTGGCCTCACTTTGGCTCAACTTTGTGTCCGCTTCGTGAGCGTTTGTCCTCGTCGTGTCCACCAAAAGGGTGGGGGCGTCGTCACCGCGCCCCGGTCGTCGCTGGGGCATTGTTGGTGTGACCATGGGGGCGGAAACGATTGAAGACATGTCCCAATCGCTTTTCTTTGTACTTCCGCCCCGTTTAGGAGACTTAGTTTTTAAAAACTCGTTAATGTCCGGCACAGTTCACCTCAAGAGGTCATTCCTATTAGTTCGCGGGTAACAAGATCGTAATCATCTTTCGCGTTCGACTTATGCTCGAAAATCGTCTTCCCTGTACGGATTGTGTTTTTCACTTCCGTCGAGGTGCGAATAAACGTTTTCATCATTTGGCTGCCGAAATTTACCATGCACATTTTTAGAAGTTCATGACTCGACGTTTCCCTTCCGTCGAACTTAGTAAAAAGAATTTTTGGCTCGAATGAGCCACCAAACTCACTCTTGATTTTGCCTAGATCGTCGAGTGTTTTTGTAAGGCCAGCAAAACTAAATTTATCCGGATTTACAGGCAAAATGACAGTTTCTGAAGCACACGACGCAGCGGTGTTGATGGCACTCAAGTTTGGTGCGGTGTCGAGAATAATGAGATCATAACGGTCTCGAATAGGAGAGAGGTACTGACTTACCCCCGTTGCTACATTCCTTTTCCCATTTAGTAAAATGCGATCTAGCATCGAGTTGTTTAGGTTTGAGGGGATGATGTGCAGAGTAGGGGATACTTTGCGGATCGTATTTTCGATTGGGGTTTTTCCTTCAATTACATCAACCCAAACAAGGGCGTTAGGATCTTCAATGCCGAAGGCAAATGAAAGGTTGGCTTGTTGATCAAGGTCAACGAGCAATACGCGAGTGCCGTACATGTTTGCACGTAGTCCGATGTTCATAGCGGTCGTAGTTTTTGCGACTCCACCTTTGAGCATTTGAAGTGAAACAACTTGTTGCTTGTATTGAAATCCTCGCTCCGTCATTACGCGTCGTGCGGTCTCGGCAGTGACATAGGCCCGATTTGTAGATAGAAGTGTCTCAAAACCATTACTCTTGACGTATTTATGAAGAGCTTGGTTTGTGATCCCGATGGCCGCCGCCAAATCCGAGAGCAGGATTAAAAAGTCGTTCGTTGTTGATTCCGCCATCTTTCCTCCGTTGGTTGAGCAAAAAGCCTCTACAGCAACTAAACGGTAAACCCATGATGGGAGATAGGCAATCAGTTTATGCTGATTGTTTTCATTATTCCTGATGGTTAGAGATGACATCGCAACTACTCCGGGGCCGGATTCATTCGCGATAAACTGTCTTATCGTGAGCGATTCTCACGTCCGCATCAAAGCCGTTTTGCTCGGTGCGGTGCAGGTATTTTGGGCCTCCGAAAGTGCGTGGGCGAGGGGGTTGGTTTAGGGGTTGGAATGGTGGTTGGTTAGTCCCAACCTCTAAACCAACCCCCGCCCCCCAAATTATCGAAGATCTATCACAGGCTTGTGCATCCATAAAAACTGGGCCGGACCCAGACCCCACCCCCTCTACGAGTATTGAGTGAGTGGGGTCTGGGTCCTCTCTGAAGAGGGTTGCACATCAGGAGAATAATACATTGGCTGCGGGGATTATTGGGGCGCTCTTAAGGGGTAGGAAAGTGGGGGTGAGAGATAGAAAGTTGGTAAGGAGAAGTTACGGGCAGTGGCGCGGATCGTATCCGTAATGGAGCAGGGGATAAGAGCTTTGAAAGCGTCGTAATTGGGTGGGTACATCAGGGGGTACAATGGTGGGTGCTTAGTCGTACCCACTAATGTACCTACCCCCGCCAGCAATTTCAGGGGAGTTTCACGGGCTTGTGCATTTCAAAAAACAGCCTCGGCTCTAGACCCCACCCCCACAACGAAGAGTTGGTGAGTGGGGTCTAGAGCCTCGAAAACAAGGGGGCACATTAAAGGGGAGAAAATGATCCGGCTGGCGGGGTGTCGGGGGTTGCTTCGGACGAGGGAAGGGGAGTGAAAAATAGACAAAGAATGAGAGATAACAGAGGCAAAAAGCTTGGATCTTATTTACATTGCTTCTGTACTTACAGTGTTGTATTATGGATTTTGTGAAGATCACCTGGGACGAACAAAAAGCAGAATCAAACCTGAAAAAGCATCAGGTCAGTTTTGATGAAGCAGCGACGGTGTTTAGTAACCCCCTAGCGAAGTCGTATCCAGATTCTCACGAATCCGAAGATCGGATGCTCTTGGTGGGCCACTCAGCGGATTTGCGACTATTGCTCGTCGTTTATCTCGAAAAGGATGAAGAGAGCTTCCGAATCATCTCAGCGCGGAAGGCCACCGCGAATGAAAGGCGCAATTATGAAGAAGGAATATGATCTGACCAAAATGAAGGGCAAGCCCGTTGGAGACAAATTCAAGAATGCGAAGATCGCCAAGACCTTCCGCATCGACTTGGATATTTTCACATGGCTCTATACTGAGAGCCAGCGCACCGGCATCCCTTATCAAACGCTTATGAACTCCAAACTGAAGCTTCTGATGGAGGCTGAAAAAGGATCAGGTGTTGTGACGGCCGATCAAGTTCGCAAGATCGTGCGCGAGGAACTTGAAAAGGCTTCTTGAGCGACCACATCTAGACGAGTGAAGAGATTCCAACAAATGAAAACGCACATTGCTCAAAAAGAAAAACCCAGCTCACCAAGTCGTGGGACAACGGGAAGTATCTTCGCGGATCTTGGCTTTAATAACTCCGAAAGCGCAGCTTTAAAAATTAAGGCGGACCTTTTAAACGCTATCCAAAAGATTGCTAAAGCGCGTGGTTACAAGCAGCGCGACTTGGAAAAAATACTAGATCAACCCCAGCCCCGAATTAGTGAACTGCTCTTAGGGAAGATTTCACGAATGAGCATTGATAAGCTTGTCGACTATCTGCATCGCCTCGGCGCAGAGACCAAGGTGAATGTCACCGTTAGGAAAGCTAAAAAGAGAGTGGCCTAAAGACGCAGCAGCAACATCCGTGCGAAGCCGAATGTAAACAACGGATGCCGCAGCTTGCACAATCGGTTTGGCTTGCGGTACAAACCGCCGCTACTGCACTTGAAAACCTAGCAAATCATTTTACTGAAAGCGCGCGAATCAGAAAACGCAAAAGAGTCTCAGGCCATTTGCGAAACCCAAACCCGCGAAGTGTAAGAATCACAAAACGATTTTTGTGTTTAGGTGGTTGCTTTAGGGGTTGCATTAGTGGTTGCTGCCGCGCAACCACTAATGCAACTACCCCCGCCATCGTTTTAGAAGAAATTTCGCAGGGTTGTGCAATCCCCAAAATGGCCGAGATTCCAGACCCCACCCCCACAACGAAGGTTTAGTGAGTGGGGTCTGGAATCTCTCAAAGGGAAGGCACAGCAAGAGGAGAAAATGGTTTTATGGCGGGGGTGACAGCGAAGTTTTTTGCAAGGGAACCGGAAGAAGAGTTGGGTGAAAGCAGTAAGAAAAATTGCGAACGGAAAGCGGCTCCCAAATTGAAAGGGGGAGAAGATTATTTTTGGAAGTCAGTGCTTTATAAAAAAGGACGCGCGTGTCTATTCATCTGGGGTCTGAGATCGAGCGGGACCTCTCGTTGTCAAAAAATCAAAGCGATAGCCAAAAAACGGCTTCCGCATTTGACCTATAAGACGTCAGCGCCGCGCGGGTAAGGATAAGCGCCATCCGTTTTGGCGCTGTATTTTATTTGCCCGCTTTAATGGAACTGTCGTTTCCGACAAACAAGGGATTGTGGTATCGAATGGTGTCAAAACAAGCGCGTGATTAGGGCCAATCTGGTCGTAACTATTTTTCTTCTGATGCGGTCATGTTGACAAATTCGTAGCCTTTATTGGTTTTGTTAAAAGTCGCTTTGAATCCAACTCCTAAAAACTCATTCGTGTGGCATTTAACAATAAGTACAGGATCAGCAAACGATGAATCCGTACCGCATGTTGTGGTCTGACGGAACATACCCGCTGTGAATGAAGTTGGGGCTTGGGAAGTTTTATCCCCTTCTAATTTAAGTTCTTTAAACCGGTAGAACGATTTTCGATCCTTTACTGTTCCGGCACCATCAGTATCAAAAGAAATAACGTAACGTGTTTTATAGTCATTATTGAATGAACAAGTTACATCAAGTACTGGTTCTGACCAGTCATTACGTGGTCCGCATGAACTTCCACCAGATCTAAGTGGGCCTGAAAAAGTAAACCCAAAATCGCCCGGATCACGAGTGTTTAAAGTATAGGCCGGAGTTAATCGAATTCCATCCTCATCTAAAAGGAGCTGGCGCGCTTCATTATCAATCGGAGAATGGTCGTATCCATATTGAAATCCAGAACAAACTTTTTTCAGTTGTTCCTGCGCATTTTCCTTGTCAGCATAGGACTGCTCGAAGAATTCAAACATTGGATCAAGTTTCTTAGCGGTACAAGCATCACGTAATCTATTTCCCATATCCACGAGATACGCCGAGGCTTTCGCAACTTCTGGGCTCTGCTTAGCGTAAACACTAAATTGTGAAGCTGAGTTCCATAAAAAATTGATCTTGGCAGGACAGCCATTTCCGTCGACTGTAGCCGTATCCATTCGACTGACAATCTGGTTTTGTAAATGTTCTCCAAGTAATTCTGCAGCCCTGGCTCGGACGCATAGTTGCTCCTGCTTCTTGCACCCCGCAAAAGAAACGACTACGATCAGAGCTAAAGCAAAAACACCTGGTTGATATTTTTTCATAATAAACATTCCTTCGACCCATACTTACAGCACGTGACGCGCAGAGTCAATATTGTTTGTCACTTTAGTTTCGCACGCGCGGGCGGGGAGCCGCGACTCACGAACATCTCCCTTTGGCGAGAGGCGGTCGTTCATTAAAGGAATGTTTAAAATTCACCTCCTGGTCATGATCTCTCTGCGATAGTAGAGAGCCGCCTCTGTGGGGAACCACCCCCTAAGAGCGCCCCCGCCACTCCTTGGCAGCGTGTGTTTTTGATGAACTTGCTAGGCCGAGCAACGCGACTGATCCCGGTCTGGTAAACGGCCTGGAAGTCGGCCCACCTGTGTAAGCGCATCTTTCGAATATGACTGATCAAAATGGATTTCGAGAGAAGGTCTGCCAAACTCCCGACCACCCACTCACAACGAGTAGGTGGTCGGGAGTTTGGCAGAGGAAGAGATGGAGTCAGGTAGAAAGTTTTTAAGAGAGTCGGTTACACAGGTGGGCCAAGAATATTTTAGTGAACAGTGAGCGGAGTGAGTGATGAAAATTGGAAGAAAGAGAAGAGAAAGGGAGCGGGGAAAATTCCGAGGAGGGACTTATTCGAGGATTTGTCGTAGGTGTGAATCAGGGCGATTATATAGGGGCTAATGAGCATACTTGACTATATGGTCCTATATTATTATGATCTAAGAGAGGCGCATTAGAATGAAAGTATTCACGCTGAGGTACGAAAAGAAAATCGCACAGAACTCAATGAAGCGAATGCAAGAGGCCGCATCAACGGGGGTCCCTCATATCCGCAAAGACGAACTCATTTGCGATAGCTACGAGTCCATGAACCGGCTCCTCTCGATTGCAAGGCTCGATATTTTCGTGGCAATCGTAGAGCATCGCCCGGAGTCAATGTACGCTTTGGCGCAAATCCTAAAGAAAGATCAGTCCCAGGTTTTACGGGATGCAAAAATGCTTGAAGAGATCGGAGTCATAAAGCTCGTGCCTGTGATGGATGGGAACCGCGAGAAATTAAAACCGGAACCTCTCTACGACAAAATCGTGTTTGAGGTAACGCCTAAACAAATTGCCCAATCTGCTTAGAAAATGAAATTTGTGGGAATCGCCTAGCCTCACCCACTCAAAGATCGTGGTTTATAGGCCATCCTAGGTGGCTGGTTTTTTAGTGGAGCAGGCAAAAACTTTGCAACCCCCGCACCCGGTGGCGCCTCCCCTTCAAAAGCCCAGATCCAACCCCCTCCCTCGTCCACGGTCATGTTGCCGCTCTAGTTCCCTCTCGTGTTTAAGCCTTTCTTGTAGCTCCCGCTCCGCTTCTCTCTCCTCGCGCTCGATCTCCGCAATTTCCTTTTTAAGAATCTCTAACGCTTTGGATTTGTATTCGAAAACAAAAGCTCCTCGACCTTCTTCCCCTTCTCTGGAGTGAGGTGTCGAAATTGATCTTGAAAAGCCCGCCAAAGAACGACCTCCCTGTCTGTTGAGAACCTCGGCGATATTTTTAAGCACGCGTAAGCGCTCAGGGCTCCGACGAGGCTGCTTGTGAGCAACATCACTACCCATAGTTTTGTTGTGATTCCTTTGTTCTGCTCCCGAAGCTCCTCCCCGGCCTGTGCCGCCGTCTTGATGGCTCCCCGGAATTCCTCGTGAAAAATTTTGGTCATCCGAGTGAGTTCTTCCATGTTCCTGCGAACCTCTCCGCGCTGGATATTGATCCCCTCCGAGAGCGGCGCGAACTGACGCGTGATCTCCGTAACCACGCTGTTTTGAAAGTCCTCTCTCTCCATTCGTGCGATCTTTCGATCTAGCGCACTCTCGCTCTCCTCGTTCTTTCGCTTCGCCAATTGCTTGGCCATCTCTGTCATGCTCATAGCTCACTCCCCTTTTTTGTAATCCCGCCCAGGTGTACCCTCGGCCTAAATCACTTCCCTTCATGGGTTCCCCCTCAAGCAAAAATGTGATCCCGGAAATGTGTCCGGTCTTTGCCTGATTGGGAATGACACTGACTTGATGAGCCTCCATGCGACCTAAAAATTCCGTCATCGTGGGGTGATCCGCAATCGCCCCATCTACTAACCCCTGAAGCCTAAGCTTCGTACTCGGAATCCCTTTGCGGGCTAGCTCAAGCTCCCCGTGCGAGGGTGCCCGATGCTCCACTTCCCTACTTGGGGTCACTTGCTTTAAACCATATTCCTTTTCGATCCCGCGTAAGATCCCCTCGCTTCGTTGGTAGTCCTGGCTTTCACTTACGACCGATCCGTCCGTCATCCGAACGCGCGAGGCAACCAGGTGGATGTGATCATGCGCGGTGTCCTGATGCTTCACCACAACGTACTGTGAACCCTCAAACCCCATCTTCTGAAGATAGTTTGAGGCCACATCGTTCCACTTTTCATTGCTCAACTTCTCGCCTGAGGCCAGTGACAGGCTCGTGTGATAAACGACGCGGCTCAAGTTTGGCCTAAGTTTCCTGCTCTCCGAAAACTCAGCCGTAAGCTCCGAGACAGTTTCTCCAAGCGTGTTACCCCCGATTTGCTCGGCGCCCTCTTTTCCTAAAACGTAAGCAAGCGTTCCCCTAAACCCCTGCCCTTTGACTTGATTAGCAATCATCAGGCGTGACCCCCACGCACTGAAGGCCAACTTCTTTGATCGTAGCTCGAAGTTCGGCCAGTATTTTTGGATCCACTCCAAAAACCTTGCCCTCGTTCACAGCCTTCATAAGTTGATTTACGTTGTTTCCGATTCGACAAAGCTCGCGGTAGGTTTCGCGGTTCACCTCCCCGACAACAGCCGCAGGCATTCGGCGCTTGAGCGCAGCCCGCCTTACAAATTCACTGATGCTTACGCTAAACTGTCTGGCAGCCTCGTAGTGCTGCGAGCGTTCCTCGATAGAGAGTCGGACAGGAACCACAGCGGATCTCACCATAGCGCGCCTCCTGGATGCCTATAGGGGGCATCCTGCTTCTGAACCCTCAAGAGCCTGGGGCTTGCGAACGAAGTGAGTAAGCTTTCCCGTCAACCGCGGAGGCCAAAGGCCGTAGTCGGTTGACATGGCTCGCTCCGAACTTCCAAACCCAAAATCACCTATACCAAAACTCATTACACAAAGCAACTATATCAAATCCAACCAAACACAATAAATTGACCACACGTCTAGTGATTTTTGATTAACTTCCAGTTTCAAATGTGTGCAACTTCCAGTGCGAAAATGTATCACTCAAAGACTCAAAAGTGTGACACCTCCAAGGGCAAGACCATGCAATATCTCACTCAGTAGCGTGAGCATACCGTTAGCAATGCGTGAGCAAACCACCAACCGCCGGATAGCACACTCTCAAAAACTCAGATGTTAACGCCGTCTTGCGAAAAGGTGCACACCCTAGCCTTGGGAAAACGCACACCCGCAACCGGAAAGTATAACCACCTGTTCCTGAAAGGTGATGCCTTCGGAGCGCGACGGATGGAAACACCGCTCATCGAGAAGTGCAACGGGAAGCCCCGGCAGGCATGAACGATCATAAATCCCTTCGCTACGCGCGAAAACGGGCAGGCAACGCCAAGGGAAATTGCGGGGATCGTCCGGGGACGAGGCACGTGACAATCAACGGTTACAGCGCATTACGATATTCGTAAATTTTTAGGAAGAACTGGACGTTAGAATCTTCTCACTTTAGGGATGTGAGGTTGAGTGTATACCCCCAGCTCTATAGCGCGCCCAATAACGTCAAAAATAGCGTTTCTCGCTGAGTTAGGTGACTCCCCCTGTCCGGCGAGGGTGACACCATAAGAATCTTGGGGGTGATCTTATTGGGCCGCTCCGGTGACAACTTGTTCAATCGTTGCTCTGATCTTCTCCCGCTCACTGGGATCAACATCGCTTTGAGAAGCTTGAAGCTCCGGCCAAACGTTTTCTACAAAATGGGTTTTCAAGGATGAG
>CAIRTR010000314.1 GCA_903881565.1 Oligoflexia bacterium | reverse complement strand
CGTGCTCGCGGGGCAACTGACGCCCGTGTTTTTTGGGAGCGCGATGAATAACTTCGGGGTCGAGCGGTTCTTGGAGCGCTTCATTGAGATTGCGCCCGCACCTCCAGCGCGCCAGACGGGCGAGGGGCCGGTGGAGCCATCGGATCCTAAGTTCTCTGGATTTATTTTTAAGATTCAAGCCAACATGGATCCATCCCATCGTGACCGTGTCGCGTTCATGCGCGTGTGCTCGGGATTGTTTGAGCGCAATATGACGGTGTTTCACTCGAGGCTTAAATCGCAGGTGAAGTTGTCGAAACCTCTTCACTTTTTTGCGCAAGAGCGCGTGATGATCGATACGGCCTGGCCCGGCGATATTGTGGGTTTGCTCGATACTTCAGGCGAGCTTCGCATTGGCGATACGCTGAGTGAGAAAAAAGGATTGCAGTACCAGGGTGTGCCGCGGTTCTCGCCTGAGCATTTTGCGGGCGTACAAATCTTGGATCCTATGAAGCGCAAGCAGCTTAAGAAGGGGCTTGATCAACTCTCTGAAGAAGGAGTGGTTCAGGTTTATCGCCAGCGAGGCTACATCGATAAAGACCCAATTTTAGGCGCAGTCGGGGCGCTCCAGTTTGAAGTGCTTCAGCACCGCTTGAAAGCCGAGTATAATGTGGATGTTCGTATTGAAAAGCTCCCTTATATTCATGCGCGCTGGGTGACGGGTGAGGGTCTGGATCCGGATTATTTTGAGCGACGAGAAGACAGTCGGTGTCTTGAGGATCGCGATGGGTTGCCGGTGTTATTGTTCAAATCGGATTGGGGTCTGCGCTGGGCTGAAGAGAATTATAAGGGTTTACAGTTTTTGAGAGTGTCGCCGAATACGGTGGGGACGTGAGGCTGACTTCGGATACGATTATGGGGCTGTCAAATGTGTTATAAAGTCCCGGATTATTGGAAATATCGTTAAAATTGACTCTGGAGTTATAGAAACAGTTATTAGGGCTTTAAAGCTTAAGCATCGCGACAAGTCCCTTCAATAAACTTTATGCTGAGCGCAGCGGGCGGCCTGCAGTGCGAGGTTTGCTGGGTTTTGCGTAACCGTAACGCTTGCGTGCTCATAAGGCACTTGTTGTATTCTTATCCAGTTTTCGACCCGGTAATTTATTTCTGGCCCACTTTTACAGTCTCGGCGTTGGAAACCACTTACATCTGTTGATTCGTGCGAAAAGCCGCGCGGAGTGGCAGGGATTTATTCGGGAACTCTCAGGCGGCATTGCGATGATTGTAACGGGGGCAAAGAAAAGTCATAGTCTTGCTCGTTCAAAATCTAGGGATGTCTGCGAGAGCGCTAAGCGTGGTTTCTGGGACCACCTCGTCTTCACGCGCATCGTACGCTTTGGGAAAGACTTCGTAGGAGTGGCTGAATACGTCCTTAAGAACCTTTGGGAGGGTGCCGGAATCCCCGTTCGCAAAATCCTTGCGCGCGGCTATCGAATTCTCGAAATTAGCGAGGATGGCTTTGTTTTTGTGGCCAATTATTGAACTTTCCTTGCGAGATTTATTCGCTTCTTTGTCGGAAGGTCCCCTGACCTGATTAGCTGTGCATAAATGTCCGCGAAAAGCACGCTTTCTTGGACAGATGTGGCCTCCAACTTCTGATTATTGTCAGAGAGCGCCAGGCTCGCGCGGGAATTCCAAAACGCCTTGCATCTGCCCGAACAATGCAAGAGTATTGGCCCATGGCAAAGCGCAAGTCCTCGTCAAAATCCCTGGCAAAATCTCCACCAAAATCAAAAGACACCGTCAAAGGTCAACTTCGAATTGGCGATCACGGCAACGCTATTGCCATCATCGCGACGTCGCAGAGCAACCCTCTTAAGGCTGTGGCCGAATTTGTCGAAAATAGCATTGATGCGAAGGCAAAAAATATTACGATTTCTCGGGGTAAAGAAGGCGGCGAGCATTATCTGCGAATTGTGGATGATGGCAATGGGATTCCCTTGGGCGAAGATGGCAAGCCTGATTTTAAATACGTGGCCACCCACATTTGTGATTCGATTAAGCGGCAGTTCAAGAAAAAGGGAGAAGGAAAAGGCCTGCAAGGTGAGTTCGGAATTGGTTTGCTGAGTTTTTGGACGGTGGGCGAGGAGCTGGTCCTGCGTTCTGCGGGGGCGGACAATAAGGGTTATCAAATGATCATGAAAAAGGGCTCGCAGAATTTTACCCTGAGTCCGACCCGTCAGTTGATCGCTCATAAAGGCACTGAGCTCACGATTGCGCCTCTTTTGTCTGGGCTTCGGCAACTCAGTGGCGAAAAGTTACAATGGTATCTGGCTTACGAATTGCGCAATCGCATACTGGAGTCCGGTGTGCAAATCAAGATCATTGATCGAACGGCGCGCACCGAGTTTCGGGTTGAGCCCAAGAAGTTCACGGGTCAGCGCTTGCCGATTGAGACGGTGAGTGCGGGCGAGCCACATGAGGTTTCTTTTGAGCTGTATTTGAGTGAACCGAGTTCAGAGAATCGGGTTAGCCTTTTTCGGCGGGGTACGCGCGTTTTGGAGTCCGTAACCGAGTTGGACCCGTTTCAAAAGTTCCCATGGAACTCGGGCTACCTTCAAGGAATTATTGAAGCCTCTCATTTGAGTCTGACGCCCGGTACACGTCTGGGGCTGATCCAGGATTCGGCCTATGAGACTTTTTGCTCGACGGTTGCGCAGATTGAATCTCAAGTCGCGCATGCAATCGAAGCGCAGCGAAGTGCTGAAGAGGAGAAGGTGAGTCGTGAAACATTGGTCTCAATTCAGCGCGCCTTTCGCGAAGCCTTCACTGCGCTTCCCGTAGAAGAATATGACTGGTTTGATGTTCAAAAGCCGCAAGGGGCGCGTCCTGCATCTTCTAAAGGCGTCGACGCGGGAGTCTCGTCGGGTGAAGCCTTGGATAAGGCCGATGTATCTCCCGTAGATTCTCCGATAGAGCCAGGGGTACCAGAGGTAGAAGAACCGTTGCAGCGAGCGTTTTTTGATTTCCCGGGCCCTCTTTATTCGGTTCGCGTTTCACCCTCTTCGACCCTGGTGCCGGTCAATACGGAGCGAAACTTAAGGGCGGTTACAAAAGATCGTAAGAGCAAAGCGGTGACGGACGGACTCATTTATCATTGGGAATTAAAAGAAGGTGCGGGAGCGCTGTCGATGACGGCGGGAGAGATTGTGCGTTTTGTGGCCCCCTCGGAGCCGGGAATCACAAAACTGCAAGTGAGTGTACTTCAGGGTGAGGTGGAGTGTAGGGCCGAGGCGACCGTGACGGTGGTTGATATGCTTTTGCCGACAAAGGTAAACGATAAGAAGATGAAGGGTCTGCCTGGCTATACCTATCAAAAAGCGCCCGGGGAGCTTTGGCGCTCACGCTATGATGAAGACACGAATTTGGTGGTGATCAACAATGGGCACCGTGATTTTGTTTTTTCCTCACAGGGCAGTACGCTGAAGTTGCGGTATTTGTGCCGCCTTTTTGCCAAGGAGTTGGTGCAAAAGAATTTTGTCGGGATGTCTGCTAATGAGCTGATGGAGCGGCTGATCGAAGTTTCTCTCTATGTGGAGGAGAAGCTGCGATAGTTTGATTTATGTAGTTATTTCATGGCGTTGAGTATTTTTGATGATAATCAACAACCTCTCCGTTGATTATAATGATAAATGACGCTATAGTTGTTGCTTATGACGGTTCCCTATGTGCCCCGCTTACTTGAGTTAGAAGCTAAGCTTCACGAGAAGAGTTACTTCCTTTTCGGGCCTAGACAAATTGGTAAAACGAAGCTCATCAAGAATACCCTCTCACAGTACAAAAGTTATAATCTCTTGAATGCGAAAACCTATGCGGCGCTTGCTCACAATCCTGCGAAGATACGAGAAGAACTTAAGCCTGGGGATCGCATCGTCATCGTCGATGAAATCCAAAAACTGCCGACACTCTTGGATGAGATTCAACTTATGATTGATGATCTCGGCGTGAACTTCCTATTAACGGGTTCGAGTGCGCGCAAGTTGAAGCGGTCCGGTTCAAACTTATTGGGGGGGCGGGCGCGTTCGCTGTCACTACATCCGTTTGTATATCCAGAACTCCAAAAGGTCGGACGCTTTGATTTACTTACAGCGATGAATCATGGGCTGATTCCTTCTCTCTATTTTTCGAGTGACCCTCAAGCGGACTTTGCAGCTTATGTCGGCAATTATCTTCAAATCGAGGTGTCGGCAGAGGCGGCCGTTCGAAACATTCCGGCTTTTAGTCGGTTCTTGCACGTGATCGCACAATGTAATGCAGAAATGATCAACTGGGCTCAAGTGAGTAGTGATGCGCAGGTGGCGGCGAGTACGGTGCGCGAGTATTTTCAGATCTTGGTCGACACTTTTGTGGCTTACGAGCTTAAGGCATGGGGCGTGACCGAAAAGAGAAAGCCGATCTCAACGAGTAAGCTCTATCTTTTTGATGTCGGCCTTGCCGAGTATTTGCGAAACGCTTCGCCCATTAGAGAGGGGAGCGCCGAGTTCGGTCATGCGTTTGAAAGCTGGATTTTTCATGAGCTTCGAAGTTATTGCGACTTGCGTGGGTTTTCGGAGGGCTTAAGGTACTGGCGCTCGACCTCACAACTCGAAGTTGACTTTATTCTTAATGAAAAAATCGCGATTGAGTGCAAAGCAAAACAGAACATTGGGTCAAGAGATTTGACAGGGCTTCGGGCTCTTTCAGAAGAGGTCCACTTTAAGCATCAGATCGTCGTTTCTATGGAGACTGAAGAGCGAAAAGTGGGCGCGATTCGTATTCTCCCCTGGCGCGTGTTTTTAGAGGAGTTGTGGGACGGGCATTTGATTTAATTCTTCTACCGCTCCGGCTTTCCCGTCACCCTCGATAACTGCGCTGTCGATCCCCAGGTCACGTGCACCACACCCTTTTGATCAATGAGAAATGCAAATTGAAGCAGGTCTGCGAATTCTTTTTCCCAGCTGCTTGCAGAATCCGGATTGGGTGGACGGTAATACTCAGGCGCGTCTGCTCCGAAGCGGGTAAGGAGATTGCGGTGAGGATCGCTGACACTCATTCCTTTGGGCATGGAAAATTCATAGGTGTGATAAATGACCACGGGGCGGGGGCAGATTTTTTCGGAGAATACTTTTTTGAGGGCTTGGCTATAGATGCCTTCCATCTCCCGAATCGCGTCGTTGTATTGAGTCAGTGTTTCGGAAGTGGGAGACTGAAACCATTCAAGTCCACGTTTCTGAAAGACGCCCTCCATCTGGGCTTCGGCCTCACCCATGATGCTAGGGCCTTCACTTTTCCCGTCGCAAGCAAGATGGCCGTGGTAAAGGTCCGAGTTGTTTACCCCGTTGGTGCTGGCTGGAATGAGGCGAGGATTCAAAACAAATTTCAAAGTGTCCGTGAGATTCTTTTTTACCTCAGAAGGGAGCCATGCGCTGTCTTTGGCAAAGGTAAGTTTCTTGTGTTTCTTTATGAGAATGCCGTAATCTTTGGGAGTGAAATTCCAGGATTCTGGTTTTCCCGCGAGACTCACCGGGCTCATCGCAAGGTTTGCGATTGTGGTGAAGGTGACAAGCCCAAAGAGTGTCTTAATTTGGAGTTTCATAAATGTCCTTATTTGCAGAATTCTCAATTTTTCTCCGGTTTTTGACTTCGTTTGGGACGTTCAATCACGTGTGGTTATATAACGCCATGACTCAATGCGTCAAGATGTTTCAGTCTGGTATAAAAAGCGGCTTAAGTTCAGGGAGATGCGTCCCGTTGGTTTGGTTTTGGGGGCGCGCATTAGTGTGACGAGTGGCTTCATAAATTCTATCTTGAACAGACTTCTGACAAAATGAAGTGGGAGAAGCGTTGGGTATTCAGCTGGACGTTCTTGACGCCGTAGGATCATTTTACGCATTTAGCCAGCCATTTGCCATGCGCGCCAACAGATTTTCAAAACCAAGCGTTGCACGAACCCTCAAGGAGATCTACCATTTCCCTCACGAGGAACAGGACAATGTTAAAAATCGCTATCAATGGGTTTGGTCGTATTGGTCGTCAGGTCGTCAGCGCCATGGTCGAAAAAGGCGTGTGGGGCAAAGAAGCCACCATCGTTGCGGTGGTTGATGTTTCAACGGATGCAAAATATTTTGCATATCAGCTGAAATTCGATTCCGTGCATGGCCGCTTCAAAGGCGAAATGCGCACCGAAAAGAGCAAACCTGAGTTAGCTGAGGATGACATTATTGTGGTTAACGGACATAAGATCCGTTGCTTGCCGGCTCCCAAAGATTTGTCCCTGCTTCCCTGGAAAGCCATGGAAGTCGATATTGTCATCGAAGCCACCGGCCTCTTCACTGAATCCGAATTAGCCCGCGGCCATCTGGCTGCTGGGGCAAAGAAGGTTTTGATTTCTGCTCCTGGAAAAGGCGTGGATGTTAAAACGGTCGTGATGGGTGTGAACGATCATGAATACGATCCTGCCAAGCACCATATTGTTTCCAACGCATCTTGTACCACTAACTGCCTTGCGCCGGTGGTGCATGTGTTGTTGAAAGAAGGCATCGGAATCGAAACCGGTCTCATGACCACAGTTCATGCCTACACCGCCACGCAAAAGACGGTGGACGGACCCTCCAAAAAAGATTGGCGCGGCGGTCGCGCTGCTGCTGTGAATATTATTCCTTCATCAACCGGAGCCGCCAAGGCGGTGGGTGAAGTGCTTCCTTCTATGAAGGGCAAACTCACCGGAATGTCCTTTCGCGTTCCAACTCCAGACGTTTCTTGCGTCGATCTTACGTTCCGAGCAGCTCGTGACACCTCGATTGAAGAGATTGATAAGGCGATGAAGACCGCTTCTGAAACCTATATGAAGGGTATTTTGGGGGTGACGACTGAAGAGAACGTGTCTTCTGACTTTGTTCACGACGAGCGTTCGTCAATTTATGATTCAAAAGCGACCGTCGAGAACAACCTCAAGGGCGAAAAGAGGATGTTTAAGATTGTGAGTTGGTACGACAACGAGTGGGGTTACTCCGTGCGCTGTGTGGATTTGGCGTTGAAGATGGGCAAGCTTGGCGTCGATAAGGGCGATAAGATTTCGCTGAAGTCGATCGACGATTTGAATATGAAGGGCAAGCGCGTCTTCATTCGTGTGGACTTTAACGTCCCCATGGAAGGTGGAAAAATCACCGATGATTTCCGTATTTCATCAGCTCTCCCTACGATCAAAAAGGCAATGAGTGCTGGCGCAAAAGTGATTTTGGCCTCTCATTTGGGCCGTCCTGCCGAAACCGGTTTTGAGGCTGAGTTTTCGCTCAAACCCGCTGCTCAGAAGCTGGAACAGCTTTTGGGAAAACCCGTGAAGTTTTTCACGGATTGCATCTCTGCTGAAACCAAAAAAGCTGTCGCAGATCTTAAAGACGGCGAAGTGGCCTTACTTGAAAATCTTCGCTTCTATAAAGGTGAAGGCGCCAATGACGAAAAGTTTGCCCGCGAATTGGCCTCCATGGCGGATTTGTATGTGAACGACGCGTTTGGAACTTCTCACCGTGATGCAGCTTCAATGACGGGCGTTCCCGCTATTTTAAAAAGCGGTGCGGCCGGTTATTTAGTTCAAAAAGAGGTCGAAATTATTCACAAGGCTTTGAAAACCCCTGGTCGGCCTTTCGTGGCTGTTTTGGGTGGGGCAAAGGTGAGTGACAAGATTTTCGTGATCAAGAACCTTTTAAGTTTGGTTGATGAGATCCTGGTCGGCGGGGCGATGGCTTATACGTTCATGAAAGCCTCCGGAATGGAGGTCGGCTCCTCCAAATGCGAATCGGTTGTGGTCGATAAGAAGGGTAAAGAAAAGGCCGTCCTTAAAATGGCAATCGAAATTCTGGAGCTCGCCAAAGCAAAGGGTAAGAAAATTATCCTTCCCATTGATCATGTTGTTTCCAACAAGATTGAAGCCGGCGCTCAAACCAAAATCGTCGAACGGATCGAAGAGGGTTGGATGGGCGTGGATATTGGTCCGAAAACCCGTGAGCTTTTTGCAAAGAAATTAGCAGATTCCAAGACCGCTTTCTGGAACGGCCCTATGGGGATTTTTGAGATGAAGGGATTCGACGAAGGAACCGCTTTAATTGCGAAGACTTTCGCGGAAATCACGGCTCGCGGAACGACGACGATTGTTGGCGGCGGCGATTCGGCTGCAGCCATAAAAGCTTTCGGTTACGACACAAAAGTAACACACGTCTCAACCGGTGGTGGCGCTTCTCTGGAGATGTTTGAAGGAAAGTTCCTTCCAGGCATTGCTGTCTTAGATTTAAAATAGGGGATAGAGATTCTAAAATAATTGTGTTATTTGGTTTTCATATTTATTAGGCAAATTCATTAAGGAGCAAACAAATGGCTTATAAAATCATCTCAGATTGTAACAACTGTGGCGCGTGCGAACCCGAATGCCCGAATAATGCGATCAGCATGGGCGACGATCTTTATGTTATTAAGTTGGAAGCTTGCACGGAGTGCGTCGGTTTTCACGATGCTCCGCAATGTGCCGCTGTTTGTCCGGTTGATGCTTGCGTGACGGATCCTGCTCACGTCGAAACCGAAGCTGTTTTGATTGAAAAAGCCAAGAAACTTCATCCTGGGAAAGACTACTCAGGCAAGCTTCCTTCTCACTTCAGGAAATAAGCGGTTGGGCCGCGCTCTCGCTGGTCTAGTCGCCTTCTTCATACTGATCTCTCAAACGGCTCGAGCGGATGCCCGAGTTGATGCCAAGACGCCGCATTGGCATGAAAGGTCTGCTGAGCTTGAGAAGGTTTTTTCTGCGCTCATGGAGGATGTTTCCGAGGATGCGCGATTTAATTCGCCCAAGAATACCCATCGGATTGAAGAAGACGCTCGAAAGTTATCAGAGTTCATTGGCCACCCGAAAGGTTTCAAAGCGGAAAGCAGCTCGAACGTCTTTGATTTGAGTTTGCCGCTCATCTCAGGATATTTTAGGTCAGAGGCCCAGCGCGCCTACCAAGAGCTGAAAAAGGGACATCGGGAGTATTCTAGGTCGTTGCTTCGAGAGGTTCCTAATTTTTGCATTGGTTGTCACATGCGAACGGGCTCTGGCAGCATTGATTCCACGCATTTAGTCGTTAAAGATCCTCCAGCAAATACGAAACGCATCGAAAAAGCTGAGTTTTTAGCGGCGACGCATCAGTTTGATCGTGCGCTTTCCGAGCTTGAGGGTCTGATCTCGGATTCAAAGAAGGCCTCTGCTTTTCAGCTAGAATGGGAAAGGGCTGTACGGTTCGCACTCGCGATCACGGTTCGGGTTAAGAATGACCCGGCCCTCACTCTTTCTGTGATCGAGAAGGTCATTCAGTGCGCCGGGGCACCGCAGTTCATAAAAGAGGACGCCTTGATTTGGAAAAAGTCCGTGGAGCAATGGAAGGCTGAGGCTCCTCGAAAATCGAACTCCGAAGAAGCGTTGTTTTCCGAGGCAAAACGCTTGATTTCGGATGCCTATAACCTTCAGCGCTATCGGACGGATCGAGCCTCAGATATTCTCTATCTTCGCGCTTCTGCTGCCACTCACGAGCTGTTGCGCATTGTGCCAGGGACCGTTCATATGGGAGAGGCTCTTTTTATTCTCGGGGCTTCGTATGAAGCCGTTCACGCTCAAGGGCTTTGGTCGCTTCAGGATCTTTGTTACGAGACTTGTGTGCGCAAAGTTCCACATTCTGAGATCGCTCAGGCTTGTTTCCGGCGTTTTGAAGAATCGATGTTCGCCGGGTTTTCGGGGAGTGCCGGGCTTTCTTTGCCGGAGGATGTCAAATTTAGGCTAACAGAGCTGAAATCACTTTCGGAGCCAGCAGCTCCTTCCACCCCCTAATCCGAAGTGCTATGCTTCAATAGCTAATGGAAACACTGAGCTATCTTAACTCAATCAATGCAGAGTATATCGACGAGCTGCGCGCTCGCTTTGAAAAAGATCCCGAGTCGGTTGATTCCTCATGGCGATATTTTTTTGAAGGAATGGGCTTTGGAAGCGCGCTTGCGGATTCAGCACCGGGCTTTGATGCGCGCGAAGTCCAGCTTCGTGAACTGGTCAGCGCTTATCGTGAATCCGGCGTTCTCGTTGCAGATTTAAATCCGCTCGCTCCGCCAGCTGCTTCACATCCCAATCTGGAACTTTCGCGCTTTGGACTTACGGAAGCGGACTTGGATCAGGTTTTTCAAGCTGGCGCAGTGGAGGGGCTGGGGGCCGCACCTTTACGAGATATTCTGGGTGTCCTTAAGAGTGCGTATTGCGGAAAAATCGGCTGGGAATTTTTTGCGATTCGCAATCCTGCTGAGCGCAAATGGCTCGAGCAACAAGCTGAAAGTCTGCGAGGGTCCGCAAGTCTTGATGCGCAGACTCGAATCTTTATTTTGAAGCGCCTGACGGAGAGCGAGGGCTTTGAGCGCTTCTTGCATACGCGCTACGTTGCTCAAAAACGCTTCTCCGTTGAAGGAGGGGAGTCTTTGATTCCGGCTCTTGACGGATTGATGGAATCGTTTGCGCAGCAGGGCGCTTCTGATTTTATTTTAGGCATGGCCCATCGCGGGCGTTTGAATGTTTTGGTCAATGTGCTTCGCAAAAAGCCCGAGTATATTTTTACTGAGTTCGAAGGCCATTTTATGGCGGATCCCAGCGTGGCCGAAGGCGATGTCAAATACCACTTAGGCTATTCGTGTGATTCGAAGACGCGCTCGGGTCAAGAGATTCATCTCGCTTTGGCATCCAATCCAAGTCATCTGGAGTTTGTAAATCCGGTTGTCGAAGGAATGGTTCGTGCCCGTCAAACGCAATTGGGGGATGAAGGGCGTTCTCGGATCATTCCCATCGTGATCCATGGAGACGCAGCGCTAGCGGGGCAAGGGGTCTGCTACGAGACTCAAGGTTTTTCTCAGGTCTCAGGATATTCAACCGGTGGCACGATTCATATCGTCGTGAATAATCAAATTGGATTCACCACCGACCCTGCTGAGAGCCGTTCAACCCTGTTTTCGACGGATCTCGCAAAGGCAGGCGAAGCGCCTGTGTTTCACGTTAACGGCGATGATCCCGAAGCGGTTTGGAAAGCGTCGTTTTTGGCTGCGCAATACCGCCAGAAGTTTCACAAAGACGTTTACATCGATATCGTTTGTTATCGGCGGCATGGACACAATGAAGGGGATGAGCCCGCGTTTACCCAGCCTTTGCTGTACAAGAAAATCAAAGCTCATCCCACGACTCGCGACCTGTATGCACAACGGCTTGTGAGTTCCCAGATTGTGCCCGCAGAAGCGCCCGCCGCGATGGTTGCTGAAGTTACGCAAGCATTTTCAGAAGCGCAGGCGCGCGCGAAGGCCGAGCATTTTTTTGCACCCCATTCGATTTTTGAGGGTTCGTGGAAAGGGGTTCGCTATCCCACTCCCGAGGATTTGCTTGCACCTGTGAAGACTTCAGTTGAAGAGAGTGTGCTCAGGGGCTTGGGCGAAAAAATCAATGCCTTTCCAGATGGCTTTCAGCTTCATTCAAAGTTAACTCGTTTTTTCCAGGCCCGCGCCAAAGCGATACAATTGGGCGAAGGACTCGATTGGGGCAATGGTGAAGCCCTGGCTTATGCCAGTCTCGTGAACGAAGGTTGGGGAGTCCGGCTTTCGGGGCAGGACGCTGAGCGGGGCACTTTTACTCATCGCCATTGCGTGGCTCATGATTTTGAGACGGGTGCAAAACATACCCCACTCACTCGGGTCCGCGATGGGCAGGGACTTTTTCAGGTTCACAACAGTCCGCTTTCCGAAACCGGGATATTGGGATTTGAGTTCGGATACTCGTGTGCAGACCCTCGAACGCTCGTGATTTGGGAAGCGCAATTTGGAGATTTCACAAACGGCGCGCAAGTCATTGTCGATCAATTTATCGCGACGTCTGAAACAAAGTGGCGACGAATGTCGGGGCTCGTACTCTTGTTGCCTCATGGGTACGAAGGGCAGGGGCCCGAGCACTCGAGTGCGCGGATCGAGCGGTTCTTGCAGCTCTGTGGTCGCAACAATATGGTTGTAGCAAATTTTACCACCCCCGCACAGTTGTTTCATGCGTTGAGACGGCAGCTGCTGAGAAGTTTCCGCAAACCCCTTATCGTATTTACTCCTAAAAGTCTTTTGCGTCATCCTTCGGCTGTTTCCAAACTTTCGGATTTTTCGCAGACTTCTTTTCAAGAGGTTTTGGCAGATCCGAATTCTGCGACTAATCTTGAGGCTAATGGCGCGCAGGGGGTTCGTAAGATCCTGCTTTGTTCAGGCAAGATCTATTATGACTTGTTGGCGGAGCGTACGGCGCGCGCCGCTCATTCGGTGGCGTTGGTGCGAGTTGAACAGCTTTATCCGTGGCCTGCCGTGCAGCTTGAAAATATTTTGGCTCCTTATCCCAAATCCGCTTCGGTCATTTGGGTCCAAGAAGAGCCTAAGAACATGGGCGCCTGGAATTTTGTTCGAAGCACCTGGGAAAGTGATCGGCCGCTTCGATACGTGGGTCGACCCATTGCCGCGTCTCCCGCGGTAGGTTCGCATCATATTCATGAAGAACAGCAAAGAGCCTTGGTTGAACAGGCTTTTTCAAATGAGTGGAAATAAAGAGGGAAACCGATGAAACATCAGATTCTTGCTCCCAGTGTTGGCGAGTCCATTACCGAAGTCGGAATTCTCAAGTGGCATAAGCAAGATGGCCAAGCCGTTAAATCGGGGGATTTGTTGCTTGAAATTGAATCCGACAAAGCGACCATCGAATTGGTGGCCGAATTTTCGGGGGCGCTTACGATTATTAAAAAAGCCGGTGAGCGAATTCCGGTCGGTGACGTGATCGGCTCGGTTGATGATGCTGTGGCTGGAAAAGTAATTGCGGGTGAAGCGGCGCCTGCGGCGGCATCTAGCACTTCTGTCGCACCCAGCGTTGCCGCATCTGGAACTTTAAGTCCCGCGGTCCGAAAAGCGGTGGCCGAGCGTGGCTTAGATCCTTCTCAATACGAAGGAACAGGTAAAGGTGGGAGGCTCACAAAGGGCGATCTTTTAAACGAAAAGAAGCCCGGCCCAGCCGCAAGTGCTTCTGTTGCGCCGGTTGCCCCTCGAGCACTTAAGCCCGGGGAGCGTCGTGTTCCGATGTCTGCACTGCGAGCAAAAATTGCAGAGCGCCTTGTGCAAGCTCAGCATGATGCTGCGATTTTAACGACGTTTAATGAAGTGGATATGGGTCCCGTCATGGCCTTGCGTACGAAGTATAAGGATAGCTTTAAGCAGAAAAATGGCGTGGCGTTAAGTTTTATGTCCTTTTTCACGGTCGCCTGTGTGCAGGCGCTCAAAGTGGTTCCCGAGGTCAATGCGCGCGTTGAAGGCAAGGATGTTATTCATCATGACTTCATCGATATCGGAGTGGCGGTAGGGACAGAACGAGGCTTGGTGGTTCCCGTGGTTCGTGGTGTTGAGAAGCTGGATTTTGTCGATGTCGAAAAGAAAATCGCAGAATTAGCTATAAAAGCCCGTGATGGAAAACTTTCGATTGCTGAAATGACGGGTGGGACATTTACAATCTCAAACGGCGGCGTCTATGGTTCGCTTCTTTCGACGCCAATTCTAAATGCCCCTCAGAGTGGGATTTTGGGAATGCACAAGATTCAAGATCGGCCTATGGCGATCAATGGCAAAGTGGAGATCCGTCCAATGATGTATCTCGCGCTTTCCTACGATCATCGCTTAATTGATGGGAAAGGGGCGGTCACCTTCTTGGTTACGCTTAAGGACTTTTTGGAACACCCTGAAAAATTGAAACTGGATTTGGAGTAATTATGGCGAATACTAGCGACGCTCAGTTTGACCTCATTGTCATTGGTGGTGGCCCCGCAGGCTATGTGGCTGCGATTCGCGCGGCACAACTGGGACTAAAGACCGCGTGCATTGAAAAAAGGAAAACGCTAGGCGGAACGTGCCTAAACGTCGGCTGTATTCCTTCAAAGGCTTTGCTCGAATCGAGCGAAATGTATCACCTCGCCAAGACGCGTTTTCAAAAACACGGAGTCATTGTTGAAGGCGTGAAGCTCGATTTGCCCCAGATGCTCAAGCGCAAGGACGCCATCGTAAGGCAGTTGACCAACGGAATAGGTGCTTTGTTTAAGAAAAATAAGATTGAATCATTTTTGGGTACCGGTCAGTTGCTTGGCGTCGAAGGAAAACTAAAGCAAGTTGAAGTGGTGCTCGACGCAGGCGGAGAGAAGAAAATAATATCTGCAGAACGAGTCTTGCTTGCAACCGGAAGTGAACCTGCTGCATTGCCCTTTCTGCCCTTTGATGGGAAAGATGTTGTGAGCTCTACTGAAGCACTAAGTTTTGCCGAAGTTCCCAAGCACCTTGTCGTTATTGGCGGTGGAGTCATTGGCCTGGAATTAGGTTCGGTGTGGCTGCGTTTGGGCGCTAAAGTAACAGTGGTCGAGTTTCAAGATCGCATCTTGCCGACAATGGACACTCAAGTTGGGCTGGAACTTTATAAGTCACTTATGAAACAAGGCATGGAGTTTAAGCTTGCCACGAAATGCACAGGCGTAAGCCGTGCAGGGGCTTCAATGCTCATAGAGATTGAAGAACTAAAGGGCGGAGCCAAGTCGAAACTCGAATGCGATAAAGTGCTTGTGGCCACGGGGCGCAAACCTTTTTCGACGGGATTGGGTTTAGAAAAACTTGGGATCAAGCAAGACAAGTTAGGGCGTGTTGAAGTGGATGCTCATTATCAGACCGCCGTCCCAGGCGTGTACGCTGTAGGGGATTTAATCGCAGGTCCTATGCTGGCTCATAAGGCCGAAGAAGAGGGCATTGCTGCCGTGGAGCGGATGGCCGGCCAAGCAGGGCATGTGAATTATGAGGCAATCCCAGGCATTGTTTATACGTCTCCTGAAGTCGCCTCCGTAGGCGCCTCCGAAGATGAGTTGAAAGCCAAAGGCATCGTGTATGCCACAGGGCAGTTTCCGTTTGCCGCCAACGGGCGTGCCAAAGCGATGGAGGAAACTGAAGGTTTTGTAAAAATTTTGGCTGACGCAAAGACAGATCGAGTTTTGGGTGTGCACATCGTGGGGCCAAAGGCCGGAGAGTTGATTGCGGAAGCGGTTTCGGTCATGGAATTTGGCGGAAGCGCCGAAGACATCGCGCGCACCTGTCATGGGCATCCTACCCTCTCTGAAGTTGTAAAAGAGGCCGCCTTCGGTGTCGCAAAACGCCAAATCCATCTGTGATGTCAAAGCTTGTTGTTAATAATCCTTATAGCGGAGCGCAGCTTGCGGAGCTTGCTTATGCGAGTGAAGGTGAAATTTCTCAGAAGCTCTCGCTCGCGCGTTCGGCCTTTCAGCGTTGGCGCCATGCGAGTGCGTTTAGGCGAGCCGAGTTGCTCACGAATATTGCGACCGAACTTGAGGATCGACATGAAGAGTTTGCTCGTCTGATTTGTCATGAAGCCGGAAAACCTGTCTCTCTCGCACATGTGGAAGTGAATCGCGCCATCAGTGTTTTTCGTTGGGCTTCGGCCGAAGCTTTGCGCTTTTCGGGAGAGATGCTCAGGCTGGATACGGGTAACGCGCAAAGAAGAGGTTTTGGAATTCATACTCGTTTTCCTCGGGGAGTGATTTTTGGAATTGCCCCTTTCAACTTCCCGTTGAACTTGGTGGCTCATAAAATAGCGCCTGCCATCGCATGCGGGTGTTCAGTCCTGATCAAGCCCTCTCCTTATACACCCTTGACGGCGTTGAAATTGGCGGAGCTTTTTAATTCTCGTGAATTAGACTCTGAGCCAGGCCTTGTGCAAGTCGTTCTCGCTGATGACGCCGCGACCGCTAAACTCACCCAAGCCAAAGAAGTGGCGATGGTTTCTTTTACCGGATCTGAAACGATTGGATGGATGATTAAACGGCAGGCTCCTGAAAAGCCGATCGCCCTTGAATTGGGCGGAAATGCTTGGGTTGTTGTGGCTGAAGATACCCCTGAGGCGCTGTTTCCTCAAATTGCGCAGAAGATTGCAAAAGGTGCGTTTGGATATGCCGGGCAATCGTGTATTTCGGTCCAGAATGTTGCGGTAGCCGAATCGATATTTTCCGAATTTTCAAAACACTTAAAAGAAGCGACTCAAAAGAGTTCCTTTGGTGATCCCGAGAAAATGGAAGTTCATTGTGGGCCGATGATTCACGAGCGCGCTATTTCGCGGATTGAAAAAATGCTGACAGATGCTGAGGCGCAAGGTCTTGAATGCGTGCAGTCTACTCTCAGAGTGCGGGGAGCGGAAAACGCCGCAACTTTAAAATTGATTCCTCCCACTTTGGTGATGATTCAAGATGGGCAAGCTGCAGGGATCAGTTCAGCGCTAGTTTCTGAAGAGCTTTTTGCTCCGGTGGCTAATCTGATGCGGTTTTCAAGGCTCGACGAAGTGATTGCGAAAATTAATTCTGGACGATTTGGGCTTCAGGCGGGGGTTTTCACGCAGAGAATTGATGTGGCGGAGAAGCTGTACGCCGAGCTTGAAGTGGGGGGCGTGATCGTTAATGACATCCCGACGACACGCTACGATCATCAGCCCTATGGAGGGGTGAAGCAAAGTGGCTCAGGTCGAGAAGGGATACGTTACGCGATGGAGGAAATGACAGAGTCTAGGTTTTTGGCTTTGTCAGGGACTGTGAGCTGATTCGGGTTTGGCTTGGGACAGGAGCGCAGCGAACAAGATGATCGCACAACCAGACACTTGTAAGGGAACCAGCGATTGTCCTAGGGCAAGCCAGCCCGCGATAGCTGCAAAGACTGCCTCTAATCCAAGAATTAAAGCGGCGTCAGTTGTCGGCGTATATTTTTGTCCCCATACCTGGAGTGTATAACCCACACCGATTGAAAGGGTGGCTCGATAAGTAATCGCACCGATGAGCGGGGGGGCTCGAAGGATGGACAGATCTTCAACACCGAGTCCGACTGCAAAATTGAGCACGCCGGTGATCAAAAAATGCCCTGCCGCAAACGAAATCGAATCAAACTTGGAAGCATAGCGGCCCAGCACTACAAAATGCAGAGCCCAAAACAGGGCACCCAGAATTTCAAGGGCATCCCCCTTTTGAAGTTCGAATTTTCCGGGAGACGAAAGCAAAAAAGCTCCGATAATCGATAATGCAACCGCAATGAGATCGAGCTTATGCGGGCGTTGCCTAAAAAAAATCCACAGCAAAATCGGCGCAAAAACAACGTACAAGCTTGTCAGAAACCCGGCATTCGCGACTTGAGTGTAAAAAATCCCCACTTGCTGCAATGCCGTTGCGGCAAAAAGAAGGAGTCCCGCGACAATCATCCATTTCCACTGGTCGGAAGAAATTTTGATCCGTGACGGAACTAGAGGCAGAAGAATGAGTCCCGCTATCATGAAACTCAACCCGTTAAAAAGGTAAGCGACGTGGTATTGTCCCGCAATTCCTTGGGCGACAAAAGCCGTACCCCAAATGATTGCTACGGCAAAAAGAAGTAAATTGGCTTTGCGTCGCATGAGGATCCTTTAGCAAAATCGCTTGGAGAGATGTTCGGCCAAATTGGGCCGGGCAAGATGGCTGGGTTTGATGTCTCCGAGCCTGAGACCTAAATTTGCAAGAGTTTCTTGAAAGCCTCGAGCCCCTTCAGTGACCCGCTGCCAACTCAAAGGCGCAAGTTGTCCGAGGTTTCGACAGTATTGATAATGATGGCCTGTCAAAAGATACTCCTCGATAATCGTTGCGGCTTCTTCAATTCTCGAATTCGGGACATCGGTTTCAATGTAAAGGTGGTAATGGGGGGGGCCGTTTGCCTCCCATTTTGAGGCCAAAATCGCGAAAGAATAGTTGAGTCCCAACTGCTCCCGAACTCGTCCAAATGCGTGGTCGACTTGGCTAGCCGAAATTTTCTCACCGCAAAGGTCGCTGATCATATCCTGTTTTTCCATGAAGCGAATCATTGGCGTTTCGTTGAAGTGACCCACGCACCGGATAATGTCTTTCAAGCAATAGCGGGTGAGACCTCCTCCGGTCGTCAAAAGGGGTGAATAGCGTTTTCCCATCTCAAGTTCATGGGCCAGGACGGTTTGGCCGTTGGTTTTTGGATTATCGAGTTCTTGAAACTCCAGGAAATGACTTCCGACGGCGAGAACGCCCCCTTCATGTCCACATAAAGGAAACGAAATCACACCTTCGGTTGCTAGTAATCCCTTTGCCTGTATCGCCGTTTTTGGAAACCATTTTCGAAGTGCTGGGAGAAACTCCGCAGCAACTCCGTCAGTCCAGCAGGAGATTACCTGCAAGCGAGGCCAAAGGGTCTCACCGGTAAGCACGCCCTCATTTGAATTTCGCGCGGATTCAAGAAAGCGGCGACGGCCAGGCTCGAGACGTTCAAGTATCTCATCCCAGCGCTTCTCAAGATCCTGCATGAGGAGAGTCAGGAAGCTGGGATTCCAAATAGAGAAAAGTCCTAGTTCGGGTTCATTGGCGAGTGCGACCAAGGTTTCAGTTTTCCATTCCGCCAGGGTTGGAAGTTTGGCCACATGCGAGGGGACGGCTAAGGTTTTCTCAAAAAACCATCTAGCGAACGGGCCGAAATATTCGGTATCACTTTCGATCCCGATTGGAATTCCACTTGAAGTCGTCTCTGTTTTTCGAACAATAGGTGAAATCGACCAATAACTTTTTGTTCCAAAGAGACCCGGGTAACCTCGGTAGAGATCAAAAATCCAAGGTTGGGTGCCAGCCCCAAACTCATCAAAAAGGCTTTGATTATAAGGGATCATTTTGTTGGTGGAGGTTGCTCCGCCAGAACGCTCAAACATCTTGATGGGGTCGGAGAATAGAACGTTCGTTTCGCCTTGGGCAATTCGTTCCATGAAGGGCTCGTAAAAATCATAATCCGTGATGGGGACCTGTTCGCGAAAGGCCGCTATGGACTTGATTCTATCAAAGTGAAAACGCCGGCCAATCTGAGTGGATGCGTTCTTTTGCATAAGCTTAAGCAGGAGGGAGGACTGGAGTGCAGCAGGGGATCTGCTGGCCTTCTCAAAATTTCGCCAAGCGTGGCGCAAACTGAGGTGATAGATTCTTTGTAGGCCCCCGATCATGTTCATTTAAAACACATAGCAAAACCGGATAAGCTTGGATACAAGCTTGGCTACAGAAAGCTTCGCTTACGAGTCTGAACAGTCGCATGGAGCGCCCGAGATGGGTCCAATTGGCGACTGGGTCGAAACTGAAAGAGTGTTCTGAGGCCGTAGCAGAGGCATCTCAAAACCGCGTTGCATCGCTAGCTTCTTGACAAATATCTTGTAAGGAAGATTTCCGAAAAAAGTGATCGGGAAACGCATCCCCGCTCCCAAAGCTCTCGGAAAGATCCGGCTG
Source organism: Oligoflexia bacterium (assembly GCA_903881565.1). Taxonomy (GTDB): domain Bacteria; phylum Bdellovibrionota; class UBA1018; order UBA1018; family UBA1018; genus CAIRTR01. The sequence goes on along the minus strand of CAIRTR010000314.1, from coordinate 18,289 downwards.
ACTTTGAAGGTTTCTTTATAAGCCCATCTAAAGCCCTCGTAAAGCTGTACTGGAGACATTTGCATCGGGCGATAGACGACGTTCATTGTGTTGTAGTCTGCCCAATCGTAGCTTAAAATTCTGTTTTCAGCTTCGAGCCGCTTGAACAGGCGGGTGCCTGGGTAGGGCGTATAAATGGAATATCGTGGAATATCGATTTTGAGCTCCTGCACTCGTTGGACGGTTTTCTCGAAAATATCCGGTCCGTCGTGATCAAATCCAAACACGAAACAACCTTGGACGATGATTTTAGCCCGATGAAGCTCCTTCATGACATTTTCATACTGGTCCGATTTATTAAAGCGTTTGGCAATGGTGTCCAGGGTTGTTTGATTTGCGGACTCGAAGCCCAGGAGCAAGAATTCACAGCCACTCTTTTGCAGGAGGTCCATGAGTTCTGGATCCTCAACCACCTTCGTGGTCGCAAGTCCGCCCCACTTCTTTTTAAGCGGGATCATCGCTTTAAAGAGTTCTTTTGCGTACTCGACATCATCCACCGGACTGACATCATTCAGAGCAAAGCGGCGTCCCGGAATTGTTTTAATATCTCGAATCACGTCGGCAATAGGTCGCCTCACAAAGCGACTTTGCCAAATCACAGGAACCGCGCAAAAATCGCAGCTGTGCATACAGCCTCTAGTGGCTTGGATAGTATAAGGCATCATGTAGCCGCTCTTACGTTGAAGATCATAGCGGGGAGGGGGAATGGATACCGTTGTAAATTTTGAATTCGATTTTTCTTCGAGATATTCTTTCTTGAGCTGTCCCGCTTTGAAGTCTCGAATCAAGTTGGACCAAATGGCGTCAGCCATTCCAATCACCAAGCAGTCGCCAAACGCGCGTGCCTCTTCAGGCATAATCGTGACATGAACTCCGCCTAGAACGACGGGGATATTGCGTCCGCGAAAATGATCTGCCAGTGCGTAGGCCCTTCTGGATGTGCCCGTCATCACGCTGATTCCGACCAGGTCCGCAGGATAGTCCAAGGGGACGGGATCGATGCTCTCGTCAATGACTTTGTATTCTACATCGGGTTGATCGAAGGTTAGGGCCGCTAGGGTGGTAAGGGTTAAAGGGGCTTCGCGTGCAGAACGGACGTGGTTAAAAATTCGATATTTGTGCATGCCCGCGTCGGGCATAATGAGCAGAACTTTCAAAACGGATTCCTTTCTGGGGTCACCTTCTCAACCACTGTTGTTCAACTCTTTGCTTGACTCGCGCACCCAAGGAATTGGAATTCGAATTCAGCAAAGAGAAGTGTTTTATTTGTTGGTCGATAATCTTCTTTTTAAAGGGGGAGATATTCTGTCCCACTAAATTCATTACTTGGTGCGGGCCCATCTGGGAAGAGGTTTTCTTGGAAATTCCTAATAGGAACCATGCCATGGAAAGGGTACGGGTTGACTTGAGATGGTCGATGAATTGAGTAGGGTCTCCCTGAATGTCTCGTTCGGCGGTGGTAGCGGAAAACCAAAGATCAAGAGCTTGAGAGGTGTTAATCGGGACCTTTTGGGTGATTGCTTCACTGAGTAAATGGAGGAGCAGGAATCGATTAGAAAGGGTGCAGGTTCTCCTCTCCATTCCTTCCAGTCCAGGAATCTGGATCTCACGCGTGTTGCTTTCGTATTCCTCATGCGAAAGGTGAAACCGCGAGCGGGAAAATCCGTGGGTGATGACCAAGCCTTGAAAGGAGTGCGGCCGATAAAGGCAATGATTGTTGGTACCGGCAGAGGAGTCATTAGGGGCTCGAAAACCGAGTCGTCCTAAAATGGATAGCGCTCTGGGAAGGTCGCCTGGTCGTATGAGAATTTGATTGGTGTGAGTTGGGCAGGGCGTTGATGTGGGGTAAATTTCTCTCCACATTTGATTGGAACTCAGGATCGTGAAGCAGGTTTTGGCTTCACACAGCCCCTTGCATGCGATTCGCAGATCTTCCAGGCCAATCGAAGCGATAAGATTTTCTCGCGCATTCAGTTCTGCTAATATAAGGCGGGTTTTCGTTGGGAGTGCATTTTTCCAAATGACCCGATTGAGAGTTTCCAATAAAAAAGCTTGGGTTCCATTTTTTTGAGCGAGGTCGAAAACTTGCTGCCAGGTGTTTGTTTGTGCGAGGAAGCCGGGGGTTTGAGGAAGATTCGCCTCGGCATCAAAGGTTTCAGGATTCAGGATTTTTTGAAGGAACTGTCTTTTTTCCAGCCCAAAAGTGGAAATGTCGTGAAGTGTTTGTTGAAGATTACCCATGCCGTCCTCCGTGACGTCTAGAATCGCAGCCCGAGGCCCCCGTCAAAAAACGGGCCGCTAGAATTAAGCGAAATGGGGACGTAGGCGCCGGAGGTCTGAAAAATAACGCAACCCGCTCCAGCCGTTGTTGGTGTAATTGAAGCGGACTTCGAGTAGCGATATCCCCCTTCGCCAAACACGAAGAGTTTTTGGGTTAAGCTAACCGCTAAATCTAGTTTTGCCAAATACGAGAGGGCCTTAGCCGAGAACACTGTTTGATCTGAGGCTGGCAAGGCCGAGGCTCTGCCTGTCAGCTGATTAATGAGCGTGTAGCCAGGCAAGAGACTCAGTGACGCCGAAACCTTTTTTTCATTCAAAAAACGTAAATTGATCCCGAGATAGATGGGAAGAGAAGTTGCGCCAATATTATAGTCCGTATTGGTGGTACTTTCGTTCGCAATCACGGCCTTTGAGAGATACTCCGCCCGTAGAATAAAGCCAAACACCCGCGTGGGCCAGAACCCCAATTCGCCACCGAACGATAGGCCATTTTGGATGCCATTAAAGTCGGATGCAATAAGCGCATTGGCCTCAGAGTACTTAAAAAGAGAGAGACCGCCAAAGACCTCAAAGCTGACCTTCGTGAAGCCTTTGGTGCCTTGAGATACCCCCTGCGTGCGCTCCGAGGCGGCGTAAAAATTCACCATTTCGGAAGGGATATATCCCGAAGCGCCAGTGGGGGTACGAGCGCGATAGAATCCTTCCTTGGGATCGTTGGCCGTCGTGATGATTGAGCCATTGCGAAGGCGTTCAACCACTTTGGATTTTTTGTCGGGCTTTTCAAATAGGGGTGCCTCATCAAAAGAGACTGTTGCAGTTTTTGCCGCCCAGGCCGAGGACCCGTTCAAAAACGAAAGAGCTATTACGAAAACGAAAAAACGAATTTTTGTCATCGCATCACCTTTGTTATTTCAAGGGGGTTTACTTTTACTTTCTGTACGACGACTTGCCAATGAAGGTGGGGACCGCTCACCCGTCCTGATTTGCCGGAAAGGCCCAGGAGGTTTCCGGTTTGAATTTCCTGTCCCGGTTTCACTTTAAACGCACTCAAATGGCAATAAAGCGAAAAGAACCCGTAACCATGATCAATGATGACGGTGCCCCCGCTAAAAAAGAGGTCTTTTGCTAATACAACAACTCCGGGAGCGGCGGCTTTAACCCGTGTCCCAACGGCGGCTTTAAGGTCCAAGCCGCTATGGTAGCTCTGCACCTGTCCATTGAACATCCGCTTTGTGCCATAGGGGCTTGTCATCGGGCTATCGATTGGAAACTTAAAGGGGCCCGTCCAACGTTTCTCAAGCCTCACTTTTGAATAGAGCGCACCGACTTCGGAGACTTCTTTTTTGATCCTGATAAGGTCCTTTTTGCGGGGGCTGACTTTTCGAGGTTCGACTTTAAGAGACTCAGAAGCGTAGCCGCCATCAATGATTTCAAACAGGAGTTCTTGGGTGGTTACTTTTCCATCACCGCTTGTCCATTCAAGCTGAACTTTGGACTTCTCGGGTCCGTGGGCATGTGGAATTCCTAAGAAGCTCTCAAAGAGTCCATTTTCAACAGAGAAATTTGGGAAAAAGAAAAGAGTCGTTTGCTCGAAGCGTCCTTTAAGTGTTGCAGGATTTGCATCTTTTGGGAGTATGGCGCTGATTCGAACAACGCCGCCGTTTGCAATTTTGTCGGCAGATAGAGTAAAAGGGCCGGTCGCCCCTGCAGCCAGGGTTCCCCATAACAAAAAGCAGATCCCGAATGCTCTAAAGAGCTTGGACTTGTTTGTTTCCATCTGCAAAGGTGAGTTCCAGTCTTTGTCCTTCACGAATTTGTTTCACGCTCCGAATGACGCGGCCTTGTTCCGTTGGGTCTCTCACGATTGAGAAACCACGATCAAGAACTCGAAGGGGTGAAAGCGCATCTAGCTTCCCCATCAAGCTTGCAAGAACGGCTCGTCTTCTCTCTAATTGTAGCTGAAAACCTTGCTGGAGTCTCAAGGAAAGTTCATCACATCGTTGGGCCTGATCTCGTAGCTTATCGCGGGGGCTGACGACTCGAGCGGCGATATGGGAGAGCATGTTCTTGCGCGATTGAAGTTCACGCTGCATGGAAAAGAGAAGGCGTCTGCGGGATTCCTGGAGCTTGCCAACGGCTTCGACCCAGAAGCCTGTGATAATCTCTGCGGCAGCGGACGGGGTGGGGGCTCTTAGGTCGGAAACAAAATCGCTGATGGTGAAATCAATCTCATGACCTACGCCCGAGACTACCGGTAGCGCCGAGGCAGCGATACTTCGGGCCAAGGCCTCGTCGTTGAACGCCCAGAGGTCTTCGATACTGCCGCCTCCTCGAGCCAAAACGATGAGGTCTCCCATGCGATGTTTGTTAGCGACTTCCAGTCCCCTGATGAGGTGTCGGGGGGCTTCTTCTCCCTGAACAAGGGCAGGAATGATCGTAATATGGACGTGCGGTGCTCGGCGCCCCAGGATGTTGAGCATGTCTTGAATCGCCGCACCCGTGGGGGAGGTGATAATCACGACATTCTTGGGGTAGGGGGGCAGGGTTCGCTTTCGAGCGGAATCAAAAAGGCCCTCGGCCGCAAGTTTTGCTTTGAGTTGCTCGAAGGCGAGCTGTAGAGCGCCTGCTCCCAAGGGCTCGATATGATCCAATACGAGCTGGTAACTTCCCCGAGGAGCGTAAATGGCAATTTTCCCGCGGCAACGAACTTGGAGTCCGTCCTTTAAATCAAAACCGCGGCGCTTCAGTCCCCATCCAAAATAGGCGGCTGATAGCATCGCTCCCGAGTCTTTAAGCGAAAAATAGGCATGTCCCGAGGACGCGGGTTTGCAGTTACTGATTTCTCCTTGAACCCACACTTGGGAAAAAGCGGGTTCAAGGGATTTCTTGATCTGTAAAGTCAGTTGGCTGACCGTAAGTGCTAACGGCGGAGTCTGCGCCTCTTGAGGGTCTTGCGTGTCTTTAATATCTGGGGCCACTTACTTGGATGCTTTGGTCGCAGGCTTTTCTTCTACCATGAGCTTTTTGAACACATCGTAAGATTTGATGTAGTTCAGCGCCTCGCGAACCTGAAAATCTTCTTTGGGGTTGATCTTTGTAGGCGTCATGTCGTCTTCTTCTTTACTGCTAGAGCGCTCCTTGGATTTGGAGTCGCCCTTCTTCTTACTCGACTTCGACTCGGAATCCTTGCCTTCTTTCATCAAAGAATCGAGTTCTTCTTTTTTGTATTCTTTGGCGCCATCGTCTTCATCTGTGTTGACCATGTGGCCTTTGAGGTCTTTTTCGCGAAAAGGATCAAGCTTGCGCTTGGCTTCGGTCAGGAGTTTTGGATCGTAGTCATCAAGGATGATGTCTGGATGTACGCCCTTTTCCTGAATGCTACGACCACTCGGGGTGTAGTAGCGGGCGATGGTTAGCTTCAGTCCGAGATCTGGGCCTAATTCAATCACGGTCTGCACGGATCCCTTTCCAAAGGTCGGTTGTCCCATGATGATGGCACGGTGATGATCTTGGAGTGCGCCGGCCACGATCTCAGCGGCTGAGGCGGAGTTTGAATTCACGAGAATCGCAACAGGGAAGTCTTTACGAGCATTTCCTTTGCGAGCGTATTTGACATCTTTTTGATCGCGATTGCGGCCGATCGTCGAAACGATCACGCCCTCATCGATGAAGAGGGATGAGACTTCGACGGCTTGGTCGAGCAGTCCGCCTGGATTGGTGCGTAAGTCGAATACGAGTCCTTTGAGTTTCTTTTTGGATTCGAGCTTTTCGATGGCCTTCTTGATGTCGGTTGCCGCGCTTTCGTTAAAGCTCGTCAAACGAATATAGCCGTATTCGGGCTCAAGCTCTTCGCTCTTAACGGATTGAATCTTGATCACATCGCGGGTGACGGTCACGTCGCGAATCTTCTCAAAGCCATCACGATAAATGGAGAGGGTGACGTCGGTGCCCTTTTTCCCGCGCATCTTGCCGACGGCTTCCATCAGGGTCATGCCCTTGGTGCTCTCGGCATTGATCTTCACGATGCGGTCATTGGGCTTAAGGCCTGCGCGCCAAGCGGGCGTATCTTCAATCGGCGCCATGATGGTGAGGATATTGTCTTTGATCCCGATTTCGATGCCGAGGCCGCCGAACTTGCCGGAGGTGTCGACTTTCATTTCTTTGAAGATCTCAGGGGTCAGAAAATTGGAGTGAGGATCCAGCGTCTCGAGCATGCCTTTGATGGCGCCGTAGACGAGGTCTTTGTTTTTGATTTCGTCGACGTAATTGGCTTCGACGAAATGGAGAACTTTTTGGAAGAGTTCGAGGTTTTCGTAGCGTGTGGGTCCCGCTTTATCATCTTTTGCCGTGGGTGAAGCCGGCGGCGCCGCATGTGCCGCAGTGAGGTTTGCCACGTGGTGGGTGAGGCCCTGGCCGAGATTGATTCCTAAGAAGGAAACAGTGATGACTAATGCGAACACAGAGATTCTTTTTGTGAGGTTAAGCATATAACGATTAGGCTAAACTAAATAAATAGCCACCGCAATGGATTATCAGTGAGTTTTGGAGTTCGGGGTGCGAAATTCTCGTGAGTATTCAAGCTGTTCGTCAAGGGAATGGCAGTTGGGTTGCTTGCGTGCCTTGGGCTTTGAATTTCCGAAATCGCGAAATTACCTGGGCTAGGGTGGGGGGCTTAGGCCTTTAACTTCGCGATTTCGGAAATTCGCCCGCTTAGGGGCTGAGAGGGTGCCACCTCGCCGGCGAGGGTGCGGCTTGTCAAACGGAGACAGTGGTTTAGGCTGTTCATCTCCCGTTAGATACCCTACTCAGAATAGGCTAAGATCCCGAAAGCACCTTCGTGAGCTGAATCATCTCAAACTCCGAATAGGTGATCCGATAACCATGCGCCGAAAACAGGGCGATAATTGCCGAATGGTTCTTCGCCGTATTGTAGACAATCTTCGGTATACCATTTTCCAGGAACCAACTCTCGACATGTCTTAGGAGAGTGCCTGCGATCCCCTGCCTTCTCGAGTCAAGCGCCACAAATACCGTCGAAAAATATCCGAGTAGAATTCCATCATCCCCACTCTCAATTCGGGCGATAGCGTGTCCGGTAATTTGCCTCGCCTCATTCTCTGATAGAAAAACGCGTCTTTTGGGATCCAAATGCCATCGAACTCTCTCTGTGAGCCAGTCCATGGTGTACATCGCGGTGCCTTTTTCCTCACCCAGAACCTCAATCAATGTTTGGCGCATTCGCTGGGCAACAAGGGATATCTCTGCTTGGGATTGGGGATCGATTTCGCGGATTTTGCAGCCGGGTTGTTGCATGTGCGACATTGGGACCAAGCGATATCGCAAGGTGAGTGAAGTGTCCACATTTCCGGCAAGAGCGTGACGGGCCTTGGGCTTTGAATTTCCGAAATAGTGAAGTTATCGGGGTAAGGGTGGGGGGCTTAGGCCATTAACTTCGCGATTTCGGAAATTCGCCCGCTTAGGGTGTAGGCCTGCGAAACCTCGCCGGCGAGGGTGCGGGTGGTCAACGTCGAAGGGCGTTGTCTGCTCGAAAAGACAATGTTTTTTTGGTCGGCCCGTAGTTCCCGGGTTGGAAGCGAGGTATACTGTTTCACGGGGGATAAATTCGCGTGAAAAAAACAGTCATTCTAAGTCTTGCCTTCTTTTTCGCCGTCCACGGACTTGTTAATGCCGAAGTTTCCGGAAAGCGTAAGATCGCAAGCGATCAGCCCCTTGCGGATTCAACGTCATTTTTTTACGGGCCAGTCAGTTTTTATTCTGCTGATGGTGCGACTCCTCGTGGAGGAACATTTTCCCTGATCAAGCGAACCACGTCTCCTGCCAACCCCCTTTTCATGATGTAACCACGATGACACGGGTGGATTCGACAAACGTCCTGATTGCGACCGATGAACTTCACTCTTTTGTTGGAAAACTGGTCTTTGATGGGCCTGATTGGCTTTGGACAGGTTGGAGTTATCAAATTCGGTTTGTCAGTGGAGTGCTCAACGGTTCGACGGTAGAGGGTGCAGCGACACTCGACGCGTCGGGAATGAGCATCACGAAGAAATCTCATTCACAATATGGCGAGATGTTAATTCGCGAATCTGAGAAGCCGATTTCCCAGGCTCAATATGAAGCTTGTCGGTCAAAGTTTCTATCGACGACAAGTTCCAAGGAAAATTGCCAATTCTAATTCCCCAACCACTGCACGGGATTCACTGCCACATTGCGTGTGCGGATTTCAAAATAAACCGGAGTCCCCTGGTTATCCGTCATCCCTACTGACTCGCCTTTTTCAATGCTCTGTCCGGTCTTGGTCGAAACTTCGCCAAGTTTTGCAAGCAGCGTATAGAAGTGATCGCCATGATCAATCACTGTCACTTTGCCAAGGTCGGGCAATTCACCCGAATAGGCCACAAGGCCAGAAGCGACAGCTCGGACCGCGATCACTTTTGGGTTTGAGATCTCAACGCCTTTACGGAAAATCGTGAGCCTGGATTTGGGATCAAACGCGCGGCCGAAGCCCGCAACAATTTTTCCACCCAAGACGGGCATGGCGAGTCGCCCCTTTAAGACGCCAAACGCACTTTGAGCCATCGAGGCCGTCACTGTCGTAGCCGATGAAGCGGCGGTTCGTTCGGTGTCTTGTACTCGCTCAAGCTCCCGACGAGCATTAAACTGCTGAATCAAGGTCTCCACCTGGCCCTGCGATTTTTTCAGCTTTTGGTACTGAAGCAAATCGGCAAGTCGCTGCTGGCTTTTGCGTTGGAGAAGATCGGATTGGAGTTTGCGATTAAACTCAAGCAACGTCTCTTGCTCCTGAAGATCTTGGGAGAGTGAGGCGAGTTGATGCCTTTCTTCTTGGATGCGTTCTTCGAGCTGGTCAGAGTCGTTGAGGTCGACTTTCAGCGCTTCGATCTCCTTGATCCCACGGTCCGTGAGATTCGATAAAAGCCTACGTCTTGGCGCTTCGATCTTCTCGCGGGAAGGCTCGTAGGCGGATCCGCCGTCTTCGCGCAAAGAGGTTTCGAGCGCCTGAAGCAAATGTCGAATCGTCCGTTGTTGGGCCGCGATTTTACCGCTGACGTGATTGCGCCGTCTTTCGAGTTCAGAGAGGGTCCCCTCTAACTCACTCATACGCTCTTTTCGAAGCGTACGCTCGCTTTGGCGTAAATGAATCAAATGCTGAATTTCTTTAATCTGAGATTTTGCCTGTTGTTGGGTTTTGATCCCTTCGATCAGGCGCTGCTCTGCGGAGAGCACTTCTTGACTGATTGAGTGCAGGCGATTAACAAGTTTCCCGGGAGCAGGAGCCGCAGGAGCGGCCCAAGCGCTCAGGCTAATACCAAAACCCGAAGCAATCACTAAGCGAAGCCACTGCCTTCCCATCTTAGGTCTTCCTCTCGGCCAATCCGGAGAGCATGCCGAGCAAGATCCCGCAGCCGAGTATGAGCAAAGCAAAATAAGCAGGTGGATTCGGAAGAGCTTCAAAAAGCGGTGAAAGCAGGCGAATTTTGGACAAAGCCAATAAACTTGCGCCCACCCAAACGCTCGCAGCTAACGTGCCCCCAAGCAGCCCAACCATTAAACCCGAAATCAAACTCGGCGCACGCATCGTGAGATTGGATGCGCCCCACAAGCGAAGGAGCGCCAGCGAATCCCGATGCAGCATGGAGTTGGTGCGGGCCAAATGGATCAGTCCTGAAAGCATCGCCACAGAAATTCCTAAGCTTAAGAAAATCGATACCCATCGCAGAGTCGAAAACGCGCCTGCGATATGTTTGAAACGCTCGCGCGAAGTTTCCGCACTCTCGATCCCTGGAATCGCCCGAACGCGATCAATGGCTTTGGCATCGAGCATTCCGGATATCGAAACGTACCTGGGGACCAGTTTTTTGGCCTCGGCTCCGAGGTCTTCAACTTCGCGCGCGAGGTCGGGATACGAGTTGCGAATCAACGAAAAAAATTCCTCAGTATTGACCCGTCTTACAGACACCGGAGCCTGCGTTTCTGAATCACGCTGCGCAGAAGCGCCCACCGCAACGCGGATTGAATCAATCACGGGCCCTTCATCCTGCACTTCAATCCCGGGATGGATGTAGGCCGTAATCACCTGCTCACGATCCATGCGATCCACGACGGGTTTAAGGCCTTGGCCGAGCCATAAAAGAAAACTTAAGAGCACAAGGAGTAGCCCCATTGCACCGGATGAAAAAAGCTGATTAGCGAGCGAAACTTTCCAGGGCCGGAGGGCTAGCTTTAGTAAGTACAATACGCCTCCTCTAGGAGCATGCGCCCACCCTTTAATACGGCACAAGGTTTCGGGACGCGCCTGATGATCTCTTTGTCGTGAGTGGCGATCACGACCGTGGTGCCGCCTAGACTTGCGCGTAAAAACAAATCCATGAGTGACCACGTGAATTCTTGGTCCTGAGCGCCGGTCGGTTCATCGGCGACAATGAGTTCGGGGGATCTTGCTAGGGCGCGGGCGACAGCGACACGTTGAGCCTCGCCTCCAGAAAGGACCGATGCGGGTTTGTCCCGTTTCGCGGAGAGTCCCAGACGGTCTAAGAGACTATTGATAGTGGCTTTAGATTGCGCGGTCATGGAGCGTTTTCCGGCAAGCGAAACCGAGAGCGCGATGTTGTCATAGACACTGAGATCAGGAATCAGTCGAATATCTTGCGGAATGTATCCTAAACTTCTTCGAATTCCCTGAAGTGTGGAGGCGGAAGTTGCAGACACGGGGTAGCCAAATAGTGAGAGAATTCCTTGTGTTGGGGTTTCTTCGGTGGCGAGCATTCGCAATAACGTGGACTTGCCGGCGCCCGTACCGCCGAGGACATATAAAAAGTCCCCGCGCTTAAGCTCCAGATTAATATGATCAAGTACTCGGTTTGGGTCCGAATATGATTTGGATACAGCCTTCAGCGAAATCATTAAAACCCGTGCCCCCCTCACACAATACCACAGGTCTTATGGCCTTTGGCAAGAGTACTTTAATGGTTCTGGTGTTGACTTCCCCTGTACCCGATTCTAAGGTCTCAAAATCATGAACAACCATCGATTTTCTTGGGTAATCGCGGTTTTCTTTCTCTTTAGCGGAGTGGGTTTGGGATGGGCTTCGGAGGCCCCTGGCAAGCCGGGGATTCCGCATCGGTGGGGACCTGCGCTAAAAGAGGCAATTGGAACTAGTTCCAGCGCGCATTCGCCGGTCTGGTTTACAATCGCTGAAGGAATTTTGACTGAAGTTTATTACCCGACCGTTGATCACCCCCAAGTGGGCGATCTGCAGTTTATCGTTACCGATGGTGCCTCTTTTTTCTCAGAACAGAAACGCGACACGATTTCTCAGGTTTCTTTTCATGATGAAGGAATGGCGGTTGAAGTCCAAGGCACCCAAAAAGACAAACGCTATTCGTTTGTGCAAACATACGTAACGGATCCCGAGGCCGCGGTTGTTCGCGTCCATACTCATTTCGTGCCTCACCAATCCGGCCTTCGCCTTTTTGTTTTATTCAAACCGGCACTGGATAACGCGGGCGCGGGTGATTTGGGCTTCGCAAATCAGCAAGGGCTTTTTGCCAGTGGAAAGCAGGCTCATACGGCGCTCGTTTCCTCTGTGCCTTGGCGCCAGAATTCAGTGGGCTATGTCGGCTTTTCAGATGGTTGGCAGGAATTGGCAAGGCATTTTGAACTTGCCGAAACCTATTCCCAGGCAGGACCTGGAAATATCGCATTGGCGGGCGAAATTAAGCTCCCCTCCGCAAGGGCCGGCGTTGCGGTTGATTTTGATCTCGCCCTGGGATTTGGAGCCACACCAGGCGAAGCACAGGTGAGCGCGCAAACCTCACTGGCCACTCCTTTTTCACAAATTCAGGGTGCCTATGAATCGGGTTGGAAAAAGTACGCCGCTTCTTTGAGCGCAAAAAGCCCGGTTTCACGCCAGTCAGCCCAGCTCATCAAAATGCATGAAGATAAACAGTATCCGGGCGCGATCGTGGCTTCGCTTTCGAAGCCCAGTCTTCCGGGGCCTGCAGGGGCAGACGATGACAGCGGGGGATATCACCTGGTATGGCCTCGCGACCTCTATCACGCCGCGATGGGGCTGCTTGCTGCGGGCGATGCGCAGACTCCGCAGAGTGTTTTACGATATTACGAACGGACTCAGAAAAAAGACGGATCGTGGAATCAGAATTTTTGGGTCACCGGTGAGCCTTACTGGACCGGTCTTCAGATGGACGAAGTGGCGTTTCCGATTTTGCTCGCGGCCAAGTTGAGCGATAATAAGAGTTTGTCGCTTAAAAAGAAGGATATTTCGATGGTTTGCAATGCCGCACGTTTCCTTGTGAATCACGGCCCCACGACGGGTCAGGATCGCTGGGAAGAAATTGGGGGCTTTGTTCCCTCGACGATCGCGGCAGAAATCGCGGCACTTCGCGCGGCGGATCGCATGGTGGCTCAGCAGTGCGCGGATGTTCCGATGCGCGCTACCGCCGACCTCTGGGCTTCTCGCCTTGAGGAGTGGATGGTGGTTTCCAATGGGCCCCATGGGGAAGGTTATTATTTGCGCTCAAGTCCCGGTGGGCACCCTAATGCGCGCGAAAAAGTGGGGCTGGCCAACGGCGCTGGCGACGCGTTTGCGGACGAAATCCTGGATGGCGGGTTCTTGGATCTCGTGCGCCTCGGAGTGCGTGGGAGTACGGATTCGGCGATCACAAAGACCTTAGAAATTTACGACCGCGGAGCGGCCGATATTTCAGCTCCAGTCAAAGGGGTTACGGGAGGGCGGATTTTTCGCCGGTACAACCGCGATGCCTATGGACCTAAATCAGTGGGTGGATTCTGGCCCCTTTTGGCGGGCGAGCGCGGGCATTTTTCGATCGCAACCGGCGATTTTAAAGGCGCCAAGACGCAGCTTGAGTTGCTAGAGGCTTCGGCGCTTTCCAGTGGATTGATTCCTGAGCAGGTCGTGTCCCAGTCGCGGACCCATGTTGAAGTGGGCGGCGGCGTTGCGTGTCCTCTGGTTTGGGCGCATGCGGAGCAGATTCTGCTTCAGAGAAGCATTGAAGAAGGGGTGGTTTTTGATTCGCCTCGAGATGCGCGGTAACAAAGTTAGCTCTATTTTTGAGAGGGTTTTTCGAAGAAATTCAGACATTTTTCGCAGCTTCGGTCTTTTCTGCGCCTATGGAGTCTGGATCCTCGCTTTTCATCTGATCCTCCTCTCGCTGGTCACCTATTTTGTGGGGTCCTTTTCGTTGGGGTCGCTCGTGGGTGGGCTTCGAGATTCTGCCGTTCCGCTGCCACGATTTGAAGAGGTGAATGATGCGTTTGCGGCCGTTGAGCTTTCATTCCTGGGTTTCGCGTCGGTGTTGTTTCTCTTTTTGCTTCGGTGGCTGAATCCGCTCATGAGCGCTTCTTGGCGCGATTTTTTCACGCCTCAGCTATTTGAGCGAGATTTTGTGCCCGCCTTCGTTCGCGGCGTCATTGTCGCTTCCGGCATTGTTTTGGCCTTCTTGTTTTCCGGGGTTTATCGGTTTTTTGGGTTTATCATCCAGATCGAAGATGCTCCCGGGGCGCTTGCCAATATCTTGCTTCGCGTGCTGTCTGTTGGGATTTGGGTTTATTGTGAGGAGAATATTTTTAGAAAGCGAATTTTTGAGCGTCTCCTCGCGCCTCCGCATGAGCGCTCACTCGTGGGCGTTGCTGCGGCCATCCTGACAACTTCTCTGCTTTTTTGTGGCCTCAGGGCGTTACAGTTTGATTTGGGTATCATTCAAACCTTTACCATTTTCCTGGTTTCAATTGCGCTTTGCTTTAAAGCGTTGTTGGAAAAAGACGTCCTTTATGGAGCTGGATTTTGGGTCGCGCTTCTCGTCGTCTGGCATTGCCTATTGAGCCTTCCGATCTTGGGAACTGACTTTTCGGGTTTACTCATGGTCAAGTACCAGACGCCCTCTGTGACCTCCGTCTTATCGCCGGTGACCGCCCGAGTGCTTACGGGAGGGGAGGGGGGGGTGTTGTCGAGTGTGTTGTTCCAGCTGCTCTTGGGAGTCGAGATTGTCAGGCTTGCTGTTCGGTATTTGAAATCCTTTCAGAAAACACTTTCAAAAACCTAGGAGACGTCGCTAAACTGTAAAGACTATGCCGAGTACACAAATCGCACAAGCGGGAGTCTTCGGACTCATTGCCAATTCAGGTTTAATGGCCAAATTCGTTCTCATCGTGCTGGCCGGCGCGTCCGTCCTTTGTTGGGCGATCATCGTGACCAAGTGGCGCTCCTTCAGGCGCGCCATGGACGAGAATGCAAGGTTTCTCACGCTTTTTTGGCACGGGCAGAATCTCGAAGAGATTTATGCAAGCAGCGACAAGATATTAAGTTCGCCGGTGGCTAATGTTTTCAAAGCCGGAATCCGCGAATTCAAAAAGGTCTCCACCGGAGATCTGACAACCGCGACCTCCGAAAAAGTTGAAAACATCGGACGTGCTCTGAATCGCACCGCATATTCGGAGGTTGCGTCCCTCGAAAAACACCTTGGGTGGCTTGCAACGACGGCGAGCGCGGCTCCCTTCGTGGGTCTCTTCGGGACCGTATGGGGAATCATGAATTCGTTTCAAAGCATCGGGGCAACAGGCGCCGCCAATTTGGCTGTTGTGGCACCCGGTATTTCAGAGGCCTTGATCACGACGGCAACCGGAATTGGGGCGGCGATCCCCGCGGTCATTGCGTACAACCATTTTGTGGGACAGATTAAACGCGTGAATGTGGATATGGACTGTTTTATCCAGGATTTTTTGAACATCATTCAACGAAGCGTTTTGTCCAACCGAAAAGGGGGATGATCGATGGGACTTTCCCCGGCGTCATCAAGTTCTGGCGGTTCGTCTTCCAGAGGCGTGCCCACGAGTCTCGCTGAGATCAATGTCACGCCGATGGTGGACGTGATGCTCGTGCTTTTGATTATTTTCATGATTTCCGCGCCCCTGATGCAACAAGGCGTGCAGGTGGATTTGCCGAAAGCCAATGCCCAGACGCTTAATGAAGTGCCCGAGCAGCTGGTGCTGGTGGTGAACAAGAATCGGCAGATTTTAATCAATGGGAATGCGATTGAGCCGGGAACCCTTCGAACTCGTCTTGAAGCGGTGGTTTCGGTAAAGCCCAACATTGAAGTGTTTATTCAAGCGGACCAAAACATTCCGTATGGTTTTATTGCCCAGGCCATGGCTGAGGTCAAAAAAGCAAAGATCAGTCGGATAGGGCTCGTGACTCAGCCGGCGGAGGCTGGGTTTAAACTTTAGTGCGGATTTAGGGGATCTTAGAAATGCTGGCTGCGCACGCACGTCGAAGTTCCGGAATGCCCCCGATTCGTCCCCAACAGGATGCGGATCGTGATTTTAAGGTTGGGGTGAAGTTCTCCATTGCGGCCCACGTGGCGGTGTTGGTTTTTGCGCTCGTCAAAAGTCTGATTTTTCCAGGCAATCCGCTTCCATTTATTCCTGCCCTTCGCGTCGATATTGTCGGACTTCCCGACGTGCTCAAAAAGGATGTGCAGGCGCTAGCACCTTCAAAAGAAGTGGCGGACGCGCTTAAGAATGCCGATCAGGCGATTAAGAAGGAAATTGAGAAGTCCGAAAAATCTAAAGATGAGATGATTCTGAAGCCCCGGCACATGACGAACAAAAAGGAGCGAGAGAAGAAACTTCGCAGTTCCTTGGATCGGATCAAGTCCCTTGCGAAGCTCACCGACGTGGAAAAAAAGACGGGGTTGGTAAAAGGAAACAAAGTGTCTCCTGGGACGTCTCTTTCTCCTGATGCGCGCGAGGCGGCTGAGGCCAGTTATTTTGATTTGATTCGGGATCGTCTGCAGGGAAACTGGGCGCTACCCGTTTGGCTCTCGCGTCAGAATCTTTCAGCGCAGGTTGTCGTTTTTATTGATCCGCGCGGGAATCTCAAGAATTTTCAGTTAGTCAAGAGTTCGGGCAATGCCCAATTTGATGAAGCCGTTAAGAAAACTTTGTCGGAGAGTCAGCCGTTTCCGGCCCCTCCTGAGGGAATCGCAGGCGCTGTGGCAAGCGTAGGAATAATGGTGGGATTTCCTCTCTAATCGGGCCTATAATGAGGATCACAGGAGCAGGGTGCAAGTATGAGAACGTCATTTCAGAGTGCTGGTAAGAGAGCCGGTGAGAGAGCGGTTTGCCTTGGTTTGCTGTGGCTGGCGCTAGGGAGTTTGGCTGCGCTTGCGGCAGATCGCACCTACATCTCGGTTGGAGCAGCTAAAACAAAAAAAACCGTACTCGCTTTTCCGGACGTTCGGGTTCTATCTCCTCGCGAGGGTGCTTTTGCAAAGATTATTACGGAGACGACCACGAACGATCTCACGTTCATGGAGCTGTTTAAGTTTCTTCCCGCTTCGGCTTTCATCGAGGACTCGGCCAAGTCGGGTCTCACGCTGGGCACTTTCAAGATGACGGATTGGTCCGCCATTTCGTCTGAGTTCCTGTTGAAAACTTCGCTCACACCCGAGGGGGCTGGGATTGCGCTTGAAGCGTATCTCTACGATGTCGCGGGCGCTAAACAGGTGATGGCGAAAAAATATGTCGCCGCCCAAGCCGACGTCAAAACGCTTGCCCATACGTTAGCCAACGATGTTGTAGAAGCCTTGACGGGTTTGCCTGGAGTTTTTCTGACCAAGATTGCGATGTCCTGTGATCGTACCGGTAAAAAAGAAATTTACATGATGAATTACGATGGGACCGACGTGAAACAGATCACCCATCACAACTCGATCTCTTTTTCACCGGCCTGGAGTCCTGATGGGACCAAGATTGCTTATTCGCTTTTCACTCGACATAAAAACAATATCAAGAATATCGATCTCTATGAATTCGATTTTAAGACCGAAACAGTGCGTTTACTCTCTAATCGCAAAGGGATCAATAGCGGCGTAGCCTATGCTCCGGATGGCAAGCGCTTGGCCGTTACGATGAGTTTCTTGGGCAACCCAGACATCTTTGTGATGGACCTCTCAAATCTCTCGGTGACGCCGATTACTAAATCGTTTGGTTTTGATGTGGATCCCACCTGGAGTCCAGACGGCAAAGCGTTAGCGTTTGTTTCGTCTCGAACAGGGGTTCCGATGGTGTTTAGCACGGCGTCCGATGGGACGAAGGTTCAGCGTTTGACCTATGCCGGAAAATACAATGCAACGCCGACGTGGTCGCTGCAGAATAACAAGATTGGTTTTGCAGGTTGGATTGACTCCCATTTTGATATTTTTATCATGAATCCAGACGGGACCAAGATTGAGCGACTGACAAAAGATCAGGGCAATAACGAAGATCCTTTTTTTAGTCCGGATGGAAACTTTTTGGCCTTCAGTTCCAAGCGAACGGGGCAGCAAAATATTTATGTCATGAACACGGATGGTACTTTTGTGAAGCGTTTGACTTATGGTCTAGGCAATTGTGTGGCCCCGAAGTGGTCCAATGTTATTAAAAAATAGGTAATCTATAAGGAGAATAGCTCATGGCTCAAGAACGTGTGGTAGTGGTCGGGGGAGTTCGAACACCTTTTGTGCGGGCGCGTACCGTATTTCAAAAAATGCCAGCCGCGATGCTGGGTGGAGTTAGTTTAAGGGAGACGGTGGCTCAAACCGGGATTGATCCGAAGCTCATTGATGAAGTTTATTACGGCATTGTTTCTTCGCCTTCTGAAGGGACCAATGTTTCGAGAGAGGCCCTTTTTGACTCAGGTCTGCCGCCCTCCATCCCCTGTACAACGGTCAATCGCTATTGCGCATCTGCTGGCGAGGCTGCCGCCGCTATTGTGGCCAAGATTCAATCGGGCCAAATTGATATCGGAATCGCGGGCGGTGTGGAGTCGATCAGTTCCGTGCGGGCCCTTTTTAGCCAAGAAGCGACTGATTTTTTCCAAGACTTTGCCAAGATGAAAACGCCAGCGCAGAAGCTG
>CAIRTR010000313.1 GCA_903881565.1 Oligoflexia bacterium | reverse complement strand
TGCACAGACTGCTTTGATGCATGCATAACCTTAACAGAGGGAAGCAGCGATGCCTGGAGCTCAATCGTTGGATGCGCGAATTAGCGATTTTGGAAAGATCATTTTCCTGGGGTTAGCATGTGCGCTTCTTTATCATCTCATTCAAGGGTTCTTTTTCGGTCAGACCTACCCTGCCAGCACCTTTTTATTCAGACCTGCCGCACGCTTTTCTGATTTTTTTGATTTTTACCAACACTCAAAGAGCCTCAATCCCTATCGAGAGATCGGACCCACCGCCTACCGCGCCTATTTTCCGGTGGCCTACATTCTAGGATACATTTTTGGAATTTTGAAACCAGAGGCATCCTTTATCGTCGTGACGACTTTGGCGCTTACCTCTATTTTCTTCTCGTGCGCGACGCTGCTCGATCAGAGCAAATTCGAGAAAACAACCTGGGCCATTTTTCTGGCCGTATTGTGCAGTTATCCTTTTTTATTTACATTGGATCGCGGCAATACGGAGATCGTGCTTCTCGCCTTGTTGTTGAGATTTGTGATCTCTTTTTTTCAAAACAAACCCGTTCGCTGCGCGTTTTTTTTATCACTCGCCGTCGGCATGAAACTGACTCCGCTCATCTTTATCGTGCTTTTTATTGCCCACCGCCGTCCTAAAGAGTTGGTGCTGACACTGTTTTTTAGTGCTTTATTCATGGCCGGTGCATTTGAAGTTTTTGCCTTGCAAACAGGGACGAGTCTCTTGACCCAATACAGCGCGATGACCACGAATCAGGTTTTGTTTACAAGAACCTACTCCATGACAACCGAGGGCACCCTCTTCACTCACGGGCTCTTTACTTTTTTTAAATTTTGTCTGTATGCTTTCGACGTGCCTGGAGCTGCCGCGTTGATTCAAAATGCGCTTCCAATCCATACTTATATTTCTGCGCTAGTGGCGATGGTGACGTGCTCCTATGTTTTATGGCTTGAAAAGACGCTCTGGAAACAGTTTGCAGTATTAATATTGACCACGCTTTTACTTCCTCATATGTCGGGTGACTACAAACTGATCCTATTGCTGATGCCCCTCCTCCTTCTATTGAAGGATCCCGCTCAAGATTCCTCGACTCGGATTTGGATCTTTTGGTTTGGCTTGATCATGATCCCCAAGAACTATTATAGACTTAGCAATCTCCCTGAGGCGAATCTTACGGTACCGATAAACACGCTGCTGATGCTCGGTCTATTGGTTGCCATCATGATAGAGGGAGCAGAGAGAAAACGCCTCAATAAGACTCTCTAAATTGAGAGGTCAGTTTTAATGCTGCAAGAACTCCAAAAGCATCGCCATCGCGGGGAGCAAGATTGATCCCACCATCGCTTCACCGGCTACCAAACCCGAAGCCAGCGGTGCGGCATACAACGCGTAAGCTCCATCTTCTTTCGGGGAGAACCGATGCCAAACAGCTGAAATCACACTTCCCAGTGCAATTCCGATATTTAAGGTAGGCGGCAAAATCAACGCGAAGCCAAGTGCCGAGGGGATGGGAATCCACCAAAACCGACTGACTTCATTGCCACTGCTATCGCGTTTTCGAACCGCCAAAAGAAGCTCGAACAGGATTCCAATCACGATTGCGATAATGGAGGCATTTAAAGCGCCTTTAGGCAAATAATGAAGCCCCTGCTCCATGACAATGGCCAAAGTCGCGATCTTTAGGCCGGTGGGGGCGGAAAGTTGGCCCGGGTTCAAGCCGATTCCGTAAGTATGCTGAAGCATATTAAACACCAAAGGAGTCAATAGTGCGCCAATCGGAATCACGATCAATTGTGCGATAATGAGGGTCGTAAATTTGCCCCCCAAACGTCTCGCTACCCAGAAAGCAGGAATGACATTTTCGGAAGCCGCTTGCGGATTAGCACTGATGTAGGCCGCGCTCAAATTGGAGCGAATTTGCGCGGGCCACAAAAGACCAAACAAAAACTGCGTCGCATTGGCCATCAGTGAAACGGGGCCCGAACCGGTGATCCCCAACACGCGCAGGCCCGCCACAATGAGCAGCGGCTGAATCGCAACGGCCAGTAACACTTCGGTCCAAGGCATTGAAAACCAGCTACTGGTCAGCCAAACTAAAAGTACCACACTCACCGTGATCCCCGTAATCGTCCACCAAAGTGGAACCTCTTCATCGGCCAAAGAGAGCTCCTCAGGGAGCTCTTGCTCCCCTTCTTTTTTACGGCCTATGATGTTTTGCACAACCGGAATAATCACGCTCGTCAAAGCCGCGGCAATCATCATGGCCGTTGCAGGCCACATCATCCACTGCACGACGTATTTAAAATGTGAGGTAGCTTGCGTATATTCGGCCGCTTTCCCGCAACTTGCAGTCAAGAAATTCAACGCTGCAGTCTTGTCCGCCCCCTCAAGTCCCCCCACCTTATTCAAGGTCGAAAGGCAGGTATCAAACTGATCGGCCCCAACGCCTGAAAGCGCAGAAAACTTCGCTACTGTTTCGCCAAACGCGTTGACGATCCAAGTGCCCAACAGGCCCGACATACCTACGGCCAAGGGGACCAACATGCCGATACCGATGGCTGCAAACTCAAGCCCTAAGGACATATTAAGAGCGGCATTGCCGACAAGCGGTGGAATCACCCCTAGCCCATCTCTTAGAAAAGTGAAAAATCCAGCCGCGGCCGTACTCATCGTCAAAACATCGCGCCGGGTTTTAGTGGTGGCCGAAGCATTAGGATCCGTCAAAGTCTGCGCAACACTCAACGTGGCTTTACTCGACGGCCAAGGCAGAGAGCGATCTTTTAAAATGGCATGACGAGGGAGAACCCCCATGAACAAACCTAAATTTGCCGAGACCAACAACCAGACAAACATCTGCCAGCTTGTCGGATTAAAACCGATATCGCGCTTAAACACCGTCTGAATGTAGAAAAATGCCGCCAGAATCACGACCATGAAGGCAATGCCCGAAACCATCCCGATCATGGCTTGGATAATGTTGAGTTGAATGGCGAGCTCTTTACCGCTGACACGCTTGCCAAGGATGAAGGCGGCCATAAACATCCCGCCCATCGTTAGATCAACACTTTGCCCAAGTTTGAGGGTCACATACGGGGTCGCCGCCGCCGCCACTGCACACACCAACGCTCCCAACAACACCACTCTCCAATTTAGCTCTTTCATGGGTGGGATACTGGCAGAACAATTGTGTCGATTCAACTTAAAATGATACCAGAAGAATGCTATAAAAAGCCTGAATGCACCCAGTCGTTAAAGCAATCTTCAAAGCTATCTTCGCGGAAATTTTTCTCCTTGTTAGCTCAATGATCATTACACCTTCTGCCAGTGCGGAGCCTCTGCTCATCATGGCCGCATCAAGCTTGACCAACGTCTTACCCGAAGTTGCGCGTGCCTGGAAAGCCCAGGGTGCCCAAGGAAGCCAAGAGGTCAGCTTCAGTTTTGAATCGACCTCCAGACTTGCACAGCAAATAACGGCTGGAGCTCCCGGCGATGTTTTTTTCTCGGCAGACCGTGCTTGGATGGATCAGGTCGAAAAAGTGGGCAAAATCGACAAAGAAACGCGAGTCACACTTCTCTCCAATCGGATCGTTCTTGTTGTTTCGGCAGACTCCTCCTTTGCGCCGACATCTGCCGCGGCCCTGCTTGATCCGCACTTAAAACACCTCGCGCTGGCAGGCGAAGCTGTACCTGCAGGAAGATTTGCGCGAGCGGCCCTCAAAACAAATGGGGTTCTAGCGAAACTTCAAGATCGGATCGTCAACGCTGAAAACGTCCGCGGCGCCTTGCTGTGGGTTGCAAGAAAAGAAGCCGAAGCCGGAATTGTCTTTGAAACTGACGCACGAATTGAGCCTGGCGTGAAAACCGCCTTTGTTTTTCCTGAATCAAGCCATCCCAAAATTGAGTATTCGGCCTCCGTCATTCATGGTACGAAACACCCGCGAGCGTCTCGGCTTTTTTTGGAATTTTGTAAAAGCGCTGCCGCGAAAAAGCTATTTGTGGCGGCAGGATTTAGGTAAACGGTGAATACGGTGGATGGTGTTTAATGTCGGGTATTGACCCCTTTCAAGCAATTAAGCTTTCGGTTTTAGTGGGCCTCTGGTGCGCGGCCTTAGGCCTCCCCTTCGCCGTTTTGCTCGGGTGGATCCTGGCGCGCTTTGAGTTCCCGGGTAAAACCCTGCTCAACATGATCGTTTTTGCACCGCTGGTCGTCCCACCTGTCGTGACAGGCTATCTTCTACTCGAGGTCTTTGGTAGAGCTGCTCCACTAGGAAAATTATTTGCGGACCTGGGCCTTCCTTTTTCCTTTTCACTTGCGGGGGCCGTTTTGGCTTCATTCGTGGTGGGGATGCCCTTTTATGTCATGGTCATCCGCGCAGCGTTTGAAGCGGTCGATCCCAGACTCGAGGAGATCGCCTGGACATTAGGAGCCCCCCCACGCAAAACGTTCTTCCGAGTCACATTGCCTTTAGCGCTCCCGGGGATCGCCGCAGGTGCCGTTTTAGCCTTTGCCCGCGCGCTTGGAGAATTCGGCGCGACCGTGATTTTGGCTGGCAACATGGAGGGCAAAACCAGGACCATTGCGCTCGCCGTTTACACACTCCTCGAAACTCCCAATGGACTAGAAGCCAGCCACATTCTCATTGGAGCAAGTCTTGTAATTTCATTTGGCGCCCTATTCGCCTACGAAATGCTCCTTCGCTGGCACAGGCGGAGGCTTGAGTGGCGCCATGAAAGATAAAAAGGAAGATAACACGCTGTTTGATTTTGAAATTAAGCTCACCCGCGGTCATTTTCAATTAGACGCCAAGCTGCAATCCGCTTCGACAGCGATTGCGATCACTGGAGCCTCAGGTTCCGGCAAATCAACCCTCGTTCGTATCTTAGCCGGGTTGGAAAAAAAGGCCACTGGCCATGTGACCTATCAGGGCCGAAAATGGCTCAATGCCGCCGAGAGTATTTTTCTCCCCCCATGGCAGCGCCGTGTAGGATACGTTCCGCAAGACAGCTTGTTGATTCCTCATTTGAACATTCTTGAAAACCTGGCTTTTTCAGGGGCCACCGGTGAAGCCGTAGCCGAAATCGCCGACCAGTTATTCATAACCCCCCTCTTAAAGAGGCGTCCAAGGATGCTTTCGGGAGGCGAAAAGCAAAGAGTCTCCTTGGGGAGAGCCTTGCTCTCAAATCCTGAACTCCTGCTTTTAGATGAACCCTTTTCGGCCTTGGATCGAACCCTACGGAAACAAGTCTCTGAAGTTTTGAATGAGATTTGTGGAAGACGGAAATTGCCGTTTATCCTCATTAGCCATGACGAGAGCGACGTCCTGAATCTTGCTCAGGAGATATGGTCAGTTCACGGGGAGTCAGATGCAACCGGGCAGGAATTTTTCCTGCAACGAGGGACCTCTTCAGGGCTTGCGATAAACTAAAACGGGACAACTCATCTGGCGCGCCACATGCCGAGTGGTACTCCCAATAAGGGCCGCACTAAAAGGCCCCCTCTGCGCGGCCATCGCAATCAGCTGAGCCTTGTGCTTTTTTGCGGCCGCGAGAATTGCAAGTGCGACGTCTCCATTCGGCGCTTCAATCAAAACTTGAGCGTTGACCCCTTTACGTTTCGCAAGACTCACCCACTGCTTCGCAAGATCTTGGGCTTTACTGATTTCGTTTTCCAAATAATCTGGCTCCGGCATCCATCCCCCTGCAGAAAGCAAAGCCCCCGACTGAAGAAGTGGCGTCATGGGATTCTGAACACAGTGATGCAAGATAAGTGATGTCTTGTAACTTTGAGCAACGAGAATAACCTGCTCGAAGGCCTTTTCAGATTTTTCACTAAAATCAGTCGGAAAAAGAATGGGCCCTTTCTTGGAAACAGCCTTAACACCCGGCCCAACCGCCAAAACGGGAATTCCAGACAGATGAAAAAGTGTTTCAGTAAAACTCCCCAAAAAGAATCGATCCAAAGCTGACTTGTTCTGAGTTCCCACCACAATGGCCTGGGCCTTTGTTTTCAGTGCGTACTTCAACAAACTCTTCACGACATCTCCCGTTGAGGCATCATGCTTGACGATCAATCAGGTCGGCACCAATCCCCGAATCCGAGTTCTCTTAAGGACCGTGGCCACGGATTGATCCGCACTCAATACGAAAACGGGCTCAATCAAAGCTCCCGCTTTTTCCGCCCAATTTTCAGCAGCCTCCGCAGTTCTCGTCTGAAGTACTGAAACCTCTTGAAAAGGATCGATAGCCCAAATAATAAGACCCTGATTTCCCGGTTTTACCTTTTTCATAGCGTGAGTATACCGATTGCGTGGTGCGGCTTCAAATATTGCTTTATTTTATCCCCTTTTTTGTAGAGCATCGCTTTAAACAAGATAAGAGGTTGGAGAGATATGGCCAATTTACTGAACTCAATGTCG
>CAIRTR010000312.1 GCA_903881565.1 Oligoflexia bacterium | reverse complement strand
CGTGTCACGCGTGATGACGGAAACCTCGTCGAACTTGCCGTTCTCGCGCGCCAATTCATCGATGCCTTCACCTTGAATGAGGGTTGAGTCAAGATCAGTGACGAAGAGTTTGAGAGTGCTCACAAGAAAAGGGTAGCACAACTTTTGGGAATCAAATTAACCAAAATGGCCAATAGAGGATTTGGGTCCCCTTGTCATAAAACGGAACGCCTCCATATAAAATGACGCCCGTTGAAATTCGATATTTTTTCATAAAATCCAAAAGCGTTCCCGCTTTGATGTTTGCGCGATTGGCGGTTGTTTTGACTTCAATGGGCAGGATCCGTTTTCCAATTCGCAGGACAAAATCGATTTCTCCGGCTTGAAATTTAACCTTCTCATTTACGTCAATCGTGTGAGCCTTATAGTAACCTAACTCTGATTTTAAGGGGATTCGCCCCAATATCGAAACAAGCCTCGAATGAACCAGGCCCTCTATTCTATATCCAGAATTGTCCTTTATCTCTAGATCTCCACTCACATAAGAGACAATCCCTGGGTCACAATAAGAATAAATGCAAAGATAGGAGCGTTTTTCTTCATGAATGAAAACCGGCTTTTTTCGAAGCAAGTAGCCATGATTCTGGAGTTGGGTGATAACCGCGTTAACTTGGTCTCGACTTCGCATCCCTGTTTTGGCAAAAACGCTCTTTAGGCTGAACTCTTGCGAATGGCGCTGGGCCAATTCAATACGAATCATATCCGAGACGTCCTCGCTTTCACGAAGCAGCGGCTCGAATCCTCGCTCAACCACTTTTTGAATCTCGATTAAGCTTTGAGCTTCGGTTTCGCTTTTCCAGGAAAGAGGAAAACCGCCGATTCTCAAATACCGTTTGATAATAGTTTCTATTTTTCTTGTTAGCGTTAAATCTATTTTTGAAAGGTTTGGAAAATCTCCGGAGGCTACAAAGTTTGAAAAAAGAAGTTGCGCGTTTGGGTCGATCCCCGCGTCATGGGTCAATATCTCGGGCAGCGAAAAAGGTGTGAGGACTAAAAACTCCGCTCTCCTCTGGAGGCGTTTCTTCGCGATCGTATTGAGGTATTCGGGATTCGACCCTGAAACGACGAAGGACATATTCAGGTGATCAAAAGCGAATTTGATGGCATCGAAAACTTCATCGCATTTTTGAACTTCATCCACAAAAACAAACGCTCGCCGCGTTGTTTTGCTTGTGACCGCTTCGTAAATATATTTGGTGTCCGCTTGAACTTTCGATCGAAAATGGAGGTCGTCCCCTGTAAATTGGAAGACCGCATAGTCTTCGGACAGATGAGGAATCACCTGATCTCTTATAAGGGTCGTTTTGCCAGAACCGACGATTCCAGAGAGGATAATTCCCGCGGGTGTTGAGGAGTTCAGTTTACCTAGGACCAACGGGGCAATGTCTCGGGCAAAATGCGGGGTTGGGTGAGGGTGCACAGCACGTTCCTTTCTCAAGGGAGAAAGTACACTTTTTCACAAACATTCTCAAGAGAAAGTTGTGTTATTGTCAAACTTTCTCAAACCCGGCCGCGCAACTCAATGAATACGTCGTGAAATTCGCCAGATTAACCACTAGATTAATAAGACGCTCCCTCCGCATCCAAAACGCACCGTCCGCCCGCAGCGGCTGAGAAGTCTGTAGCAAGTCCTGGGAACGCTGACCAAGTTGTTGATGAAATAGAAATGGTCCATCGGCCCGCATAGTTGTTGGATCCTGCCGCTAACCACGCCCCTCCGGCATAGGGTGCCCAATCGGGGCCTTGATTGAATAGCGTGGACATATAATCATTGTGGAGGTTTGCTTGATTGAAGCCTTCACCCGATGACACCACGGGAATGTTGTCCCAGGCCGGATAAAGGGTGTCTGCGCCAGTAGCCATTGGGAGCCCCAAAGGAACGATGAAGCGCTTGGGAATGAGTGGAAAACTACCGCCATCCGGCATCCCGGCCATGGTTGAATTAAACTGATAATCCTTCCACATGGAATTGGTGGGATCGATGGTGCTCGCAATTCCTTTTTTGGAAAAAGGTGCGCCGGAGCTAACGTCAGAGGCTGATTCGGCCATATTTCCCACGAAGTCTTGAACCCCGTAGCGTGAGACGCAAGCTTGAGTGCGTGCGCTTCCGGTCCTTAGCGAGCGAATTTTGGGACCAGGATAGGTTGTATTGGGATCTGCGTCGGGTGGCATCGCACCCGTTAGCGTTCCTGTGATCGCGTCGAGCCCTCCACCGGAAGTCACGGTTGGAAAATCGGTATCTTCAAAGGCAACGTCCACGACATTGATATTCGTGTTGCACCCCTTTGTGAGCAAAAGAGGTTGTACTGGATTTTCCAAGGCCATGATGTCCGAGTAACTTAGCTCGGATCCCCAGGCGCCAAAGACAATTTGCTCTTGATGGGTTGGGATTCGCTTCTTTTTGCCTGAGGTCATGACCTGACTCTGACATAAATTTGCAATCCCACCCGCCGTAATGCGCGTAATGGGAGGCAGCCCTGGTTTAGTCGTGGCCATCGCACTTCTTTGAATGGGTGTTAAGCTCCCATCGTAATCGGTGTACCACTTGTTCATTGATTTGATCCAACATGCGCCCGATACGCGATCATAGAAGATGGACCCATCCGAAGTACCCGGGAGTCCAACAGGAGGAGATTTTTCGAGATAATAGGCAGGCTTTTGAAAACCCACGCGGCCGATATGGGTGTAGTTACAGCCCAGTTCAAAGCGATCGGCAAAAAACGAGCGTCCCAGATCAAATTGGCCTTTTCCGTTTCCACCGGGTCCGCTGTAAGCGCATCTGAAATTATTCTCGGGGTCCGTCACTCGATTCATAAGCCCGCACATCTCTTGGTTGGCGATCCAGCGATGCACGAGCACCATGTTTTCCGGTGGAAAATATAATTTGAGTTCCGAAGTCTGCTCCCCAGTGGGAATCGCAATTCCCCCGACAATGGGGCGTACAACGAAAAAATAGGGTTTCTCAGATTCAAGTAAAGAGGTGTCGGCCGAGTACTCCAAGACCGTCTTTGCGGGGTCATTTAGATCTAGCTTTATCGTGGCAATGGGTTTCGTAAAATCTTCATTGCCATTTACTTCGGAAAAGAAAATCTGATAACCCTCAATCGTAGCCAGCTCTCCAGTCTGGGTCACGGCAGGCATCGCATTCCACTTAAAATAAACGGATCCAGTCGCATCCGTCATATCGACAGCTTGTGCGGCATGCACTTTTTTCCCAAGAGCTTTGATGTCCACCCATCCCTTATGGTGCGCGATCACGGGGAGTGTCTGAACTGCAACGTCTTTTGAATTGATGTCCGAAACTCCCAGGGTTTGCGCTCTGACTCGATAGCGATAGGCGGTATTGGGCGCTAGTCCCTTGATCACGTAAGAAGTGGCAGGAGCGTCCGCAGTTCCCACATAAACCGGAAGCGCAGGCGGGTTTTGCAGAGTCGGGGATTCATCCCAGATTTGATAAGCGCCGGCATTAAAGATGCTGTTCCATCTGACTTTGACCGTATCGCCGCCCACATCCGTGATTTGAGTGGCGCCGCCGAAAACCAAAACCAGAGGACTCAAGATATCTGCACTGTTGGCAGTCGTGGTTTTTGAATGCAAGCGAAAGCGATAGAATTCTCCTTCTTTGAGGCCGGTTACTTTGAAGTCAGTGGTGTTGGAGGGGAGTGAAATCTTATCCGCCCCTACGACGAAGCTACTATCACAGCTCGAACCGATGCAGGTTTCCAGCTCATAGCCGGTTTCGCTTTTGGAGATATCGGACCAAACTAATGACACGCTTGATGCGTCTGATGATACGACTTTGAAGTTTGCTGGCGCATTGGGCTTGGTTTTACCTCGGAGACTGGCTCGGGAGAGCAATTTTCCCGATGAAGGATTTTCATAATAGACTTCAAGGGTGGTTAAAAAGTCCTCGCCTGATTCGGCAGGACTGTAGGCCAGGGTGAGTCGGCAAGTGGCTTTGGGTTTAAAGGGAGACATTGGGGCGGGGCAGGTATTAGCCAAAATAGAAAATGGACCTGTGATGGCGGGAAGGAAGCCTGCTCCACTGAAGGACACTTCTTGGATTGCGGTATTCGTGACGACGATATCAATGACGTCAGCGTGATCAAGGTCGATCGAGTTTGGGGTGAGGCTTAAAGCTTCGTTTCCTACGAATTGCTCCGCTTTAGTGGCGTCGGTGTTTTCGCCTGCCGGATGCGCTGAAATATTGGTGGGATCGGTGATGGTGCCTTGCGTGACCAAGGTGGAGCCGTCTTTGGTTACGGCTGGAGAAGTCTGGGGGCCGGGGGTAGAGGGAGCTTCTGACGACGCTTTGATCCCGACAAGCGGTGCGGACTTAGTCTGGCTCCCGGAAGGGGG
>CAIRTR010000311.1 GCA_903881565.1 Oligoflexia bacterium | reverse complement strand
CTGGCGCAGCGGCAGTTCAAGCGGTCCTATATCCGATGGAAACTTCCGATCTCTACTTTGTCTCGCATAATGATGGCACCCACCAGTTTTCGGCGGACCTCGATGCCCACAATCGGGCTGTGCGGAAGTTTCAGTTGGATCGACGTGCGCGAGAAGGAAAAAGCTGGCGAGATTTGAAAAAACGGGAAGCGACAAGCCGGTAAATCCTCAAGGAGGAGTCATTTTTTCGACGATTTGTCACAGAGATTGCGAACCAAACATCAAAGTGACACGAAAATCACATTTCGCTTTATTTTGGAGTAGAAGCGCCCGACACTATTGTCTGAGCTAAAATATCAAAGAATGTATAATCGACTTCAAATAACAAGAAAATGGAGCGTCTCTAAAATGACTTTAAAAACGGGGTTTGTGATTGCGGGTTTTGTTGGAGCTTTGTGTCTTTCAACGGGAGAGCTTGCGAGGGCTGCCGGGGTCACGACGATCAATGCGATTTCACAGTACAACATTAGTAGTTACATCGCAGCTACCTTTTGTGGCGCATTTCCAGCGTACGATGCTACAACGGTAGATTCGAGCTGCAAGACTAATGTGAGCACCAAGTTGGCTGCACTGAATACCGCTTATTGCAATTGTGCAAAGGCGACTATTACTCCCACGAATTTTCAAGCGTTCTTTCAATCCTGTGCTAGCGCTAATCCGAGTGCAAACGTTGGACAACTCAATACTTGCATGCAAGGCAAACAAGATACGTTTTGCAAGACGACTAACCCCGATACCGCCTCCGCACAAACAGCCTACAATACGGCTCTCACAAGCTGTCAAAATGCAAAGAAGTGCACTGATTTTGTGTCAAAGCTTGCGCCGAACTATACCGCCTTTGTGAACGCAAAGACATCTTATCAAACGGATGTGGACGCAATTAATACGGCGAATACTTTTGTCACCACCAACACTAACTTAAGCACTACGAAGAGCGCCTTGACAACAGCACAAGCGAATCTTGCCGCTGCTCAAAAGGCCGTAGCGGATGCTCAAGCTAAGTATGATGCCGCAAATGGCGCTTATGCATTCATCAAGGCGGCTCAATCGAGTGGCGTTACTAACTGTGCAGCAGATGCTCCTCTGGTGACTTCTGCCTGGAACACTTTTTCAAGCTCGCGCGCAAGTGTAACGGCGTTTAATTCAACATATTCATGCGCAGTTCCATCTCCTTACAACACGTACGCAGCGTTTGTGCCAAGTTGCCCTGCTGCAAAGTAATGTAAACAAGCGCATTTGAGCTTAAGAAAGGGCCAATAATCTTTTGATTATTGGCCCTTTCTATTTGTAGCGCATCGCAATACCCCTCCCTGCGTAGTCGTCACTTTAGAGCGCCGCGCAAGCGCTCTTTTCTAGTCTCTGCCAAACCCCTGTGATATAGGAACCCTTGCATTCACAAAATTAACCGAATTGTTTCCTAGTAACCTACAGGGGGTCATCATGTCGGAGTACATCAATAAACTTATCGCTTCAGTAAAAACCAAGAATCCCAGCGAACCTGAGTTTCACCAGGCCGTTGAAGAAGTCGTCACTTCTTTGGATCCAGTCTTGGAAAGACATCCGGAATATCGGGTCTCTAAAATTCTGGAGCGCATGATTGAACCTGAGCGCATCATCACGTTCCGTGTCCCCTGGATGGATGATCAAGGCGAAGTGCAAATCAATCGCGGTTACCGCATCGAGATGAATAGCGCCATCGGTCCCTATAAAGGCGGGCTGCGCTTCCATCCTTCCGTCACCCTAGGTATCTTAAAGTTTCTCGCGTTCGAGCAAGTATTTAAAAACAGCTTAACCACGCTTCCTATGGGCGGCGGAAAAGGCGGATCTGATTTCGATCCTAAAGGTAAGAGCGATAACGAAGTCATGCGCTTTTGCCAAAGCTTCATGAGCGAGCTTTTCCGTCACATCGGTGCAGACACTGACGTTCCTGCTGGCGATATCGGCGTAGGCGGCCGCGAAATCGGCTACCTCTTCGGCCAATACAAGCGTCTCAAAAACGAATTCACAGGCGTTCTCACTGGCAAAGGCCTCAATTGGGGCGGCTCCTTGATTCGCCCTGAAGCTACCGGTTACGGAACTGTGTACTTCGCTAAAGAAATGCTCAAAACCAAAGGTCATGACATCGCCGGCAAAACCGTCGCAGTCTCGGGCTTCGGTAATGTTGCCTGGGGTGCTGTGCTTAAAGTCGCAGAACTCGGCGGAAAAGTCGTCACCCTCTCGGGTCCCGATGGATTCGTGCACGATAAAGACGGCATCAAAGGCGAAAAAATCGACTTCATGCTGAAGCTTCGATCGAGTGCCAAAGACGCGGTTGAGGATTACGCAAAAGAATTCAAAGTTCCCTTCTTTGCCGGAAAACGTCCTTGGGGCGTCAAGGTGGATATTGCACTTCCTTGCGCAACTCAAAACGAGCTCAACGCAAACGACGCGATTGAACTCGTGAAGAACGGCTGTCTGTGCGTATGTGAAGGCGCGAACATGCCGACCAACCTGGAAGGCTACAAAGTATTTAAAGAATCCAAGATTCTCTACGCTCCAGGCAAGGCATCCAATGCTGGTGGTGTAGCAACCTCAGGTCTTGAAATGGCTCAAAACAGCATGCGCTTGCCATGGCCTAAAGAAGAAGTGGATCGTAGATTACATGAAATCATGGTTCGTATCCATGACACATGCGTGACGACTGCTGAGCGCTTTGGAACACCAGGCAACTACGTGAACGGCGCCAACATCGCAGGCTTCTTAAAAGTCGCTGATGCGATGATGGATCAGGGTCTCGTATAATTGGACCGGCTCCAGCGTTTTCGCGTAGACGACACTTTCGATTCGCACGTTCAGCGCCTTCAATTGCTGATGCCTTGCCGCATCCGCGATATTCTACTGGTATCGAGTCTTTACGACTCGTATCTACTGGAAGAAGACGGGCGCCTCTACGAAGCGATTCGTAAGGAGTATCAGGGGCTAAACCTGATACACTCTCCAGAGCTTCGCCACGCGACCAGTGGTCGTGAGGCGCTGGAGCTTCTGCGCGAAAAGAACTTCGACCTTATTATTACGACCCTCCACATCGAGGATATGCATGCGGTGACCTTTGCCAATGCCGTCCGCGCGGAGGGTCGTAACACTCCTATTGTTCTACTTGCGTTTGATAACCGCGAACGCAAAGACCTTGTCTCAAACTACGACACCTCAATTTTCGAACGCACCTTCATTTGGCAGGGCGATTATCGACTCCTGGTCGCAATCGTCAAATACGTAGAAGACCGCATGAATGTGGAGAACGACACCCGTGCGGTCGGGGTTCAATCGATCATCTTGATCGAAAACAACGTCAAGTTCTACTCATCTTACCTGCCGATCATTTACACTGAGATTCTAAAACACTCACAACGCCTCATCTCTGAAGGAGTGAACCTCACCCACAAATTCTTACGCATGCGCGCGAGACCCAAAATCCTACTTTGCACGACGTATGACGAAGCGTGGGCCTACTTTGAGAAGTACTCCGAATTTATCTTAGGAGTGATTTCGGACGTTAACTTCAGACGCGATGGCAATCGAGATCCACGTGCCGGGATTGAATTTGTGGAAGCGGTCAGGGCCCAGCACTTAGATATTCCTGCCC
This sequence comes from Oligoflexia bacterium, assembly GCA_903881565.1. Lineage (GTDB taxonomy): Bacteria > Bdellovibrionota > UBA1018 > UBA1018 > UBA1018 > CAIRTR01. Next base: position 9,942 of record CAIRTR010000311.1, on the reverse strand, counting down.
TTCTGCAGTCCAGCAACCCGAAGCACGCCATCTCGGCCAAAGAAATTGGCGCGTCGTTTGTGGAAAAGAACTCCGCACTTCTCCTTCACGAGTTGCGCGCGTTTATTACGAACCAAATGGGCTTCGGCGATTTTGTTTTTCGAATGCCCGACGGAACCGTCATTGGAGTCGCAAAGAATCTCAAAATGCTTGAGGAGCTTCTGAAAACGGCCCCTGGCGAAAGCATTGTTTATCACGGAGAGCGCAACCACTTTTCAGCATGGTTAAAAGCCCGCACTGAATTTAGTCTGGCCAATAAGCTCAGGCCCAGAAAAGTTACCGATTCCAGTTCAGCAGAGGACCTGCGAAAGTTCCTGCTCGAGGCCGTGTCGGAATATCAAGAATCCCGCAAGCGCGGGATCATCACGGATTTCACGAAAGACACCTTCGATCCCCGCAATAGCTTTGCGCGCATTGGAGAGGGCTCCTTGGGCGGAAAAGCCCGCGGACTTGCATTTATGAACCGACTCATCACGAATTACCGGGTGAATGAGCGCTTTGAGGGTGTTTCAGTTTTTGTGCCTTCGACCGTAGTTATCGCAACCAATGTCTTTGACGAATTCTTGGAATCCAACGAACTCCTCTCCTTCGCCATGGAATGCAACGACGACGCGGAGATCACAAAAAGGTTTCTCGAAGCTAAAGAGTTTCCTAAAGCCACGATTCGTAAACTCACCGAATATCTTGAGATCGTCAAAAGTCCACTGGCTGTACGTTCTTCGAGCCTTTTGGAAGACTCACAGTACCAACCTTTTGCCGGGGTTTATGAAACGTACATGATCCCGAACATCAACGAGAGTCCCAAGATTCGGTTGCGCGAACTCTTGGACAGCATCAAGCGCGTCTACGCTTCGACCTTCTACAAGAACACCAAAGACTATATCAAGGCCACGGAATATCGCCTCGAAGAAGAAAAAATGGCCGTCGTGGTTCAGCAAATGGTGGGCTCCGCACGAGACAGCCGTTTTTACCCTGATTTTGCAGGGGTCGCCAAATCGTACAACTTTTATCCTACCGCGCCACAAAAGGCGTCGGACGGGATCGCCATTATTGCGCTCGGCCTTGGCAAGACTGTGGTGGATGGTGGAAACGCTGTGCGTTTTTGTCCGAAATTTCCAAAACACCTGCTCCAATTCTTCTCGACCAAGGAAACCCTTCGAAGTGCGCAGCAGGATTTTTTCGCACTGAATCTGGCGGAAACGAGTGAAAACAACACTTCGCGCCCTGAAGACGTATGCGTGCAGCGATACTCGCTCGAAGAGGCCGAAGAAGACGGATCGCTCTCCTATTGTGGCTCGACCTACTCACCAGAGAATGATTGCGTGTACGATGGGCTTTCACGCAAAGGCCGACGGATCGTTACCTTTGCCCCTATCTTAAAACAAAAACTTTTTCCCCTTCCTGAAGTACTCGACATCATCCTTGCCCTGGGTCGCTGGGGGATGGGCTCGCCAATCGAAATCGAGTTTGCTGTAAACTTGGCCGTTCCGCCGGGTGCGCCTAAAGAATTTGGCTTGCTCCAAATGCGCCCCCTGGTTTTGAACAGCGAGATTGAAGTCTTGGATGTTGAAAACGTAGCCAAAGAAGATCTGCTTGTTCAGAGTGTTCAAGCCCTTGGAAACGGTGCGATCCAAGACGTCTGCGATGTCGTGGTCGTTGATTTTGATCGCTTCGATCGGGGCAAGAGCAAAGAGGTCGCCGAAGAAGTGGCGGCCCTCAATGCGAAACTTTTCGCAGAAAAACGCCACTACATTCTCATCGGCGTGGGCCGTTGGGGCTCCTTGGATCCATGGCTTGGAATCCCCGTGAGCTGGGACCAGATTTCTCATGCGGCCGCGATTGTTGAATCTGATTTCAAGGATCTTGATGTAGTCCCGTCACAGGGATCGCACTTCTTTCAGAATTTGATCTCTTTTCGCATTGGCTATTTTACGGTCAACGCGTTCGCCAATCAGGGGTACATCGATTGGAAATGGCTTGCAGAGCAGCCCGCCGTCGAGGAACAGAAGTATACCCGCCACCTGCGATTTGAGCAGCCTTTGGTGATCAAGATCAATGGCCGAAAAAACATGGGAATAATTCTAAAGCCCGCGACTCCTGCTGCGACGACTTAGGGAGATAAGCCCATAAAGTACAATAGTCAGGTGAAACAGCAGCATGACCGATGCGCCTTCGATCCGCGCGGCGAGATCGTGCCCAATAAAATCAAAGCCTGTGAAATTCATTCCAAGAAAATAGACCGCCATTATTGCTACACCCAAAACCGTTTGATTTTGGAGAAGCCCTTTCGAAGCTAACTTCAGGCCATAAGCAACTAAGGGAAGGCCAAGTAGAAAGTAGGGTTTCCACACCAGATGCGAAGGGACAAACAGAAGGGAGATTAGGAGTGCACTCCATAAAACTGGATCAGAATTTCTCAAGCGTTTGCTGGCCAAAATTGTGAAAAAGCCGACAAAAGTTAACCCGCTCCAAGCAAAAGTGAGCGCGCTGATTACCTGCGGCGACAGAATACCCCAGCCCATTTGAATCATGGCGCCAGCTTCTGAAACCACTCGGGTGGGCGTTCCACTCAAATAGTGCCAAAGAAGCGCTGAAAAGCTTTGATTATGGGATTCGAGCGGGAGGCCGCGCGAAAGAAGCGCATCTTTCCAGTTATAGAGAAGTTGAATGCAGCCCGCACTATCAACACCAAGCAAGGGAAGCAAGAGAAGCACCGCAACCCCCAAAGTGGCCGCGATTAATTGCCGATCGGAGCGCCCTTTTGAATAAGAGAAGATCGGAACTAAAAAGAGCGGGAACACAATGAGCTTTGCTGTCGCCCAAACTCCGAGCATGAACCAGGCACTGTACCTTTGGAGGCCAGACGCTTTCGAATCAAAATGCGTGGCCAACGCCCAAACGCATGCACCCAGTAGGAAAGTGTTGACCTGGCCATATTGAAAATCGATAAGGAGAGGCCGCGCAGTTAAAACTACAGCCCAAGCAGCTAAGCCCAGAGGAACGCGATAGCGAATATTTCCAAACCCACGACTCAAGGCGCGGAGGCAATACCCGATCACGGCAGCTTTGGCGAAACACCAGAGCGCTAGCGAAAGATCCTTGGGCAGCAATCCCAGAGGGGACAAAATCCACGCAAACCCCGGTGCATACAAGAATCGATCGGGAGTGGCATGATAGAGTTCAGCGCCTCGACCTGCTAAAACGAGTTTCCAAGACTCGTAAAAGACGGGAAAATCGCTGGTTCCCCGCACAAACGCCCAGTAGGTTCCAACCGCCGCCACAAGGCTAGCGAGAAAAAGTGGGATAAGCGTCTCAGGCTTAACAAGTTCACCCGAAAGTTCGGAATCTACTTCTTCCACTTCTTGAAACCTTCATGCGTGAGAAGAGCGGCTTTGATTCCTACTTCACGCGAGCGCGCAGAGGCCTTACCCATGAAACCGCCAATGGCTTTTGCTCCTGTCACTCGATGACAGGGAATCACGATCGGATAAGGATTTTGCCCTAAAGCGTTGCCAACCGCTCGGCCGGCCAGGGGAAGTCCCAGAAGTTTCGCAATCTCGCCATAGGTTCGGGTTTCTCCGAATGGAATTCGAAAAACCGCCCAAAACACTCGCTTCTGAAACTTTGACCATTCGTGCTCGTCTAAGGACTCCCAAAGCATTTTTGAAACCGGTTTTTTTTCGGAAAAATAGGCCTCAAGTGCAAGTATTACCCGCAACACCTTGGCCGGCGGTTTCGTCCGCGGCATGGTTTCAGGGCGGGTGTCGCCGTAGAATTCGACGCCACAACACAGACCCTCGCCATTCCAAAGAACGCGAAGCCAACCTACTGCTGACCTGAAGAAGATTACACCTTGATGTTGCGCAGATTGTTCCATGGATGTTGGATTAGATTGTGGCATTACAAACGCTTCAGATCAATGAGGAAACTGACACTTCACACTCCAGATGCCCAACTCTTAGACAATGTCTCTAAAGACACACCCTATTTTTCCTATGGAATTTACCATACTCTCGGGCACGCCCCTTGCTCTAATAGACTCCAAATAGAGCTTTCAAAGGAGTATTTTATGTCGCAATCCAAATTTAAATTTTTTCACCTGGTTCTGGCGCTCGGCGCAGTCCTGGCCATTAATTCCTCCCTCGCCTTTGCCGACGATAGCCAAGACAATGAGCTCTACATTCGCAAGGGAAGTATCCCCGTAAAGATTCTGGAAAAAGAAGCTAAGTACAGCAACAAGAAGATCTCATACAGCTTTGATCACCGAGATCAGTACCCCACCGACTTCGGGCAAATCACCTTGGATTGCGTGCTTCAGTCCTTTTCCGAATTTTCAGCCCAAGAACAGTCGTCCATCTTCTCCCAGATTGATCAGATCCGTGTGGTTGAATACAAACCAAGCTGGGCTCGCAGAGCGTTTTCGTGGATCAAAACACCCAAAGCCGACGCCGAATACGACGACACGAACAAGACCGACAAAACTTTAGATATTGAATTTGTCCCTAACTATGCCGCTTACAAGAAAGGCGATGTTTGTAAAGTTGGAGCCGTCCCTGCTGCTATCAAATTACTTCGTGACCTCAAAGGTACCGAGAAAAAAGAAGTCAAAGAAGTTGATGAGGGCGAGAAATCAGTTCCTTCTGCCAGCGATGCCGCAAAAACCAAGGCAGACCGAGACGCCGAAGCCCGGGCTCGAGCCGAACAGGAAAAGGCTGCCGAAGCCCAGCTGAAAAAGACCCTGCAGGAAGTCACTGCACCTCTCCCAGCAAATACGACGCCCTGCGACGGAAAATAAATAAAGCGGCCATTTCGCCCTTTTCTTTTCCGGCCATTTGACTAGACTGCGCTCCTTACCCCACTTAACGGGGCTGTTAACCAAACTATAAGGAGTTCTGTCTGATGAAACTTTTAAGCTTTTTTGCAGTCATGATGATGTGTGCCTCACTTGCTAGCGCTGCTGAGACTGCACCGTCCAAGAAGAAGAAAACGAGTAAGAAACAAACCACCACGGCTGTGACTGCTGCTCCGGTTGCAGAAGCTGAAACGGCTCCAAGCATTCTTCATTCTTCGAATAAAAAAATCACCGCATCAGCAATGCTCGGCTATGGCTTCACTGACGGAATGAAATTAGGCTTAGGCGTTCGTGGCGGCTACGATTTAGAACAGAATTTCTATGTCGGCGGAACATTCATTTATCACCTGGGATCATCCTCTACAGTTGGCGGAATCGACGCGAAAGCTTCGATGTGGTTCTTAGGGGCTGAAGGTGGATATAACTATCAAGCGAAGCCAGAAATTCTCGTGAGACCTTATCTCGGAGTTGGCTTTGCCACCGCTTCAGCTACCGTTAACTCACCTGCCCTTGCCGCACTGGGAATTGCTGCCGGCAATACTTCGGCAAGCTCCTCGAGTTTTGCCATCTGGCCCGGCGTGAACGCGATGTACGCTCTTCCCGGTACGCAGTTCTTTGCGGGCTTGGATGCTCGTTTCTATATTGTATCCAATTCAAACGCCTTCGCGACTTACGCAAGTTTCGGAATGCGCCTCTAATTAAGAAAACACGAGGGGTCCTTGCACTGAGACATCTCAGCGTGAGGGCCCCTTTTTAATTTTTTAAGCCCCAAAATGCAGCCACAGCAATCCATCACAATCATCGGCGCAGGACTCGCGGGACTTTCCGCAGGTGTTTTCGCGCGGAAAGCTGGATTCAAGGTCACCCTCTTCGAACATCACAGCAAGCCCGGCGGCGTCTGCACTTCTTGGAGACGCGGGGAGAAAAAAGCCTACATTGTCGACGGCTGTATTCATTGGCTCATGGGGAGCAAATCTAATTCCCCACTCTACAGGCTTTATGAAGAGCTGGGCGCCTTAAATGGTGTGCATCTAGAGACCATCAAGAACTTTGGCCACTTTGAGTGGGATGACGGAAGAACATTTGCATTCACACAGGACTTTGCGCGTCTTGAGAGCGACTTAAGAAAACTTTTTCCCGAAGATTTTGCGATTATCGATGAACTGATGCGAGCCATCCGTGCTTTCCAGAATAACAAGACCGACTGGAGCGTTTTAGGCGACGCTCGCAATTGGATTTCAAAAGCAAAAGCCTTCTGGGGCATGCGCAGACAACTCAAATATTACGGCCGATACCGCCTCTCAGCTAAAGAGTACTCGTCCCGAATCAAGGATCCCTTTTTTGCCTGGATCATTCAAAATATTTTCATGCCCGAAATTCCCATGTTTTTTGCCTTCATGATCCTCGGGCAACTTGTCGATGGAGAACTTTCGTTTCCGCGTGAGGGATCTTTGGCCTTTGCACGGGGGATTGAAAAAAAATTCAAGGAGCTAGGCGGCGATCTTCGCTACAACTCTAATGTCGAAGAGATCGTCGTCGAAGACGGCAAGGCCGTCGGCGTGCGGCTCTTTGGGGGCACGGAGTTTCGATCGGACATTGTGATTGCGGCAGGTGATATCCGCTCAACTCTCTACAAGCTTCTGGGTGGGCGTTTTGTGGATTATAAATGGATAGAGCGATTCCAAAAATGGCCCCTTTTCACCCCGATTTGCCTGTTAAGTTTCGGCATTAACCGTACGTTTAAAGATGAGCCTTCGGCCCAGTTATCACGCCTAAGAACCGCGATTGATAGCGGCGGGCATTCGGAGCAAAATCTCTTTATTAAATTGTTTAATGGCACGCAGGACCTCGCTCCCCCTGGCAAAACGGTACTTCAAGTCCTTTTGCCCACCCAGTTTGATTATTGGAACAATCTTCTGACGAATGATCCTGAGCGCTATCTTGCAGAAAAGAGTCGCGTCACCGAAGAAGTGCTCGCCGCTCTTGAAACCCGCTACCCCGGAATTCGCTCTGACATCGAGATGACCGACGTCGCAACCCCTACGACTTTTGTGCGCTACACACGCAACTACCAAGGCGCCTGGGAAGGCTGGATGATCAGCCCCGAGAGCTTCGCCAAACGAGTTAGCAAAACCCTGCCTGGCTTGAAGAATTTTTATTTAACCGGCCAATGGGTGGAGCCTGGTGGGGGTGTTCCCACAGTGTTGATGTCTGGAAGAAGTGTTGTTAGACAAATTATGAAGGCCAAAATATGAACCAACCAAGAACCATCCTTATTCAAAACACGACAATCATCACTTTGGGCGTTACTAATCGCGTCCTAAAGAATCATTCGCTGCGTATCGCGGACGGAAAGATTCAGGAGTTTGGGCCGACAAAAACACTCACACCCACTCCGGGCGACGAATTATTGGATGGCACTGGAAAAGTGCTTTTGCCCGGCTTCATTAATGCACATATGCACTTCTATAGCTCAATGGCGCGAGGGCTGAATAAGGCGGAACCAGCAACAAATTTCAATGACGTTCTTAAGAATCTTTGGTGGAAACTTGATCGAGGTCTTTCAAGTGAAGCTGTTTATCTGAGCGCGATGACGGCACTCATTGATTCCATTCGCAAAGGCACAACCACCCTCATTGATCATCACGCAAGTCCGTACGCGATCAAAGGTTCGTTAGACGCGATTGCCCGAGCTGTGTTGGAAAGTGGTCTGCGTGGCGATCTTTGTTACGAAGTTTCCGATCGCGACGGGGCGGATATTGCGAAACAAGGCCTTGATGAAAACGTCGCGTTTTTGAAGCGCCTGGCACAAGAACCTAATCCCGCGCTTCGCGGACATTTTGGCCTACACGCTTCATTTACGGTTTCTGACGAAACGATGGAGAAGGCTTCGGGACTAGCGCGCGAGTTCGGTGCAGGATTTCACGTTCATTTGGCTGAGGCCGAATCTGATCAAGTTCAATGCCTTCAAGAGCACGGCTTGCGAATCGTCGAGCGCTTTCAGAAGTTTGGTATCCTCGGACCTAAGACGATTTGTGCCCACGCGATTCATATTCATGAAGATGAAATGAAGATCCTGGCCGACACAAAGACCTCGGTCGTTCACAACCCACAATCGAATATGAACAATGCCGTGGGCGTGGCCGATCTCCTCGCGTTTCATTCGGCAGGCGTTTATGTGGGACTTGGCACCGACGCCATGACGGTCAACATGCTTCAGGAACTTCGAAGCGCGGTTTGGATTCAAAAGATTTTTCAACTCAACCCCAGTGTTGGTTTCATGGAGGCTGTGAATGCGCTGACTCAGGGCAATCCCCTCATTGCTTCGCGCAGCTTCGGTCCCGAACTCGGATTGGGCGCCATTGCCCCTGGAAATGCAGCAGATCTTGTTCTGATGGATTATCGACCAAACACACCGTTAGATGAGAAGACATTTGCAGGACACTTGGTCTTTGGTTTAGCCGAAGCCAACGTGGATTCGACCATCGCGCAGGGAAAAATTCTGATGAAACACGGCGCACTTCAACTCAACATTGATGAAGACCGGATTCTAGCGCGTTCGCAGGAAGTCTCGAAGGAGCTGTGGGAGAAGGTTTGGGGATAGCGTCGGTTTTGATTGCCACCCCTTGCTCAGTAAATACTGTCGGAGTGAATTTTCGGTGCTTTCCGTTGCCCTTCTTTAGGATCACATTTTGTGATCTTAGAGGTTCAAGGTTCGAACCTCAACCTGATAAAGTGCCACCAAATCGTTATTGATAACCCCTGATACTTAAGCATGCCGCTTAAATATCAGTTCTAGCAAAATGTCTATTTGGATTTGCAGGCATTGTTCTTGCTTCGGCTGCGACTGCCAAACCAAGCAGAGTGGATGGAACCACCTCCCTTCTTAGCAGGAAAGGAGGTGATTCGTGTGAACTATAATAGAAAACCCTATTATAGCTATCGGATCGCACTAGAGAAACTTAAGCAAAAAACCTGGATTTTTTTCATCTTGGCCAGGATTTTGTTTTTTCTAGTGAATTTGGTCGATCATTACTTGAGATGAGCGTGAGGAGCGTTTTGGGTGCAGCGTTAACCTAAGGGCTCTCACGATGAGAAACTGCTTGGTTTGGTTTTCATACTCATCGTCTGATTTATGGACAGCTTGTCGGATCCCCTAGAAGCCGGCCCACTGCCTCGGACGTCGTGCTCAACGACTCTCTGCCCGGATATCCCACCATCGAAACAATCCACCACTGCTGAGTCACAGGATTCTCGACGTAAACAACATCGCTCATCCAATCGATGGCGAACCCTGGCTTATGCGCAAAGATCCATCCCGCGGTCGATACGCCAGCTTTTGCAAGCCCGCGCTGAAGACCTTCGACAATTTGCATTCCACGCGGTCGGGGCGTTTCAAGTGCTGCGTGCAAAACGGCCATAGATTCCTTAGAAATCCTGTATCCCTCTTCGCCGGGGGCATTTGATCGCTCCGGACGCATCGCTCGCAAAAGGGCACGACCGATCTCTTCAACGGTAGTGCAATTGCCTTCTTCAGAAAAGCCGCATGGCTTAGGATTGAAGGTCGCTTTGAGCTTTGCGCGCTTGAATACTTTTGTTCCTTCGCGCGCGGTCAATGCAGGACTCACCTTCAAAGTCCCATGTTTTCCATCTGGCGTCATGTACAAGCGACTATATCCGCGCATTAACGAAGTCTGATTAAAGCCTCGCTCGGGATTCAAAAACGTCGCATAAAACTCATCAAACCCCACCCAATGAATCAGTCGATCAAAAGCGACGTTATCGCTTTCAATAATTGCCGCTTCTAGGATTTGCTTCAAAGTTGCTTTAGACCAAGACTTCTTCTGACCCCAACCCGGGGGCAAGGTCTCACCCGTAAACTCAATCAAAACGGCTGGCGTGAATCCCCGGCGCTCAGCAGCCTCAAGGGCTGCAATCGCGGCAAAGAGCTTGATTTCCGAAGCAGGCCACCAGGTATCTCGATCAGTTGCCGTGTTGAGGTAGGGAAGAACATCAAATTCCTCACCCTTGCTTTGGAAAACGACTGCCCG
>CAIRTR010000310.1 GCA_903881565.1 Oligoflexia bacterium | reverse complement strand
GTGAACTCTTGAGGCCCTGGTTTGAGATGATGTTTGGGAATCCCATTCTTGCGGCTTTCAGTGCTTGGTTTTCCGCTATCGTGATTTCGTCTCCTTTTGCTTGGGGTATGTTTTCTGTGTTTGCCAAGGTCAGGTTTTTACGGGCCGATGGCGCGATGGGGGCTCCGCGGGGCGGGACTTTGTTTTTCGCACGCCTATCAACAATTTTGTGGGTCGGGGCTTTGAGTGCAGGCTTTTTCCCGGCCTGGTTTGCCGTGGCTTTTACCTTCGCCATTGCCGCAGTCTTTATCGGAGTGTTTCACCGGCAATTGACGCTCGTTTATGAGTGGTTTGAAAAGACATTTGTCGAAACCTTTGATCCCAAGCAAAAGAGCCGAAGAAGCCGAGACATGCTTCGAAGTCTCGCACCTTGGGATGCGCACTTGGTGCGAATCAAGGTCCATCCAGACTCGTTTATCGCAGGCAAAAAACTCATTGATGCCAAATTTAGAGCGACCTTTGGTTTAAGTATCGTGGCCATTCAGCGCGGCTCGCGTGCGATTGTCGCACCGGACGCTGAACAGCAGGTTTTTCCCAAAGATGAACTTTTGGTGCTTGGCACGGATGAGCAGGTCGATCGCGCGCGCGTGGCCTTAGAGCGTCCTCCGGGGCTTGCGGATCGATTCTCGTCATCCATTGAAGGCTATGATCTGAGACTGCTGGAAGTTAAAGAAGATGCCCCTTTGGTCGGAAAAACAATTCGAGAATCAGGACTGCGCGAACACTACGGTGTGTTGGTCGTGGGCATTGAACGCGCGGGACGCCGAATCATGAATCCTGAGTCGGATAGCGTTTTTCATATTCGCGATAGCGTTTGGATCGTGGGCGATACGAAGCGACTTGAGAAAATGATCGCTGATCACGAATAACGTCTGGCGATTTGCGATTATTGCTGGGCAAGCTCCATTGCTTTGCAGGTGTCGATTTCCATCGAGACAGTGATTGCCCCTTCGTTTGAGACAAACGTGTCATTTGAAACACTCATGAGGAGGGTCCGGACATCGAGTGTTTTTGTTTCGGCGGTCTTTCCATAAAGGAGCGTTTGAGGATTGCTCTGAGTGAGTTTTTCAAGATCTAGAGTCACTTCTTCAGAATAAATTCGATATTTTCCGATTCGAGCGATCTCGCGATCTAAGAATGAATCTGAAAAATAGGTGTTAGTTTGCGTATTTGACTCAATACCCTTAAGAAAGTCTTCGTTGAGATTGTCTTGCCAGTTCTTGGCTTCGTTGAAAGCCCCTGAGCAAACGCCTTCTTTAAGAAGACACAAGAGTTCTGTTTTCTGCGTCTTGTTTCGAGAAGTGTGGGTAAGGCCCAGTTTAAGATTCACGGCATGAATCTTTTTGATAGCCGCTTGAGGCGGAAGGTTTGTGAGATCCACCCCAAAGACGACTTGTGAAGAACGCACAAAAGGAGTGCCACTTAAGAGACCTGTCATTTCGCCTAAATTAAGGGTTGGAATTTTGTGACGGAAACTCTTCTTCGCATGGTTCGGCGTCGAGACGTAAGGGAGGGGGCCTATGTTTTGAAGTTCGGAAACGCTTAAGGGCCTAATTGAATATTCTTCGGAGAAGGTTTCGATTCCGCAGGCGTCTTGTCCGGCCTTACCTTCTTGACCGGCTTGCCCGGCCGGGCCTACCGGGCCTGTCTCTCCGGTTTTTCCAACAGCGCCTTGTCTAGTTTTTTCGGCAAGAACGATCACTCGTGTTTCTGAATGACTAGCGGCTTTTGCGTCAGTCACATGTTTGGGGCTAATGGGGGCGCCGGCAGTGGAGTCAAGGACGTCTCGGACGGTGGTCTTTGATTTTGCTTTTTGAGGAATCGTTGTCTTGTCGATTTGAATCGGCGGCTGGGCCGTAGGCTGTGGTGTTTTCGAGCAAGCGAAAAAACAGAGCATCAAGATACTTCCCCCCGCAAGGGCCTTTAGGGGACTTGCGCTCGGGTAGGTGGCTTGTTTTACTTTCATTCGCATATTCATCGAGAATTCCTCTTCTTTTCAGTACCGTCTAAAACCGTCGGCAGATTACTATTGTTGATAAAAATAGTCAAGTATATTTAAATAAGGAAACACGCCTGCGGATTTCGGGGTGACTGTCTATTTTTTGCTATTGATTTCAGCTACTTCACGCATGATCTGCTTTTGCGCCCGATGAACTCGCTTCAAAAGAGTCTCAGATTTGAGCTCTAAACAGCTTTGAAATTTAGCTTTTTGATCAAAGAGAATTTTCCCATCCACCATCGTCCATTGGAGATGAGGGGTATTGGTCGAGTAAACGACAGACGAGGCAATCGCTTCACTGGATAATCGCTGAGTCTCCGGAACGGTATTAGTGAGGGTGTTGAGGTCAAGCGCAATGAGGTCGGCCTTCTTGCCAAGTTCAATGGATCCAATCTCCTTATCCCAGCTCAGCGCACGCGCACCACCCATTGTGGCCATATCAAGAACGTCTTGCGCGCGCATGGCTTTGGGGCCAGATCCCGGTTTGTGGATGAGGGCGGCAAGCCGCATTTCATTAAACATGTTGAGATTGTTATTGCAGGGTGCTCCATCGGCACCGAGTGCCACGTTGATTCCCAGTTTGAGCATCTCCGGAACGTGGGCAAGCCCTGAGGCAAGCTTCATATTGGAACTCGGACAGTGCACGACATGAGTTCCCGTTTTCTTGAGGATCTCCTGTTCGCTGGGTTTGAGCCAAACGCAATGGGCAAGCACGAGCTGAGGGGAGGTGAGTCCTAATTGATGCAGATACTCGACGTTCTCACAGTTCACGAGCTTCTTTACGAACTGAATCTCTTTGAGGTTCTCGCTGGCATGCGTGTGAACGACGGCTTTTCGCTCTTGGGCGAGCCGCGCCACTTCGGTCAGAAGTTTTTCAGTACAAGAAATCACAAATCGCGGCGCATACGACGCCCGAATGCGATCACCATGGGAGCCGTTCCAACGATGATAAAGGTCTTCGGCTTCATCCAGGGCGTCGCGAGTGGGCTCCTGCAAAGTCACCGGGTTATTGGTCGGGTGATCCATCAGGCACTTGCCGACGTTGGCGCGGATCCCGGTTTTTTGAACGGCTTTGAAAATGGAATCCGTATGTCTCACTGTTCCCATATCCAAGAGGCAAGTGGTGCCGGAGGAGAGGAGTTCATGAATTCCTAAAAGAGCGCTCGTATAAAGTGTTTCGGGTGTGTGTGCGGCTTCCATGACCCAGATGCGTTTGGAAAGCCAATCCAGCAATTCAAGATCATCGGCCAGGTTACGAAACAAGGTTTGGCAAAGATGAATGTGCGCCTGAACAAAGCCGGGGAGCAGGGTCAGGCCTTTAGCGTCGATTATTTTGCTCCCTTTGGGAAACCGCGCGGGCTTCTTTTGGGTAATCGCCGTGATGCGCCCGTCTTGAATTCTGAGGTGAGCTTGCTGAACTCTGCGGTTGGAGTCTTGAGTGTACAGCACTCCGTTGAGGATCCAGGTTTCGGAGGCGTGAGGTTTTTTAGTCGCCATTTTAGTTAGGCTTTTATCAGGTGGCCGGGAGTGAAAGCTTGAGGAAGCAGATCACTAAACTTAAACGAGGTGATCTCCTTTTTGAGATTAGCGGTATGGACAAGCGTGTGGGGCTCCGCAAACTCCGAAAGAACCTGGCGACAAAGTCCACAAGGCGGCCAGGCGGGAGTGGCGTCGGTCACGACCATGACTTCTTTGATTCGGGTTTTTGGGTCTTCGGCGAGGGCCTGGTGGATCGCCACACGCTCAGCACAAATCGTCGCGCCGTAGGAGGAGTTCTCGATATTGCATCCCCCAAACATTCTTCCGTCTTCAGTCAAAATAGCCGCCCCTACCTTGTGGTGACTAAAGGGGCTATACGAATTTTCGCGTGTTTTGCAGGCCAG
>CAIRTR010000309.1 GCA_903881565.1 Oligoflexia bacterium | reverse complement strand
TTCCGATTCATCGCCATGATGAAGAGCCAGTTAGAACGACGACCTTGGTTGACATTACTTGCGACAGCGACGGTAAAGTCGCAAAATTCATCGACCTTCGCGATATCAAGGACACCTTGCCTCTTCATCAATTGAAGACGGGCGAGCCCTACTATTTGGGTTTCTTTTTGATGGGCGCTTACCAAGACATCATGGGCGATTTGCATAACCTCTTTGGCCGTGTGAACGAAGTCCATGTGTTTTCGGATGAGACCGAACCCGGCGGCTACTACATTGAAGAAGTGATCAAGGGGAATACCGTCGCCGGTGTTTTGTCCTGGATTCAATACAGCGGCACCGACCTCGAAAAACGCGTCAAAGAGCAGATCGATGCAAAAGTTCGCGAAGGCGTGATCAAGCCCAAAGAAGGCGTCGAATTACAGAATTTCTATGAAGAGGTTTTGTATGGCTATACCTACGTCGATTACGATCGCCAAGCGAAAGGCCTTTTGGCAACGCCTGGAGCCGACGTGGTGAATGCGACGAGCGCGCCGGCGACTACGCAGATATTGAGCTGAGGCGCTCATTTTTCCCGAAGCCGATTCTCAAAATCCTCAAAGGCTGTTTTGTCGCCTTCTTTCGTGCAAAAATCCCGCACTTTTTCGGGGTTGAACGGTTGAGATTTTGCTACCCACACGGCCTGGTCTAAGGCTTGTTGATCTTTCCAGTGAATATAGGAAGCAAGGCGATCCTTGATGCAATCTGTGGGGGTCAATAATCGCAGCACTTCGTTTCCTGTTCTTCTCTCGGCAAACTCTGAGATCGCTTGATCGCCGATTGCTACGCTTGTGCCCGGAAACTCGACAAAGTATTTTGAGTTAGGGTGGATAAAGAATCTCGACTTGTCCTGCTTAAAACCGAGTTGCTCCATGATCACTTTAATCCTTTTTCTATCCCCAAAGGTGACAAAATCTAGGTCAAAACTTTCGTATCTATTTTGAGTATAAATTGAAACAACGGCGCCTCCAGAAAGGAACGCCTCAATTTCGTGATCGTGTAAGGCCTGGCAGACGATCGCTCCCATTTCCTCTATTGTGGTTTTCTCTGAAATTGCTCTCAAGGAAGGGGCTTTCCTTTTTTCCGAGGACGAGTGCGCTCTTTAAAGTACTTTTCGATAATTGCGGGAGGGAGCTGTTTGAGTGACTTGCTGAGGATGCCTCTTAATTCGGCAAGGTAGAAGCATCGGGGATTCCACTCGTAGACGCGAGTGCGACCGACGAGCCGGCTCGCAAGAACCCCCTCTCGTTCGAATTTTTCCAGTTGCTTTTGGACTTGTCCGACCGCCAGATCGAAGGTTCTTGCGACCGCTCTGGGATAGGCGGAGCCATAGTTCTCGAGGTAGAGGAGGGCTTTTTCGGCGGTTTCACTTCCAAAGAGGGCTGAGATAATCATGACTCTTTTAAAGAGTAGTATGACTCACTAAAAGAGTCAATTTGGTTTCTATTTGGCCTACCCTGAGGCCCCGAATTTCCGAAATAGTGAAGTTAAACGCCCCAGGGGTGCACCCTTCGGGGCTTTTCTTCGCGATTTCGGAAATTCAGCGGCGAAGGCCCAGGCGAGACCAATCTTATTCATTAGTTTCGGGCTGTTAACAAGAAGTTTCACTTTGTTAACAGCCGCCTTGACGCACAGTGCTAGCTCGGTGTATATTGCGCCGCGTAGACACTAAGAAGTGCAAAAGGAACTCACAAGAGGAACGCAATGGAACCCAAGATTTTCGACTACAACAACCCGATCGACTTTCTGAATGCGTGGCTCAAAGCCGCGCAAGCTCAGAACCCCAGGTTTTCGCTGAGATCCTGGGCGCTTCAGCTGGGATTAGGGCATGTCGCGATGCTCTCGATGGTGCTCAATCGCAAGCGAAGGTTCCTCCCTAGTCTCTCAAGCAAGATCAGTCAGCACTTTTTGAAGGTGGGCAAGTTCAACGAAAACGAAGCGCGCTACTTTGATATGCTCGTGCTTTTCACCAATGCCTCTTCAAATGAGGAATCCATTTTCTACGAAAAAATTCTAGCCACACTCAGGCCCGATCAGCAGTTCTCGACGCTCACCCTTGATCATTTTCGTGTCGTCTCTGATTGGCACCACTTGGCGATTGTCGAGATGACTGAGCTCAAAGATTTCAACTCCGACCCTCAAAGGATTAGCCTGCGCCTTGGGGGAAACGTGAATGAAGGACAGGTAAAAGAAGCAATTGACCGATTAATCCGCGTGGGATTGCTCGAGCGTGATGGGGAGAGCCTTCGCAAGACGAAGACTTTTTACGCCACGCCGACTGATGTTTCCAATAAGGCAATTCGCAGTTTCCATTCTCAGATGATTGGAAAAGCCATTACCGCATTGGAATCTCAACCCGTTGAAGAGCGCGATATCACCGCCCACATGATGACGATCTCAAAGGAGAAGTTGCCGGTGGCTAAGGCGATGATTCGGGATTTCAGACGGAACCTGGCGCAGTTTTTAGAAACTTCGCAAGGCGACGCGGTTTATCAGGTCAATATTCAGCTTTTTAATGTTTTGGGAAAAGAAAATGGAGACGCGAAGTATGTTCAGTAAAATTGCAAAAGCAAGTTTAGCAGTTGGATTAACCCTTTGGGGCGCGCAAGCGGTACAGGTCCTCGCAGCACCGCCGTTAAATCGGATGGGAAATTTGGAAAAAATGCTGCAGAAGAAGTTGCAACTTCCGGCCACGATCAAAGGTGAAAACGGGATTCCTCAAACACAACAGCCGAAGTCTGATGGCAAGCAAGGCGGCGATATCGGTAACGGCGGTAATGGCAACGAAGCAGTTTTTAGCGGTATTGCACGTGAACTTCTTGATTGGGTTAATAAGAACGAAGCCCTTGGCTCGCTAGATGAAAAACTAAATCTGAATAAGAATGGGGTTGAGGCTTCGACGTTTACAGGCGAATTCGGAGACGCTGTCAGCAATGTGAACATCCAATTTACTGATGAGGCCGTAACAATTGATAACGTGCCCCGGACGTGTGTCAATTTTCAACTGCAAGCACTTATCAGGTGCCAGAATGGTCAATGGGATCAAACGGATGTTCGAGTTCGATACGCCGTAGTATTTCACGAATATCTCGGGTATTTGGGGTATGAAAGCAACGATGGGGATTATTCGCGCTATCCTATTTCAAGCCAAATTCTAAGTTTTCTATTTAGTACGCAAAAATATGAAATTGGAATGCAGCGCCAGCCTATGTCTCCTTCAGTGATCCTGGGCTCCGTGGTCAAAAAAGATGCAAGCACACAGGACTATTGTAAGAACGCTAAATTCGGAGACGTCTGCAAGATGGATCAATACACAGCCGAATTGTATTGTGGTTCTTTAGGGAGCCGACTTCCCAGTGTAAAAGAACTGGCGCTATTCTTGAGTCCACAAGGTGTGAGTGAAACGCAGCGTGATGGGTTTATTAAGGTCGAGTCCAGAGGAGAGCCTGCTTTCTTTTACACTTTCCGTAACTATCACGCTGCTGGCGATAAAGCTGAGTATTGGTTGTGGTCTTCTTCAATTATTGCGGACGATAAAGATAGTGCTTACTACTTTAATAGCTCGGACGAAGATTTGATGTTTCATCCTGCCGGTGAAATTGATCGATTTACTCGGCTTGATCACAATGCAGTTCGCTGTGTGAAGTGAATCTGGAATGGCGAAGGGTCCTCGCTGAGTGGTTTCTCTCGCGCTTGTTGTTACTTCAGGCCATATGCAGCATTATCGGTGCTGTATAGGGCCGTCGCAATCTAGCCATCGCGGGGCAGGTGGCTTGAGTTAATTAGTTATAATTATTTCATATACTTGATTAAATTGATATTAATTACTTACCTCTAGAAGGCGTTATGTTAGTATCAATTTATGCCCCATGAAAGATCCCGCTTTGCGGTTGCCCCCCTGAAGAAGCTGGCGAGTCTATGGCCTGTGATTGGTGTGATTGGTGCACGCCAGGTTGGGAAATCAACCTTGGTTAAGAACCAGATGGAGATTCCTCATCAGCTGAGTTTTGATGATGAAGATACTCTCCTCGATGCCGAAGCTTCTGCTAAAGTCTTTATCAGTCGTTTGCAACTCCCTGTCCTCATTGATGAGGCGCAAAAAGCTCCACGGATTTTTGATGCTATAAAAGTAAAGGTCGATAAGAAGCGAGTACCTGGACAATATTTTTTGACCGGCTCCTCTCAGTTTTCTTCTCGCTTAGATATCCGTGAGTCTTTAACCGGACGAATTGGACTTCTCCATCTGCATCCTCTGACGCTTGCTGAACTTCATCAGAAGCCGTTTCGAGCTCCTGAGGTGTTTCCAAAAGAGCTTACTCCTCGATTTGAAATTTCAGAGATCAGTGAAGGTCTCGAGCGCGGAGGTCTGCCTTTTCCTTGTTTTTTACGAGATGCTGCGGCTCGAAATCTCTACTGGAGTTCCTGGCTTGAAACCACGATTTATCGCGATATCGCCCGTTTCTTCAAGAGAAGCTATGATCCCAGGGTGACGACAAAGATCCTAAGGCGTATGGCGGAAGCCGCGCTCAGGGGCGAGTATTTTTCTACTGATATGGTTTCTGATATTCAGGGACGACGACTTCAGTCTTATCTGACGGCGATGGAGGACGTGTTTCTGATTCGGAGAATGAGTTGCCATGAGTTGGGAGTCGGCAGAGATCGGTGGTTTGTCTTCGACTCGGGACTTCTTCATCATCTTATGGGGGCGCAGCGCTCAGAAGGTGCAACGCTTTCGCTCGCGCGAGTTTTCATTCTCAATGAGATTTCCGCGCTGTGTGAATATGCGAGTCAGCGACTCGAGCTGACCTATTTTAAAAGCATGCAAGGCGCCCCTGTGGATCTGGTGTGGGATCGGATTCCGATCAAAATCACCGCGCGGGCAAGCCTCAAGGGTGTCGGATGGGAAAAACGCTCGCTCGAAGGTGCGATGAAAAGACTTAAATCTACACGAGCAGTTTTGGTCGCACCCGTTGATCGGCCGATCATCGAGAAAAAAGGTGTAAGCATAGTGCCTTGGTCGATGTGGAGTTAAGAGGAGGCGCTAATTCTCCCAGCTCGTCTCTTTTAAAAGACCCACAATATCCCGTGGCTCTTTCGCCCAAAACCCTGGCTCGCCGACCGCGATTCTTTCGCGATCCGCAGTCACATCCCAAAGGGCTGCGATCCCTAAACTCCCCGCTGAGCGAGCGGCTAACATATCCACCGGCGAATCTCCGATGAACCATGTGTGTTCAGGAGTGGTGTTCAAATGATCCGACGCTAATTTCACTCCATCTGGGAAGGGCTTAGGACGGGGGACATGATCATTGGCAATAATCGTTTTGAATGCGCCCAGCAGTCCGTGGTGCTTGAGCAAAATCTCAGTCGTGCTCCAACTTCGGCCTGTCACAATCGCCAACGGTATTTTCGTCCTTCGCAGATTCTCAAGGAGCTCAGCAATTCCATCGTGAAGCGGAACTCGGTGTAGGTTGGCGTTCGTGTACTCGATGCTCGCAAGGTAGGCGGCCGGGGCTTTTTCGGGGCCCACGAGCTTTTCGAAGATTTTGTCTTCGCCCGGACCAAAGTGTGCTGAGATCTCCATGGGTGTGAGAGCCATGCCCCCAAAGCGCGTAACCCCGTGATTAAATGCATCAAAGGTCATTGAAAGTGAGTCAATGAGGGTGCCGTCGAGATCGAAAAGAATGCCTTTAGGTGATGAAAGAGCCATGGTAGTGTCTGTGACATGTTGCTCGCACAAATTCCAAATTATTACAAGGCTAGGCGTGAAGCTTTAATGAAGGCTCGCCCCAACAGTGTGTTTCTGATCCCTTCAAATTCGGAGGTCGTCAGAAACTCAGACGTTCACTACCTGTTTCGGCAGGAGAGTCATTTTAGATACCTTTGCGGTCTCGAAGAGCCGGACGCTTTCCTGGTGCTTGCTCCTTCAAAGTCGCTTGCGGGCGCCTTTCGAACGATCCTTTTTATACGTACCAAAGATGTCGAAAAGGAGATGTGGCAAGGCGAGCGCTACGGCGTTGAAGGCGCTTTGGAGATTTTTGGTGCAAACGAAGCCTATCCTATTGAGGAATTAGACAAACGGCTGCCGGAGTTGTTCTCGGGAGCGGACCGCGTGTTTTATCGTTTAGGTGTCGATCCCAAGTGTGATGCACGCGTGATTCGTGCGCTCGACGCAAACCGAGCCTCTAGTGGCCGAAGTGGCAAAGGACTCTTGCCCATCGAAGACGCACAAACCGTCATTGGTGAAATGCGCCTTTATAAGGCCCCCGAAGAAATCGAATTGCATCGCAAAGCCTGCCAAATCACGGCGGCTGCTCACAAGAGTGTGATGAAAGAAGTGAAGCCCGGAATGGGCGAGCACGAGATAGAAGCACTCATCGATTACCTGTTTCGCAAGAACGGTTGTGATCGCGTGGCCTATCCGACCATCGCCGCGGGCGGAAAGAATGCCACCTGCCTTCATTACCAGCACAACAATTGTGTGCTCAAGGACGGTGAACTTCTCCTCATCGACGCCGGCGGCGAGTATCAGTGTTATGCGGCTGACATCACGCGCACGTATCCGATCGGCCGCGATTTTACCAAAGCACAAGCTAACCTTTATGATTTAACTTTGAAGTCGCAAAAAGAAGCAGTTGCGATGACCAAACCCGGAGTGAAACTTGCGGACATTCATAAGCATGTTTACGAAGTCTTGACCGAAGGACTCTTGTCTTTAGGGCTGCTTCAGGGCAATCGCGATGAGATTATCAAGAACTTAGGTTTTAAGCGGTTTTTCCCTCACAATACCAGTCATTGGATGGGTTTGGATGTCCATGATGCGGGATTGTATTTCCAAAATGGAGAGCCGCGCACACTTGAGCCTGGAATGTTCTTCTCGGTTGAGCCCGGACTCTATGTGCAGCCTAATGATAAGGATGCACCCGCTTCGTTCCGCAATATTGGCATTCGTATCGAAGATGACATTCTCGTCACTCAGACGGGTTGCGAGAACCTCACTAAAGATGCTCCCAAGGAGCGCGAAGAGATCGTAGCTCTGCGCTCCTAACCCATGCGCCTAGGCCCTTTCGAAATCGCGCATCCTTTTATTCTGGCTCCCATGGCGGGAATCACCCATTCGCCTTTTCGCCGAATCATGCGCAGGCATGGAGCGGCGCTCGTGGTGTCTGAACTGATTTCTGCTAACGGCATTGCTTACATGGGTGAAAAAACGTTGGGCCTTTTGAAATTTTCTCCCGAAGAGCGACACTTGGGCCTTCAAATTTTCGGCGAAGATGGGACCCGCTTGGCCGACGCTGCACGCTTGGTTGAAAAAATGGGCGCTGATTTTGTGGATCTCAATCTTGCCTGCCCGGTTCCAAAGGTCGTGAAAAAGGGCGGAGGGGCTGCGATGTGTCGCGATGTCCCCAGGCTTGCTAAGGTGCTTGAAGAGGTTGTGCGGGCGGTGAAGATTCCTGTGACGATTAAGATTCGGACGGGCTGGGATGCGGACTCTCGAAACGCCCTTGAAGTCGTTAGGGCTGCCAGCGATTCAGGCGTGACCTGGGTTGCCGTTCACGGTCGGACGCGCGCGCAGGGGTATTCGGGCGAAGCCGATTGGGAATTTCTGGGCAATCTTAAAGCCCATGCGGGCAGTATCCCCATCATTGGTAATGGGGATCTGGTAACCCCTGAGCTAGCCTGCGAGCGTTATCGCAAATATGGCGTCGACGCCGTCATGATTGGGCGTGGCGTTTTGCGTAACCCCTTTTTCTTTGAGCAAGCGAGCCGCGTTTTTGTGGGCGAGTCTTACGTAAAGCCGGGTCCATTGGAGTACGTCGAGGTTTTGAAGGAGCTGGCGCCTTTGTTTGATGAGCATTTTGGCGAACAGGGCTCTCTTATCCACATGCGCAAGTTTTTAGCCTGGTTCTCTTCGGGGTTTCCCGGCTGTCATGAGTTTCGCAGCAAGGTGTTCTCTCAAATTGATCGGCAGACCCTTTGGGCTGAGGCGTTGCGGTTCTTTTCTTCAATTCCGGTCGGGCGTGACTTGGGGCATCTGCAAGAGAAGTTCTTGATGGGCGGCGAGGGGTAAGTCCTTGAGTCACCACGAATTCGGCGCTATGGTTAATCCCTATGAACGCCTCACTTCAAAAAAAATACCTAGCTGCCTTCGTTGAAGTTATTCGCAAAACCTCTTCTGAACTCCCCAAAGATGTGGCCGATGCCATTCATGTAGGGCGTTCAAAGGAAGCCCCCGGCTCCCGTGCGGAATACGCCTTGGGCATCATCGAAAAGAACATCGAGTTGGGTAAGCTCAAGAGCCAGCCGCTTTGCCAGGACACGGGCACGAACCTTTTTTATGTCCATTATCCCCGCAAACTCGATCCTGAGATTTTGACCAAAGTTATTAAGAAGGCGGTCATTGAAGCGACGAAAAAGGGGTATCTGCGGCAAAACAGCGTGGATTCTATCACGGGGAAAAACAGTGGCACGAATGTTGGTCCAGGCAGTCCCGTTATTCACCTCGAAGCTTGGAACAAGGATTTCATGGATATGCGGCTCATGCTCAAGGGTGGCGGCTGCGAAAATGTCGGCGCGCAATACAGTTTGCCCGATACGAAACTGGGTGCGGGCCGAGATTTGAACGGCGCACGCAAATGTATTTTGGATGCCATCGTGCAGGCGCAGGGCAAGGGCTGCGGCCCAGGGATCTTGGGAATTTGCATCGGCGGTGATCGGGGAACGGGATATGCGGTTTCTAAAGAACAATTCTTGCGCAAGCTCACCGACAAAAACTCAAATCCTGCATTGGCAAAACTTGAAGAAGAAGTCACTGCCCAAGCCAATCAACTCGGAATCGGCCCCATGGGTTTTGGCGGTGGAACGACCTTGCTTGGCGCAAAGATCGGGGTCGTGAATCGCGTGCCTGCTTCATTTTTTGTGAGCATCTCATACATGTGCTGGGCTTTTCGTCGCCAGGGGGCATCGATCACGGCCAAGGGCGAAATTAAAAAGTGGTTCTACTAAAAGGGGTCTCTCAAATGATTCAATTATCTGCTCCGTTTACTGAAGATAAAATCCGAGCCCTCAAAGTGGGCGATATGGTCGAGCTTGACGGTATCGTTTTTACCGCGCGCGACGCCGTTCACAAATGGCTTCACGAAGGCAATGAACCCCCGGTGAGTTTGAAGGATGGCATTATATACCATTGCGGTCCGGTAGTGCTGAAGAAAAAAGGCAAGTGGGTTGTGACGGCGGCAGGTCCCACGACTTCGATTCGCGAGGAGCCCTATCAGGCGGGGATTATCGAAAAATTCGGAATCCGTGCCGTCATCGGCAAAGGCGGCATGGGCGAAAAAACTCGCTTGGGTTGCCAGAAATCCGGCTGTGTTTATCTCCACGCCGTGGGTGGTGCCGCACAAGTTCTTGCTGAGGCGATTGAAGAAGTAGAAAACGTCTACGGCCTTGAGCAGTTTGGCTCTCCCGAAGCGATTTGGCAGCTTCGCGTGAAAAAGTTCCCTGTCGTTGTGACGATCGACGCGCATGGAAACTCCCTTCACAAGGACATCGAAGAATCGTCGAAGCAGCGTTTGGTTGAGGTGTTAGGGCAGGGGAAGTAGTGCGGCTACCCTTGGAATTATTGCCCTTATGAAAGAAACTGTCGACGTTTTTTGCCCTTCCCAGATCGTCGCCGCCTATTGTCTTGCTTTAATCTTTCTGCTGCCTTGGGTGTTTGTATGCTTCTTCATCTATTCTCATTGGGACGGCCAAACTGCGGTTCCGAATTCTGTTTTAGAGCAAGTCGCAATAGGCGCCGGGTATTTTAACCCCGAGCCTGCCGAAAGACTGTCGTTTTTGTCTGCTCTTATTGGATTTCCTTTGAGTATTGTCGCTTTCCTATTTTTAAATACCCGCTTCTCGGTCATTCAACGGTTTAGTCAGGCTTGCCATTTGGTTTTCCAAGAGAACCTGAGATTCTTTACGGGGCTCGCTTTGGGAAGTCTTTTGGTCATTTTCGGCTTGGATTTCTTTTTTGAGGGACGAGAGTACCTTCAAAGCCTACTGATCTGGAATGCGTGGGCGATTGCGATCGTTATTGTGGGGGGGGGGATTGCACGAGCAGTCGCTTTCTCGCCTCAATTTGAGAAAAGAATCGAAAATGGGGTGTTGTACTCTGTTTTGCTTCTGTTGTTTGTCATGGGGACCTTTGGTTTTTCGGATGGCTATGCCCAGTACTTTGACGGACATTTTGATGTCCCCTTTTTTTCACTAATTAGCGCGTATTTCGGCAGCAATGTTAGCAGCGAATGCAGCAGGCAATACGGATTTTTTGGGCATTACCTCTTTCCGATCTTCAAGTTTATTGGTCTTTCCGTGAGAACCTACTCCACACTCATGGCGCTAATGAGTGTCGCGGTATTTTTTGCGATGAAGTTGACATTGGATCGCCTGGTTGCTTCGAGTTGGATTCGAATCACGGCTTGGCTGGGATATGTTGTTGCGACTTATTTTCTCTATCTGAAGTTTCTAAAGCAATATTTTGAACAGCAGGGGATATCGGCTTTCTTGGATCCCTATTTTCAATATCATCCTGTCCGAAGCCTTTTGCCTGTTTTGGTGCCTATTTTTCTGTTGATTCAGGATCGATTGCGAGACCGCCGATTCGAGTTTTTCTTTTCGGCATTTTTCGGTTTTATGCTTTTTTGGAATTTCGACACCTCCGTTGTTGCCGTTGGTACCTGGCTCTTGGTTCAAGTTTATGTTCGATGGACGAAAGGTGGGCGCGGGGCCACTGAGGTTGCATGTCATTTTGGCGCAACCCTCTTAGGTCTGGGGCTATTTTGTCTGAGCTTCATAGGGATATCGAACTTTCAATTAAGCCATCTGTTTCAGGTTCAAGAAATATTCTACATCAATGGATTCTTGATGCTGCCCATGCCGCTCCTACATCCTTGGAACTTGCTCGTCTTGATTTATTTGACCGCCTTGGTCCTCTCATTGGTAAAGTTAAGTAAAACTCAAAAATCTCTTGAGGACCGCCTGATTTTTGCCCTCTCCATTTTGGGTTTAGGACTATTTGCCTACTATCAAGGGAGAAGCCATAACCGGACCTTCACCGCCGTGTGCTGGCCGGGATTCATCATCGGCGCCGTTTTTTTAGACCGAATTCTGAGAGATTATCCACGTGTGGTTCGAGCGACGGGGCTTATTGTACTGATGGGGTTATTGATACAAATCATCGGCAATAGTTGGCTCATGAAGGAGACCCTTGCCTCCCATATCTTGGGTAGAGAGAATCCCGTCGTTGAAGTGGAGTATGCTTTTCTTAAAGAGCGACTGAGAAAGCAAGATCCCTTATTGGTTTTTTCGTTTCACGCCAGCACGGTCTACGCCGAATTAGGCCAAGAGCCTGCTTTTTGCTCGGCATTTTCTGAAATGTTTATGAAGGCTGACTATCGGCGATTATTAAATTCGTTAGTTGCGCAGAACGGGAACCTGCAGATCGTCGTGGATACTCAGTGGTTGGCGATGGCCAATCAGAAGCCAGAGTGGACAGAGATTCTTAGCGTGCTCAATAGCAAATTCAAGGTCGTTGAGAGGAGCCCCAGGCAGACGTTTATGCTTTTGGCGGCTAATCGTTAAGTGTAATTCTGGATTATTTGGCTATCTCTTCTAGGTCGAGATAGATCGTATTATCCACTTGTCGCCGGTCTACTACTTTAAAATGAGTGCTCGGCTTAAAGAGCACTTCGTGCTCGTAACTTCGTGAGGAAAGTTTCTCAATTCGCTTACCGTGAAGGGATTTTATCCTCAGTTGACCGTTACCCGGAAATGGGAGATCAACCGACGCGCTAGTATAGCCTTTGTAAATCACCACGGATCCAACTTCGTGTTGGTTGAGTTGATCCGAGTTTAAAGTCGCACCTCTCAAGACCACCTCGCGATAATCAGGCAATTTGTCCATTCCTGCATTCATCACGTTAACCCAAGGCAGCCATTCTTTTGCAGCGTCTCCATCTTCGCGCAATGCTTGGTTTAGAACTTTGTAAAGACCCCCCGTATACTCGGCGATTCCACGCAGTTCTTCAGCTTGAATCCCAAAGTCGCGAAGTTCGGGATCGGCAAGGACCGATTTCTCCCAAGGGTCAAGCTCGGGATAAGAACCAAACTTCCGAAGGCAGAATTCGTGGAACTCGCTGTAAATGTCAGAATATGGGTGAACTTGATTGTCAAATTGTTTGGACTCAAGCGCAAAGACATTTGCTGAAATGCTTAGTGTTAGGACGAAAAAAAACAGTTTAAAAGTTTTCATGACTTAATGTGTCATATCAGGTAAATAGGGAGAAATCTACTTCTATTTGGCTAGTGTCCCGCGAGGTCTCAGGGAATGCAGGAGGCCGGAGCTGGTTTGCCGATAAAATGTTTGGCCGGGAAACTCCAGCCCGATTTCCTAACAAACCCGAAAATTAACGAGTGTCACGCGAGGGTCCACTCTAAAACGAGTACCACAAGCTACTCCGCGCTTTTCAACTCCTCCGCCAGCCTCACCCGAGATTGCCGACGTTTGCCCGCTTCTGCATACCGTCGTTTTTCCTCCACTGTCTCGGCAAGAATAGGAGGAACCGGCGTTGGCCGCCCGAGGCTATCCAGCGCCACAAACGTGGTGTAGGCGGTCGCCGTGTGGTGCGTTTCTCCTGTAATCAAATTTTCCGAATCCACCCGGACTCCCACTTCCATCGAAGTGCGCGAAGCAAAGTTCACTGTTGCTTTGATGTGGACGACTTGCCCCACCTTTACAGGCGCAACAAAATGAAGAGCGTCGAATGAGGCTGTCACAACCACGTGTCTTGCATGTTTCCCGGCAGCAATAGCGGCCGCAATATCGATCCAGCTCATGATCTTGCCCCCGAAAATTGTTCCGATGGAATTTGTGTCAGAAGGCAGCACAAGTTCCGTCATGATCACCGTGGATTCGGCGGGGGATTTTGGAGGTAAAGTAACCGGATTCGTTTTTGCCATTGTCATGAAGTCCTCTTTTTTGATGTAATCACGATTCGATGTCGCCGAAAACCCTTGTTGGTCTAATTCTTTGCAATCTTATTTGGTCTGTACACCCTGCTTTGGGAAAAGTCTTGCTCGAGGATTTCACGCCCATTCAAATGGGATGGCTTCGTTATATGAGCGCGTTACTTGCTTACGTGGTCATCGTGATTGCTCTGCGATTGACCCGAAAAACCCCTGTAAAAGAGTTTTTTCTTCTCCCTAAAAATAAACACGATGCCCTATTCGTTCTTCTAATCGGCTTCATGGCTTTTTGTTTTTCACCGCTTACGCAAATCAATGGACTCGCTGTTTCCAGGGCTACCGATAACGCCTTGATCGTCGCGATGGAGCCCTTATTTGTAGTGATCCTCGCGTGGTTGGTTCTCAAGGAAAGGATCGCCAAAGCTCATCTCCTCGCATTTGTGGGTGCTTTTTCGGGATTTATCCTCTTAAGCGGAATTAGTACGCAGCAGTTTGATGCCGGTTTTGATGTGCATCTCATTGGTAATTTCAGTATTCTTATTTCCCTCTTCGGCGAGGCCACTTACTCAGTTGCAGGGCGAAAATTGACTTTGCGCAATCCACCGCTTGGTGTTTTTGGTTCCACGCTGCTGGTTGGAGTCATTTTTTTGACTCTCGCCATGCCGTTTGCGGGGGGGCTGGGAACGCCGCATTTTACCCCTCGCAGCCTATTGGGTTTGCTATGGATTGGCCCCCTAGGAACCTCTCTTTCCTATCTATATTGGATGGTTGCGCTGGCAGAGGCTCCTGTTGCTGCTCTTGCGCTGACGCTCTTTATTCAGCCTGTTTTTGGCTCCATTTGGGGTGTGTTGTTCTTGGGGGATACGTTGACGAGTATACAAGGGGTGGGGGGGGCGCTCATAGTAGGTTCGGTTGTGGGATACTCATTTTGGAGCGCACGTGGAAGTGCGCGAAAAAGATTGATTTGAGAATGCAAAATAGTTCTTGCTGTTCCTGATTGGGCTTTCTAGACTCGAAAGTGGATAAAGGGGGGTGGGGATATGGATGTCTCCGAATTGAACACTCTGGGGGGCGATAGCACCATGGGAGTTTCGAATACAGGGAATGTAATACCAATTGATGGCGCTGGGCTCGTTGAGCAAGTCATTGCTCTTTCGGGATTGTCCGAAAACGACAAGCCGGTTGTTCATCATGAAATTCTTGAAATCTTGGAGCTGGCAGGTCGTGATGAACGGGCGGTGACGCTTGACGATCTTCGCAGAACGATGCTCGAGTATCTTGAAAATACTCACGAGAGTCTTTTTCCAGCGCAAGAAGATTGAAAAGAAGATCAGGATCAAGTCGTAAGTAAGAAGGTGCGTGGCTAGGTATATTTAGCCGTGTACTTTTTTACATCCTTTTGCATTGGGCACATTTCAAAATGAAAATATTTTGCATTGGCCTAGAGCAACATTTTTCAGATGCCATGTATACTGGCCAATAAGGAGAGTCGCAACAGATGAAGATTCCATCGAGCCTCATTCAACCCGATGTCGTTGGTTTTAACCCTCAGGCTTTTTACACGCCGCAAGCAAACTACATTCCCAATCCGATTGTTATTGAGCAAACGGCGCGAGGGGAGCGGCAATACGACATTTATTCGCGTCTGTTGCTTGACCGCATTGTCTTCTTAGGGACCGATGTCAACGACACGGTTGCCAACTTAATTGTTGCGCAGCTCTTTTTTCTAGAAATGTCAGACCCAGACAAAGATGTTCATCTTTATATCAACTCTCCAGGCGGTTCTGTTTACGCGGGTTTGGCTATCTACGACGTCATGCAATTTATCAAATGCCAGGTTTCCACTTATTGCCTTGGTATGGCAGCAAGCATGGGTGCTTTACTCCTGACAGCAGGAGCCAAGGGGAAACGCTTCAGTTTGCCTCATAGCCGAATCATGATTCATCAGCCGCTGGGTGGCGCACGAGGCCAGGCTTCTGACATTGAAATTCAAGCCAAAGAGATTCTCTATCTCAAAGAACGACTTAACGCGATTATGGCGCAGCATTCGGGCCGCACGCCTGAAGATGTTCGCCGCGATACGGACCGCGACAACTATTTGTCTGCAAAAGAAGCGGTCGAATATGGATTAATCGACAAGGTCGTTGAAAAGCGTGGGTTAGTCTAATACCATTTTAGGGGTAAGGTTTGCGGAACCAAAGGCTGTGGCAATAAGCCAAGGCCAGGGAAGGGACACTATGGACGGAAAAAAATATGGGGACGGATTTGGGAACCTTTGTTGCTCCTTTTGCGGCAAGAATCAGCGAGAAGTAAAGAAACTAATAGCCGGGCCTACCGTTTATATCTGCGATGAGTGTATTGAGCTTTGCAATGACATCATCGCTGAAGAAGGCCAAAAAGATGCTCCGGTTCGTACGGGGCAGTCGATCCCTAAGCCCTCGGAGATCAAATCGACCCTCGATCAATACGTGATCGGACAAGATCGCGCGAAACGCGTGCTCTCCGTGGCTGTTTATAACCATTACAAAAGAATTCAGCACCAAGGTGAGAAGAAGGCCAAAGAAGGTAAGGGCGGCGACGGAATCGATATTCAGAAGAGTAATATTCTTCTGATCGGACCCACCGGCTCAGGAAAAACTTTGCTTGCCCAGACTCTTGCTAAACTCTTGAATGTTCCTTTTGCCATGGCGGATGCCACTACGCTTACAGAAGCGGGCTACGTCGGTGAGGACGTTGAGAACATTATTTTGAACCTCCTTCAGGCGTGCGACAACAACGTCGAGCGCGCGCAAAAGGGGATTGTGTATATCGACGAAGTCGACAAGATTTCCCGAAAAAGCGAAAATCCATCGATTACCCGCGATGTCAGCGGCGAAGGCGTGCAGCAAGCGCTTTTGAAGATCATCGAAGGTACGATCGCCAATGTTCCTCCTAAGGGAGGCCGCAAACATCCTCAGCAGGAGTTTGTGCAGGTCGACACTTCGAACATTCTCTTCATTTGCGGTGGTGCATTTGTAGGTCTTGATAAAGTTGTGGGAATCCGTAAAGGCAAGCGCAGTCTGGGCTTGTCAGCGAACATCACGACCAAGGCCGATGAAGGCATTTCCAAGATGTTGGCTCAAGTTGAGCCAGAGGATTTGATCCGCTTCGGCTTGATTCCGGAGTTCATCGGCCGATTGCCGATTTTGGCAACCCTTGAAGAGCTTGACGAGAAGGCTTTGGTTGAGATCCTGACCAAGCCCAAGAATGCGCTCGTCAAGCAGTATGCCAAACTCTTCGAATACGACAATGTGCAACTTGAGTTTGAAACGGACGCCTTAGAGGCTGTGGCCAAAGAAGCGATCAAGAGAAATACCGGAGCTCGCGGACTTCGCGCCATTCTCGAGCAAGCGATGCTCGAAGTGATGTATGAGCTTCCGGCCAAGACGAACGTTAAAAAGTGTATCGTCACCGAAAACACGATTCTTAAGGGCGAGCGCCCGATTATGGTGTTGAGTGAGGGGGCCGAAGCGGCTCCTCGAAGCAGTGCGGACAAGGCCGAAAGCGCCTAAAGCAGTTCTGATCTTGGCAACTTCGGCCTCAATATCTAGGAAGGGGAAAATATGAGCAAAGAATCGACTCGAGACAAGAAGTCTACCCAAACCACTGTACCTTTACTTCCATTGCGGGATGTTATTATTTTCCCCAATATGGTGGTCCCGCTTTTCGTAGGTCGGGAAAAATCCATTAACGCACTCGAAGAGTGCGTGACGAACAAAAAAGAGCTTTTCTTGGTCGCGCAACGTCAGGCAACGACAGTGAGCCCGGGGGAGCAGGACATTTTCAAGGTTGGAACTCTTGGGACGATTCTTCAGATTCTAAGGCTTCCCGATAATACGGTTAAAGTCCTTGTCGAAGGAAAGCGTCGCGCTCGAATTCTGCGCTACCGTGAAACGGATCGCCTGATTGAGGCGGATGTTGAAGAGGTTTCTGAAGTGCTTCCTGCTTCTGTCGAAATTGAAGCGATGGTCAGGTCACTTAAGGCCACGTTTGAAAATTATGTGAAGCTCAATAAGCGGATTCCGCCCGAAATGCTCATGAGCGTGAACACGCTCGATGATCCTGCTCGTATGGCGGATTTGATTGTGGCGCATCTCAATCTGAAGCTTGAAGATAAACAAGAGGTTTTGGAGCTCTTTGATCCCGCCAAGAGACTTGAGAAGTTGCTTGAGCTCATGCAAGGCGAGATTGAGATTCTGCAGGTCGAGCGGCGCATTCGCACGCGCGTGAAGAAGCAGATGGAGCGCTCCCAAAAAGAATACTACCTGAACGAGCAAATGCAGGCGATTCAAAAAGAGCTTGGCGAAAAAGACGAGTTCAAAGCTGAGATCGCTGCGATCGAAAAACAGATTCGCGCGAAGCCCATGAGCAAAGAGGCCAAAGAAAAGGTCAGTAAAGAGCTCAAAAAGCTTAAGATGATGTCGCCTATGTCTGCTGAAGCAACCGTGGTGCGCAATTATATTGATTGGATCGTAAGTTTGCCATGGGATGAGTACACGACGGATCGCCATGATGTGAAACTGGCTCAGTCTGTTTTAGACGAAGATCATTATGGTCTCGAAGAAGTCAAAGAGCGGATTATCGAATATCTCGCTGTGCGCTCTCTGACGGGCAATACCAAAGGCCAGATTCTTTGTTTTGCGGGACCTCCAGGCGTTGGCAAAACCTCGCTTGCAAAATCCATCGCCCACTCTTTGGGTAAGAAGTTTGTTCGCTGTTCCTTGGGCGGCGTGAGGGATGAGGCCGAAATTCGGGGACATCGCAGAACGTATGTCGGCGCTTTGCCCGGGAAAATTATTCAAAATCTGAAAAAATCGGGATCTTCAAATCCGGTCTTTTTGCTGGATGAAGTCGATAAGATGAGCACGGATTTCAGAGGGGACCCTTCTTCCGCGCTTTTGGAAGTTTTGGATCCCGAGCAGAATACGACTTTCGGCGATCACTATCTCGAAATCGATTACGACCTCTCCAAGGTGATGTTCGTCTTGACGGCAAATTCACTGCATTCGATTCCGAAGCCCCTGCTTGATCGAATGGAAGTCATCACAATCTCAGGTTATACGGAAGTCGAGAAGTTCAATATCGCCAAGAAGTACCTGGTATCTAAACAGCGCGAAGCTCATGGCTTGAAACCTGAGGATATCGAAATTGGCGATGATGTTCTTAGGGGGATCGTCCGTAGCTACACGCGCGAAGCCGGGGTGAGAAACCTTGAGCGAGTCGTGGCAACTCTTTGTCGAAAAGTCGCGCGTAAGATTGTGGAACGACGTGCGGCGGCTCAACTCGCAATAGAAGACGCGAAAACTGAAGGCTCACAAAAGACCAAAGGCAAGGCAAAAACCGCTGTTTTGGCTGTTGCTGAAGGTCCAATTAAAGTCGTCGAGAGCGATCTCGAAGAGTATTTGGGACCTGCAAAGTATTCGACCAGTAAAGCCGAAGACAAGAGTGAGGTGGGCCTTGCCAACGGGCTGGCTTA
Organism: Oligoflexia bacterium; assembly: GCA_903881565.1. Lineage (GTDB taxonomy): Bacteria > Bdellovibrionota > UBA1018 > UBA1018 > UBA1018 > CAIRTR01. Next base: position 7,571 of record CAIRTR010000309.1, on the reverse strand, counting down.
TACTGAAGTCGGCGGCGAGATGTTGCAGATCGAAGTGAGTGTTCTTCCGGGCAAAGGTGGTGTTAAAATCACCGGTAAACTGGGCGAAGTCATGCAGGAGTCGGCTAGCGCGGCGATGACCTATGTGCGCTCACGCGCTCATTTGATGAACCTCGATAAAGAGTTTTATCAAAATATCGACATCCACCTTCACGTCCCAGAAGGGGCGGTTCCAAAGGATGGACCCTCTGCCGGGATCACGATGGCCACGGCTATCACGAGTGCGCTGACAAAAATCCCCGTGAAGCGCGATGTCGCCATGACCGGTGAGATCACGCTCCGTGGACGCGTTCTTCCGATCGGTGGCTTGAAGGAAAAACTCCTTGCAGCAAGAATTGGTGGAATCAATACCGTATTGATTCCTAAGGAGAACGTCCCAGATCTCAAGAAAATCCCCAAGGATATCACAATGGGGATGAAAATAATCCCGGTTGATAACGCAGATGACGTTCTGCGTCTTGCGCTGGATTTGGAGAAGCCTGAGGAGTTTTTGGTTCGTAAAGGCATCGCCGACGTTCCGATTGCGCAGGTTCTGGCTCCGGCTGAACGGCCTCGTGAAGAGCCAAAACCTGCGAAGCCCGCGTCCGTTAAGCACTAGGGTAAGCACTAAGAAAAGCACTAAAGCACTGATTTTATTATTTTCGACTTGACCCAAGGGATCAGCTCGTCTATTTTTTGCTGCCTCGGACAGTTTTGTCTATTTTTACGGAATGAGAAACGAAAGGAACGTAGTTAATGCCTACTATTAATCAATTGGTTCGCAAGGGTCGCGCGAGCAAGCTTTGGAAGACCAAATCTCCGGCGCTTCAGAGTTGTCCACAAAGACGTGGAGTTTGCACCCGTGTTTATACAACGACTCCCAAGAAGCCCAATTCCGCACTCCGCAAAGTTTGCCGTGTGCGTTTGACGAATGGATATGAAGTTACTTCTTACATTCCAGGTGTCGGTCACAATCTTCAAGAACACTCTATCGTGTTGATTCGTGGAGGCCGCGTGAAGGATCTTCCCGGCGTTCGCTATCACACTGTGCGCGGAACCTTGGATACACAAGGTGTCGCTAATCGTAAACAAAGCCGCTCAAAATACGGCACAAAACGTGGAACGGGTGCAGCTGCAGGCGCTCCCGCCGCAAAGTAAAATAAGAGGTATAGAAAATGGGTCGTAAGAAGTTTGTTCGTAAACGTGAAATTCTCCCAGATCCTAAATTTAACGACGCTGTCGTCGCTAAATTTATCAACAGCATCATGGAATGCGGCAAGCGTTCCACGGCGGAGACGATTTTTTACAGCAGTATTGATACTGTTCAGACCCGTACGGGCGAAGAAGGCATCAAGCTTTTCAAAAAGGGTCTCGAGAATTTGAAACCCCTTTTGGAAGTTAAATCTCGTCGCGTCGGCGGCGCCACCTACCAGGTGCCTGTTGAAGTGAAGCCAGCTCGTCGTCAGTCACTCGCATCCCGTTGGATGATTGAAGCTGCTCGTAAGCGTCCTGAGCATTCGATGCAGGAGCGTTTAGCTGCTGAGATCATCGAAGCCTCCAATGGCCGCGGTGGCGCAATGAAGAAGCGCGAAGACGTCCATAAGATGGCTGAAGCCAATAAGGCTTTCGCTCATTATCGCTGGTAGTATTCGCGCTCTCGCGCATTTGCGCACATAAAGGAGCGAGAATACGGCCATGAGTGACCCAAAAACTGATACAAAGTCCAGTTCAAAGACTGATCCGGCGGGGCTGCAGTTAATCCGAAATATCGGGATTATGGCGCATATCGACGCGGGTAAAACCACGACGACTGAGCGGATTCTCTATTATACTGGGAAAACTCATAAAATCGGTGAGGTCGACGAAGGTACGACTGTCATGGATTGGATGCCGCAGGAGCAGGAGCGTGGTATCACGATCACCTCAGCTGCGACGACTTGTTTTTGGCGTGAGCACCGAATCAACATTATTGATACGCCAGGGCATGTGGACTTCACTATTGAAGTCGAGCGATCACTCAGAGTGCTGGATGGCGCTGTCGGTGTTTTTTGCGCCGTGGGCGGCGTGGAACCTCAGTCGGAGACCGTTTGGCGACAAGCCAATAAATATCATGTCCCGCGCATTGCCTTCGTTAACAAGATGGATCGCACGGGTGCGGATTTTTTCGATGTTTTGGGGCAGATTCGCGAGCGTCTAGGCGCAAATCCCGTGGCAACTCAAATCCCTTGGGGGGCTGAAGACACGTTTCGCGGTGTTGTCGATCTCGCGAAAATGAAGCTGCTTGTGTGGAGCTCCGAGAACTTGGGCGCAAATTACGAAGAGCAAGAGATTCCTGAAGAGCTTCTTGAGACCGCCCAGGAGTATCGAGATAAACTTTTGGAAGCTGTTGCCGAGGCTGATGAGGGCCTAACAGACAAATATCTTTCGGGTGAGGCGATTTCGCCTGAAGAAATTCGCGGCGCCCTTCGCAAAGGATGTTTGGCGCTTAAATTGGTTCCTGTTTTGTGTGGCGCAAGTTTCAAGAATAAGGGTGTTCAACCTTTGTTGGATGCGGTTGTGGATTTTTTGCCCTCCCCGATGGATGTGCCCCCCATTGATGGACGTGATCCCCAGCACTTGGATGACGATACAAAAATTCTTCATCGAAAAGCCGATATCAATGAACCTTTCGCAGCCCTTGCTTTCAAAGTCATGAATGACCCGTTTGTGGGTCAGCTGATCTATTTTCGGGTCTATTCGGGGCAAATCGAAGTGGGCGCAACCGTTTATAACGTGGCCAAAGGCAAGCGCGAGCGCCTGGGGCGATTGCTGCAGATGCATGCCAACAAGCGTGAAGATGTGGCGCGCGTTCAGGCAGGTGACATTGCAGCGACGGTAGGCCTACGTTTTACGACCACGGGTGATACGCTTTGTAACGAAGGCATGCCTATTTTGCTTGAGAAGATTGATTTTCCGGATCCCGTGATCTCCATTGCCATTGAGCCAAAAACAAAAGCGGACGAAGAGAAGTTGACGAATGCTTTGCAGCGGCTCTCCATGGAGGATCCTTCGTTTCGTGTGACGACCTTTGAAGATACGGGGCAGACGCTTTTAGCTGGGATGGGCGAGCTTCATCTTGAGATCATCGTGGATCGCATGAAGCGCGAGTTTAAGGTTGATGCCAACGTCGGCAATCCTCAAGTGGCCTATAAAGAAACAATCGGTAAGCACTCCCAGGCTGAAGGCAAATTTGTTCGCCAAGCCAGTGGCAGGGGCCAATACGGGCATTGTGTGATCCGACTTGAGCCCACCGGCAGTGGCAAGGGTTTTGAGTTTGTGAATCAAGTTCGGCAGGGGGCGATTCCTAAGGAGTTTATTCCTGCCATCGAAAAAGGCTTAAAAGAAGCCATGATGGGTGGAATTATGGCAGGCTATCCTGCCGTTGATATTCGCGCGGTGCTGCTGGATGGCTCCGCACACGATACGGATTCCACTGAAGTCGCTTTTAAAATTGCGGCATCCATTGCGTTTCGTGAAGCGGCACTCAAGGGTGAGCCGGTGTTCTTGGAGCCCATGATGTCTGCCGAAATCACTTGCCCCGATGAGTACATGGGGAGCGTGATTGGTGATTTGAATTCTCGCCGCGGCAAAATTTTGAGTATGAGCATGCGACACGGCTTGCAAGTCATTAAGGCTGAAGTTCCGATGTCGACGATGTTTGGTTACTCTACCGCACTGCGATCTTCGTCGCAGGGGCGTGCGACATTTACGATGGAGTTTGCGAGTTATCAGCCGGTTCCCCCGCAGGTCTCTGAGGAGATTAAGATTCGGGCCGGGGTTGTTTCGCGTCCCGTTGAGTGAGGTAGGCGGCGCGGTCACGCTGCGGTATTGTTTTTGCTTTCTTTTATGTTAAATCGAGTGCCCATTTTTCGCGCTTTTTTGCAGACAATCAAAGACTACACCGTTGATCGGATTGCGAGTCACTCTGCAGCCCTCGCATTTTATGTCACGCTATCTTTGGCGCCCTCGCTCATTCTTGCTATCGTCATGATTGGTTGGCTTATGGGGAGTCAAGCTGCCGAGGTCGAGGTCTACAAGGTAATCCACCTGTATCTAGGGCCTGATGCGGCAGCGGTGATCCTTGCGCTTCTTGGCAGTGCGCAAAAACAGGGGCCTCGTACGCTTGCTACGGTCTTCGGCGTGATCACGCTCCTTATCGGCGCCTCCAGTGTATTTGTAGAAATGCAGGACTCGCTCAACGCGATATGGAAAGTGCAGGGCCCCGCAGGGGCCGGAATAACGGCTCTCATCAGGAGTCGGGTTTTGGGACTCGTGATGGTGGTGGGAGCGGGGTTCCTGCTCTTGGGTTCTCTTTTGGTCACAGCTGTGATCACAGGTCTTACAAACTATTTTAGAACGACCTTACACATTCCGCCTTGGATTGTGAATCTGGGTAACATGTCAGCCTCCGTGATTACGGCTAGTGTTATATTTGGCCTGATTTTTAAGGTTTTACCGGATGCGCAAATCAGGTGGCGGCAGGTTTGCGGTGGAGCGTTCTTAACGGGTCTTTTTTTCACCTTGGGACAGTCTTTGATTGGTCTGTATCTTGGAAAGAGTAGCTTCACTTCTATCTATGGGATTGCGGGTTCGCTCATTGCCGTATTGGTGTGGGTGTATTATTTGGCGCAGATCTTTTTCCTCGGGGCAAAATTCACAAAGGAGTATATTCAGCCGAAGATTAACACGAATCTTGAAAAAAAGATCGTTTGAATGCATAGTTATGCAAAATTATGATTTTCTAGGAGAGTCCAGGAGAGTGACCGCCCCGTGAAAAAAACAGTTCGCGCAAAAACCCCGAAAACGACAAAAAAGCCAAAAACTACTCCTGTTCGACTTGTGGGGATTGGCGCCTCCGCAGGTGGGCTTGAGGCCTTCAGGAAGCTTCTCTCCTTTTTGCCCGCAGACACCGGGCTCTCCTTTGTTTTGATCCAGCATCTTGATCCCACTCATCCCAGTGCCGTCGCGGAGATTTTGGGGCGGGCAACTCGCATGCCGGTCACAGAGTTGAAGGGGAGTACCTCTGTGAAACCCAATCACATTTATGTGATTCCTCCCGCCTCTGACGTGTCACTGTTGAAAAATAATTTGAAGCTTCAGCCTCGAATGTTGAGTTTGGGACTACATCTGCCGATTAATTTTTTCTTGGAGTCCCTGGCCAACGAAAAGAAGAACCAAAGTATCGCGGTTATTTTATCAGGCACCGCAACCGATGGAACTCTCGGACTCGGGGCGATCAAGGCTCAAGGCGGAATCACCCTTGTGCAAGAGCCTCGTTCGGCCAAGCACGACGGAATGCCTCAAAGTGCCATTCGCTCGGGGATGGTGGATTTTGTCCTTACCCCTGAGAATATTGCGCGAGAGTTGGTCAAGATAGCACAGCCCTCTTACGTGAGACTGCCGTCAAAGCAGGGGCCTGAAAAGATAAAAGAAAAGTCCCCAGCCGGAAAGCTTGCAAGCGTGTCTGATTCTCCATTGGAGATAATTGTCGCCGTTCTTCGCAATGCGACTCATCTTGATTTTTCCTTGTATAAAACAGGGACATTGGAGCGCAGGGCTAAACGGCGAATGCTTGTCCACAAGATTTCAGATCTCAAAGCCTATGCTCGTTATCTGCAAACTCACCCCGATGAGGCGGAATTGCTTGCCGCTGACTTTTTGATTCATGTCACCGAGTTCTTCAGAGATGGAAAAACGTTTGAAGCCCTAAAAAAGCGGGTTTTCCCGCGATTGCTCAAAGCGCATCCGAAGGGGGCCACGCTCAGAGTCTGGGTGCCTGGATGCTCGACGGGTGAAGAAGCCTATTCAATTGCCATTAATTTGCTCGAGTTTTTCGATGCAAAGCGGCTTCATATTTCGCTTCAGATCTTTGGGACTGATATTTCAGAAACGGCGATTCAGACTGCACGCCGGGGGCTATATCCCGAAAGCATCAGCAAGGCGATTCCGGCCGCGCGACTGAGGCGGTATTTTGATAAAATTGAAACGGGTTATCAAATCTCTAAATCGATTCGAGATTTATGTCTTTTTTCCCGGCATGACGTCACGAGTGATCCCCCATTTGCGCGAATTGATCTGATCTCTTGTCATAACCTTCTGATCTATTTTAGTGCCGAATTGCAGAAACGGGTCATCCCGATTTTTCACTATGCCCTTAATCCCGGAGGCCTTCTTTGGTTGGGGCGCTCTGAGAGTCTCACGAGTTTTCCGGACTTATTTGAGCTCATGGACAAGGCCAATAAGTTCTATGTCCGAAAAGAATCTGCGAGAAGAAGTAGCTTTCGATTTCCCATAAGCGCCGCCGTTCCTTTGAGTCTCGCATCGCCTACGCGGCCTCGGGTTTTTGCCGATAGCCGACTTACGGTTCAGAAGGAGGCGGATCGACTCGCCTTGGAGGAGTACGCGCCCCCGGGAGTCCTGGTCGATGACCACATGGACATTTTGCAGGTTCGCGGGGATACCTCACCCTATTTGGGTTTAGCCCCCGGGCAAGCAAGCTTGAGTCTTTTGAAGATGGTGAGCCCCGAATTAGCGGTGGCCCTTCGTTATGCGATTCAGGGAGCTAAAAAATCGGGCTTACCTGTTGAAGAAAACGGTTTGGAGATCGGAGGCCGAAAATTCAATCTCAAGGTAACCCCTGTTAAATCGGCGCAGAATTCCCAAAGTTCCCAAAGTTCAAAGGAACGCTTCTTTTCCATCGTTTTTGAAGAGCTCACTGCCGGTGGCAAGAAGTTTAAAGCTTACACTCAACCTAAGCTCACGCCTGCTCAGATTCGAGCGCACCAGAGCAAAGCTGCTAGAGAAGCTCTTTCGCAACAGCATCAGGCCTTGATTGAGGATTTTGAAGCCACTCGTGAAGAACTTGTCTCATCCAACGAGGAGCTTCAGTCTTCAAACGAAGAGTTACAAAGTACCAACGAAGAACTCGAGACTGCTAAAGAAGAGCTTCAATCGAGTAACGAAGAATTAACGACCGTCAACGAGGAGCTGCAGACTCGAAACGCGGAGATTCTATATCTTAATAGTGATTTAACCAATCTGCTTACGAGTGTGGACCTGCCTATCGTCATGGTCGGGCATGATAATCGAATCCGTCGATTTACGCCCAAGGCTGCCCGGATGTTGAGTCTGATCGTTTCTGATGTGGGCCGGCCCATTGGGGACATCAAGCCCAAAATAAAATCGGTTGAACTTGATGAGATCGTGTCTCAAGTCATCGAATCGGTGGTAACCAAAGAGATCGAAACTCAGGATGTTGAGGGTGCCTGGCATAAGCTTGTGGTGCGTCCCTATCGGACTGCCGAAAATAAAACTGATGGGGCTGTGATTGCCCTCTTTGATATCGATGCTTTAAAGCGAAGCGAGCTTGAGCTTAAAGTGTCTCGCGATGATGCGCAGACGGTTTTCGATAGTTCGCCGGTCCCTCTTCTCGTTGTTGAAGCTGATCTCGGTGTGAGATCAGTAAATCAAGCATTTTTTGACACTTTCAAGGTCAACGCTATTGAGGTGACTGG
>CAIRTR010000308.1 GCA_903881565.1 Oligoflexia bacterium | reverse complement strand
GTTTACTGTCTTTTGCAAGTTCCGCATAAAATCCATCCACCCCAAGGGTCTTCAAAAACGGATTATTCAAATCCTTTGCTGACACGTTGGCGGCCGAAATACGCAGGTGAGGCACCTTGGCTTCCAGTACAAAAACGACCGCATTGCCCTCTGCAAATTCTTTTGCAGGATTCGAATCCACGCGAAACCCTAAGCGTTCAATTTCGGCAGAATAACGTAAATCCTTCACTTCAACCCGAATCAGGGGATCATTAAACGAGAAGCCCATTAGCCAGGATTTGAGAATTGTTCGCACTTTCCCAAAGGTCCCCGCAAATTTTTGAAAATGAATCGGAAGTTTATTCAGTTCAAGCGGAGCCTTCGAATCAAGCACGATCGGATCAAAAGAGCGTTCACTTAAGGAAACTCCATTGGCAAAAAGAATGTCGTCAAAATGATCGACGAAATACTTTTGCCCTCGCTCAGTGAGATTCACACCGACGGCGCGCCCGATTCCGCAGGAGGACTTTCCGTTTGCAAGAGTTGCATGAGAGGTTGCGCAAACCGTCGTCACCAAGCCTATTGCCAACAAACCAGCACGCAACGACTGAGAGGCACGTTTTGAACCTATTCTTTTTTTCATGATTACGGCCTCACGAAGTTGACGTAGGTTACGATAAAGCCTGCTGGATCAATCTGCACATCTTCGATTTCCAGTGGGATACCCATGATCTGTGGGGGGATCGGAAGCTTATCCGCAAGCATTAATCCCTTGAGCATGTGATACTTAAGATTCTTGGACTTCAAAACCTTCAACGCTTCAAACCGGACAATATTGCGAACGACGTCACTGTTTTCCTTGATGTATTGATCCGCGATATGAACCCAACTTTCGTTAAGCTCATCCATGACCAACTGGACCGAACCGTCTGCCACCCGCACACGGCTGGTCGCTTCGAGTTGCACACGATACGGAGTTGTCAGAACCAGATTTTGCGCGATTCCGACGGGGTCCATCTTCAAATCAATCTTCAAATCCATATATTTAAGTCTTCCATCATCCGCCATGAACCGTGGAGACTCATCAAAATGAAGATACGTTCCATCGTCATTGGGCATGTTCGCAAAATTTCCGCGATCAAAGCCCAACCGGACGAAACGATTAATGTAGTTAATACTAATGGCCAAAGCAAAATCGTAGCGCTCGGGGGCATGAGTCAGATAAGGCCGGTGATCCGCAGGATTGAAACCAAAATATTCACGAGTCGCCTGAGGATCATGGAGTTTGCCGACAAACGAAAGATCCAAAAAGCCATCTCGCATACTCAAATCTTGAGGCCGCATGAAGTACTTGATCTTGGCACCGGGGGTCCCCAGCGGATTTTCGCCGGCAGCCCTCATCTCTCCTGAAAATTCAAAGCCCTTCGCCACGGCAAGCTTCAGCAGCAGATTCATTTGCGCCGGGAGTTTAGTTTGAGCGAAGTCATCAAAGTAGCGAACCAATGCTGCAGCCATTTGCGGCTGTTTTGATTCGACAAGCTTGCGCACTTTATCCAGCGAAAGAGTGGAAACCTGATTTCCGATCCTCACTTGAATTTTCGGCAAAACCAGTGGCGCATCAAAGCCTGAGGTCATTTTGAGACGTGCAATATTAGTAAGCACCTGGAGCACTTCAACCTGAAAGCGTCCATCGTCTTTAACTCCGATGCGAACCGGAATCTCCACGCTCAATGCTTCGCTCGAATCGGCCAGCCCCAGCCAGAGGGCGTTTGCGCCAATGACCCCTAAAATTGGGTTATTCAAATCCTTGGCCCGCAGGCGGGAAATCTTGAATTTAAAATTCGGGATCTTGACTTTAAGGCGCATGAGAACAGATTTTTCTGAAGGCCTGGAACTTCCGGTCTTTTCGATTTCGTAATCCGCTTGAAGTTGAAAATCCTCAAGCCCGACCTGGTAACTGATTCCGGCGGCTTCAACTAAAGGTTGCGGGTCGTTTAAGCGAAATCCCACAATCCATTTTTTAATCGCCTGCCGGACCTGCCTCACGGCTTTGCTGAATTGTTCATAGCCGGGCGGAAGCTTTTCGAGATTGATCGGGCTATCAGCGCGATATTTGAAATCCGGCAGATCGCGCTCCAAAAGATGAAGGTCTTTGTTGGACAGCATTTCAAAGATTTGGTTCTGGATGGCCGCCTGCCCTCGGGGGGTGAGCGAAACGATCACAGAGTCCATCAAATTGAATCCGTCGTCGGGGATAGCCGCCCATGAAACCGCTGTTGTTAGGCTAAGAAGAAGTGCACCTGCTAGAATCGCTCGCATGCTGTAACCTCCGACGCAGAACATCCTGCGCCGGAGAGTTTTACATTAGTTGAGCGATTTGGTCAATATCTATTCCTATAAAAATTACATTACCGCCGTAACTATATGTTATTGTTTAAATTAATTTCAAACCAAAGCAGTCTGAAAACGCCCTAACCAATCTCGTTCATCCTCCTGTTTAGGCCTCGAAGACCTGCTCGTGGCGCGCCCCAGAAGGGCCTACATGGCGAATCGATTTTCCGTCAAAATTCCGACCACAAAACGCGTTGCCAACCCCCCAAGTTACTGCCAAAATCAATAAAGTGAAGGAACTCACCCTATGAAACCAATTCTAAAAACACTCCTCCTCCCCACGTTCACGGCGATGATCCTCGGTGCCTGCACCCAGAATCCGATCAAGCCCATGGCAAGCGATTCGGCGCGCGAACCGGCCGCATTCGCAAAAGAAAATCGCGGCACACCCGCTGAATATGATCCCGGCCCTCCCAAAGATTCTGACTGGCCAGACATCTTTGCAGAAACTCCCAATTACCGCGCCTATGGCAAGGCTGTTTACGTAGCCGCCGCAGCGGCAGCGAAGATCAAAGACGATGGGCAAGAGAAATTCCGCTGGAAAGTCGGCCCCATGTGGTACCGCGGCCGCCTCGCTCCCAATAGCGTAAAAGTATTTGTGATCGGTCAAGAAGGCGCTCAAGACGAGAACACCTCCAACCGGACGTTCACGGGCTCCACGGGCACGAAGATGCAAAACTTCATCAATTACTTTGGAATCGATCGAAGCTACCTTTTCATGAACACCTTCATCTACACCATCACCGGCCAATACGGCGAAAGACCCCTGCCTGAGGACAGCCCCGAAATTGTAAAAGAAAAACAAGTCCGCTCAAAAGCGCTGTTTTGGTTAGCCCAAAACCCCGCAAGCATCATCGTGCAGCACCGCCATCGCATGTTTGATTATATGCTCAAACAAAACTCGGGCACGCTGTCTCTGGTCATTGGCGTGGGCTCCGCAGGAAAAGACAGCCTTGCGACTTGGATCACCTCTCATGGCGGAAAATGTACGGCCTCTCAACTCAGCCGCTCTTTTTGCGACGCAAGCGTCTTAGGCAAAGGTGTCATGGCCATCGGTGTGATGCATCCTGGGGCAGCAAGCGCACGTAACGGCGGCGCAGATGCCGCTGGGGGATTACGCGGAGAATTCAACAAGAAAGCCGCCACAGTGGCACACATGATTGAGTTAAATCCTTATTGGCTCAAAGCCGATCCCGGAATGCGCACTGATTTTTCACGCGGCTATTTTTACAAGGACGCTGCAATTCCCTACCGGGATTTTGCCTTCGGAACCAACTGGCGCATGGGTAAAGACGGCACCACCACCAATCGCCGTGGTGCAGACGGAATCCAAATCTACTCCGATGCTGGCTGCTACAACAACGTCGCCCGCTTGGATGACGGCAAGTGCGACCGAACTATCGATAAACCAAAAACGACCAAAGTCCTTTATCAGGAACCCAAAGATGTTGCCTGCGCTTTCAAACTTGCTGCAGATGACGTGCCCTATGAAAGCCCCAAAAGCACCCAAGGCCGACGCCTCTACGATGAAGGCCCTGGCGAGTTTGCCGACGAACTCATGGGCACAGCCGGCGATAACTGGCCTGATTTCGGCGCTCTCGGAGTCACGCAGCACCCCTCCTTTGGAACGGGCGCCATCTATCGTGGCAATTTGAAGAATCCTAAGATTCTGATCCTGGCCGACCAGGAATCCAACGACGACCTCTTCTCCACCCGTGCCTACACCGGCACCGGAGGCCAACAACTGCAAACCTTCTTGGGCGCATTGGGCGCAAAAGATAACTACGCCATCATCCGCACGCTCCCCGTGGACACGTCAGATCTTTCGGCGGAACAAGTTAAAAAGGTTGCACTCAATCCGGAAGTCACGCGCACGCGCAATCGAATTATTGATTCAGTCCTCAAGCAAGCAAGCACCACCCTGATTTTGACCGTAGGAGATGCCGCAGCTGAAGTCATGGCGGCACAGCACTCAAAAATTTCGGTGATCAATCTTGAGCATCCGAGCTCCAAAACTCATGTGGCCCAATGGCAAAAAGCGCTAGACAAAATCGCCACGCTGAAGATTGCGGGCATCAAAGTCGCTGGAAAATACACCGGCCAACTCACATCCATCCCCAGGGAAGACCTACCGGCTCACACGCGCTGGTGGATGGGCACGAGCGGAACCCGAGCCTCGCGCGCTTATCTGCAGGAGGGGAAAAACACTGTCTGGAATGGGGATTATTATAAATTTGACGCCCCATCTTGGGTGAACTCCAGAAACTATCCGGCACCTGCAGATGCCCTGGGTGCCGCAGAAAAAACTTCTCTGGATCTCTTTCGCACTAGCGCAAGTGAGGTCTTAAATGAGAATCTTCATGAAGATGCTGAAAAACAAAACACCGAAGAATCCAGCGCAACGCAAAAGGAATAAGCATGTCTCAACTTGATGTTAAGTTCTTCAAACCCTTTGTCGACGGCACCATCAACACTCTGAAAATTCAATGCTCACTAGAAGCCAAACATGACAAACCCTTCGTAAAGGGACAAAAGGAACAACCCCCGTTCGAGATCGCCGGCGTCATCGGACTCACCTCTTCAGCGTTTACCGGATCGATTACGATTTGTTTTCCTGAAAAAGTCTACCTTGCCATGATGAGCAATATGCTGGGAGAAACCTTCACCACTATCACCAAGGACCTGCAGGATGGCGCGGCAGAGTTTCTAAACATCATATTTGGGCACGCCAAAACAGTTCTGAATCAACAAGGTTATACGATTCAAAAAGCGATTCCAACGGTCGTGCGCGGGACTAATCTGCAGACCACCCAGCTTGGGGCCGGCCCCACAATCGTACTCCCCTTTGCAACTCCTGCCGGAGAGATTCACATCGAAATTTGCACTGAAGCCACGATGAAGTAGGGGCGCGCTTTTATCTCTAAAAGCGGATTTCGAATTTTCTTGCTAGAGACTCCGAGATTTGATTTATCTCGATCCAAAGTAAGGAATAATGAAAATGAAAAACTGCGTCTCTCTTCTTGTTTTGTTGGTGTCTGCTCTTGCCCTGAACGCCCCCGTTTTTGCCAAAGAACTCAAAGGCGTCACGATGGCTGATCAGATCAGCGTGGCGGGAAAAAATCTTACCCTCAACGGGATGGGCTTACGTTTGGCTCTTTTCATTAAAGTGAAGGTCTATGTGGGCGGACTCTATCTCGAGACACCGTCTAAGAACGGCGATGAAATTCTCGCTTCTCCCCAGATCAAACACATCGAAATGAAGTTTTTGCGCGACGTGGGCGCTGCAAAATTGGTGGGCGCCTGGAACGAAAGCCTGGAGAAGAATTGCAAAACAGATTGCGCCGCTTTGAAGCCTGGTTTTGACAAACTCAATGGCTACATGGCTGACATGAAAGAAGGCGATTCAATGAGCTTCACGTTCTTTGCCGACGGCGTTGAAGTCACGGTTAAAGGTCAGAAGAAAGATAAGTTGGAGGGTGCGGCCCTGTCGAAAACACTTCTAACGACATGGCTTGGACCGAACCCTCCGAACGACGAACTTAAAGACGGAATGTTGAGCAAATAACTGCTTATTTGGCTCTGAAACGATCGATCTCGCTTACTAGTTCACGAAGAGCGGCGTTGCGCTCCTTTGTTAACTTCTGGGCAGACGTTAATTCTGCCGCCTGAGCGGGTTCCGCAGCTGGCGCTTTAATCTGCATGTGACGATAGATTTTGGCCAATTTGCTATCGATCTTTGAATCTTCGCCGATGCTGGTTAGGAAAGACCGAGTAGAATTGGATTTTTGAAGAAACTCCGTGTACTCCAAGGCCTGATCCGCATTCACGCCATCAAGGATCGCGTTCCACTTAAAGAGCAGCATGCCAATTTTGGTAAAGAAGCCAGGGATCCCGAGAAACCCATCGTGGTTAATGTTTGAGATTTTAGAAAGAGTCATTGCGGCCATGAAGTTTGCCCGGGACTGAAGAAGGTAAATCGCCAGCTTCTCATTTTTAAGCACTTCTGAACGAGCACCTTCATCAGGAGTCAGTGCAGCGAAAGGGGTCTTGCGATCTCGAAGTGCGTCTTCAATGAGCGAGAGCATCGAAATTTGGGGCCGCTTCATGATATCCGCGGTAATTTGTGCATTGGGATTCACTTGATCAAGCGCAACAACAAAAGCGTTTAGATTCATGTCCTTATCCGCGCTCGAAGCCGGATTAGGCTGCATGCCTTTGTCTGCGAAGTCCATGACCGTAAGAAAAAATTCCTGAAGCCCCTCTTGGCAAAGATGCTGAAGTCTTTGAGGGGAGACTTCTTCTTTAGCCAGCTGAAACTCCATTGCCATCATGTAGAGCCCCGCCTGAACGAGCTTCGATTCCACCGTAGAAGCAGCTTTCATTGCAGCAAGACTATCGTGCCGAATGGTAACTCCGCCGCCTTGGCGTCCGTCGGTGTACATGTTGATCGTGTTCTTTTTCATATCACGCGAATCAACAGCTAAACCCTTACTTGTATTTAAGACTTCCTTTGTATCAACAGCCAGTTCCTTGCTCGTGGCCAACACTTCTTTCGTGTCGGTTGCCAAACCTTCGGTCGTCTTAGCCATACCCTTCGTTGTTTCAGACATGTCCTTCGTCGTCACCGCCATGTCTGTCGTCGTCTCATCCATATGCTCGGTGGTTTTGGCCATGCCCTTGGTGGTTCCCGCCATATCGGTCGTCGTCTTTGCCATCCCTCCGGTGGTCTTAGCCATATCCGTCGTGGTGTTGGCCATCTCCACAGTCGTCTTGGCCATATCCTTTGTCGAGTCATGCATCTCATCGAGATTGGATTTCAGGGAGCACGCACTCAAACTAAGGGCGAGCATCGATGCACCACACATTATAAAATTAGTTTTTTTCAAATTCTTTTTCATTGTCTCATTCCTTCTACCATTGGTCGTTCACACGATTTTACTAGTGTTTTTCACGCACACCCCATAAACTGACTTCAACGCACCCTGGCGCCGTAGCTAGATACCTTGGGATAGCACGGAACGGATTAACTCACTTAATGCAGCGTGTCAAACTTTTTCATCCGTCACTGTGGAAAGATTGTTTTTGACTCATCGCGTATTTTATGGGATGAACCGGGAGCTGATTCATTATGGGGAAAAAACAAGACTCTCTTAGTTTGAAAAAAAGCCAGCTCACCCGCTCTTTCGGGAGTGGGTTTCTTTGCATTGGCTTGGGCATTGGCTTGGGCATTGCCCTCACTTTTACCGCAGGAATCGGCTGCGGGAGCAAACCAGATCTCTCGCCCACTACAGCGATCAGCACACAGTCCACGCCCGCTGATCCAGCAAAAGATGGCGGTAATGCGCCAAAAACGCAGGAAAAGTCGACCCCAGACTCTTTACCGCAAGGTTCGCCGCCTGCTCCTACGCCGCCCCTTGAAGACGGATCGATTCCTAATCCATCCAATCCCGCTAATCCTGCGAATGCGCAAGACCCTGGGCTTCTTCCACTTCCCAATCAGACGCAACCTTCTGAAAAAACCTGCGGTTTGAGACAAGTACAAAAAGAATTCGTGGCAAGGCCATTTTCACCTACTGAAACCTCTAATCTTCCAACCCTGCCTTACCGCTCAACTGAAAAGGATCCTGATCGCCATTTTCGCCACGCGCTCCCGATCCTTCCGTTGGCCGGAAGAACCGGCATCACCTCGAACGCCATTCCCTATGTAAGAGATTCCCAAGTCCTTTTTGCCTTCGATCTCACAGATCTTCCACCTAAAGAAGCGATTATCAGCCTCGAAAAGGCAGAGCTTGTTCTAGGGCTCACAAAAATTTCGCATGACTCTTCGACTTCAACTGAGTTGCTCTGCTTCCTGGACGAGCGGGTATGTTCAGGCGAACTTTTCGAAGATAAGTTCTGGAAGAAAAATATAAACCCAGCCTTTTTTGGTGGAAAACCCCCTGTAAATAATTTCTTCGCACAACAGTTTCTAGATCACCAAGTAGGCTCCTTGGATAAAGACAAACTTTATTCAGCAACATTGACCCTCAAACTTTCCGATTTGATTTCCGGCTCATCTTTTCATGATGTTCTGGACTTCACTTATTCGGGATTGCCCTCGAATCTCCCCGTCTCTAAACGCGTGTTAAAGCTGGAGATCGCTGACGACACCTTCGTCTCCAAGGACTCAGCCCTCCGAATCACCCTCATTGAAGATACTTGCCGCACCCTATCTTTGACGCAGCCCAACCCTAAGTAAATTTAAGCCTCGTCCGCATTCAGACGAAAAGTCTCTTGAAATGTCTGCCCGAACCGCATCATCGCAAACTGCGTCTCGCGTCACCGTGGTCTTTATCAGACCCTTTTCCGTAACTTTTGAATCCCTTATCGAGAAGCTTTCCAATGACGACAAAGTCGAACTCTTCCAATGCGATACTGCTGCTGAAGCCGTCGCGACCCTGATCAATGCCAGAGGCGGAATTCTCCTGGCCCATGCCTTGGATGCCGAACATATTCGAATATTCTTCGCAATGACTCGCTCGCTACAGAACGAAATTCAGAAGAAAACAGTGCGCCTCATCCTCACCTCCAAGTTAAGACTCGGGCAACTTTTCTCGAAACTCGAAAATACGGGAATCATCGAAATCCTCGAAGAACCTGTGCTCGAAAAAAGCCTACAATTCAAGATTGCACGACATGTGAGAGTGCTGGAGTTCATTCAAGAAGCAAAATCAAGCAAAACCCAAAACGAACCTGCCGCAAAATTCGAACACGCGGCAAAAACCCGCCCCCAATTGAGCCAAATTGGCAGTAAAAAGAAAAAGGCTCCCCCTTTGGCGGAGTTTCTGACAAAACTCGTGGACCCGCTCCACCTGGAAAGTGACTGCTGGCTACTCACTCGCGGAAGCGCGAAACATGTGGCAGGCCGCTGGATCGTCCGGCTGCTCGGGCCGGGTCCCAGCATTGGAACGTGGGAACCCCTGGTGATCGAAAATCAAACGGATTCCCACTGGCAATGGACTCCAGCGAACCCCACTCAGGATTCTTTTATTAAAGAAGAAGGCGCGTGGATATTTCGCGGTCAAAAGCCTGAATTCATGACTGACATCTGGCTCTTTATGGGCGTTAGTCTTGATCTCAGCTTTTTTTACGAGGGACGCTGCTTTGGCTCAAAGTTAAAATCTGCACCTAACGGGGATCTTCTGATTGCTCAAGACTCCGATCAGGGCCTCACTCAAATTCCTACGATCGATGCAACCCTCCCTCACGCTATTCGTGTGCATACCCAAAATAAAGTTACCCCCCCCCTGAGAAGAACAGCTCCCGAGACTCCTCCCCCGATGCTCACACCCAAGACCAAGACTGAGATCAAGCCTGCCACTAGCCCCTCTGTCAATCCTCCAAATGTCGCGGCCGCCTCAGTTCCCACTGCATCCTCAGCCTCCCCCTCGGCTCCCTCATTGATCGCACCTGCTAAAAATAAAGTTCCCCAGGTAACTCAGAAGCCGCAACTGATGCCTGCATTTGAAAAAAAGAATGAGGAATCAGCAGTCCCTCTTGCGCCCCCTCTCAATTCCCTGCCTGAAAATAAGGACCCGGAACTTGAAACTAGATCTGTCCCAACTCCAACACTTGCTGATTTAGCGCCGCAAAACCCGTTACCTGTTCCTCCGATCTTGAATTCCTCTTTGAGCGCACCTGAGCCCCTCAGCAACGACTCCGTGGCCGAGTCGCCCTCCGAGCCGGAACTACCTCCTCCGGTCCAAGCCAAAGATCCCGGGCGCTGGTCAAAAATGTCTCCACTTGCTCTCGCCTTCCTCGTCTCCGAAATGATCTCTCGTCGTGACCGAGGACTTGCCGAAATTTCGAGAAGGTATTGCGCGTATCTCGCTACCGCCCTGGGAGATCCGAGAGTGGAACTATGGTCTTATCGCGAAACCAAATGGTCCCGACTTGCCTATGCCGAAAGTACCCACATGGAGGCGATCTCAAGCGCGCAACTGAGAGCAGCAAGCGAAGCGATTCTTTCTGAAATTTCATCTCACCGCCTTGTCAAAACGGGAGCACAGATGGCGATTGCTTTACACTCCCCACTTCATCCCGAAAAAATCACGGGAGCGCTCATCATCTTTGGTCCAGATAACCAAGACGCGCCAGCAAACTGGCTCTCGGGAGTGGGGCAGATTGCAGGGGGGTTACTCGTCTCTGCCTATAACCAGGCTAAAACTGGCCCGCCTTGAGGGACGCGTTTTCAGCGCGTTTCAACCCCTTTGACCAACTTCGCCGTCTCTTGCTTAATCATCTTTTCCGCCGCCTTTTTCGCATCCAGGAAGTCAGGGTGATGAATCCACTTCAAAACAGCCTCAAAAATCTCGGGATTAAAAAATTCTGGAAAAGTTCTCAACTTCTCCAGACGTTCCAAGATCTCAAAGGTTTCTCGCAGGGGATGAGCAGAGCCATCCCAATGTCCGGAGGCAACTGTGTCCAAGAGGTCCGCCATCCCTAGAATCTGCGCAACGCTTTCGAATTTAAAACCTTTAAGTTTCTGAGGATATCCCGTGCCATCAAATTTTTCGTGATGCTGCTGTACCAAGCGCAGCACGCGCTCCGAAATTCGAGGATCCAGATGGCGAATGAGACTCACGCTAAAATCAACATGATGCACATACTCTTCCCGACTCTCCGGGGTGTGCTCCATCCAAGAGGTAGAGGCCGTTTCATAAGGGATCTGTGACATTCCGATATCGTGAAGCAAACCGGCCAAAGCCAGATCAGACAAAAGTGCAGGATCAATTCTGCCAAAGGCTAAGGCGAACAATACCGTATATGTCGCCACATTCACACCATGGCCGAGCTCCGGCTCGAGTTCCGCAATTTTCCAAATTTCTGAAGCAAGCGTTGCCACCTCGCAATTAAGCCCCTGAAGCACGTCTTGCACCACCTCTCGTGCTTTTGCGGTAACTGGCTTCTGCTCCTCCACCGAATTCGGGCAAGTTAACTGCTCCACAATCTTGCGCGCCTCGGAGGCCGCTCCCCCTTTTTTGTAACGGGGATCCACCCCGTCAGCGAGAAGGAGTGACGCGATTTTGTCGCCGCTTTCCGTATAGGGACGAACCTGCTTCTGTTCACCCGACAATTCTAACTCTTCCAGATGTCGCTCCGCCTGAAAATACATCTGAAACGCCTCTAGATCCGATTTCCGCACCCAGAAACGGTAGACCCCACGATCGCGAAAGAGCGCGAGAAACTCACCGCCTAAAACGCATCCCTTACTTTTCCAAACTATCATCCGTCGAAGCCTGGAAGAATATTGAAAAATAGGACACGGCAACACCTTCTCCATCGGGAGTGCATCCAAAGAAGCGGAGAAATATTCATCCAGCCGTTGGGAAACCTTGGGAATAACCCCGGCTTTATCCATGTCGGCCTCCCGCACCGGTTTTACCGCCTTTCGAAAAACGCCTGTGAAAAAGTTCCATGGTCTCAGCCAAAGAGCGTAATAATCCGGCCTCTTTCTGGGTTAAAACCAAAATCCTTCGCTGCAAATTCACAATTTCGTTTGACGACGACTGAGAAGCTGACTGCTGCAGATTCTGCGCCTCTAGCTCAAGCTCCCGAAGCTCATTTTCTATTTGAAAATAATGCCCCCGAAACGCTTCCAGCATTCCTTCTGCATCCGGCGGAGGCAGCTGCGTCGGGGTCCCCACGCCGCCTGAACGAAGCTCCCGAATCAGAAACTCTCGCTCCGACAGTTTCTGATTTAAGCCTTGGACCTGATTCTGCAACAGTCCCAACTGATGAACCTTGCCAGCATTCAGAGGGAAAGGTTTGAGATGAGGAAACTTGCTTAATGCCTCAAGGGGTACAAACTGCGGCTCCCGCAAAAGAAGAGGATCGAGTGGCTCTATCCAAAAATTGCGACAAATACCCCGCAAAATATCTCGCTGCGTTTTAGGAAAGAAGCCCACGGTCAACTCCATAAATGGACTTTCCCCAAAAGAATGAATCCTCACAAAATCCCCGTGAGTTGCAAGCAGAACGGGCAGAGAATCTACCGCATGACTCGAGGGCCAGAAGGACTGAACAACTTGAGAAGGCTTGAGTCTTTGAACCGAAATAAAAAACCGAAAAACCAGCAAATCAGCCGAGGCAGCGAACTGAAAAAAAACTTTAGGAGCGGATGGCACGGTGGCGCCAGACTCATCAAAGATCCATCCCCAGACGGCACCTAGACAAACTCGAATGGCACCGGAAAGTGACTTCCAATGATTTTCGGCAATTTCCGGCAAACGCAAAAGGTTCTCAAAGCGAGCCCCGAGTTCCTCTTGTGCCATCCAATTCTCCGAATAACACGGAGGAGTCTTGCCCTGAAAAAGCGGGATGAGGCCGGCACGTGTGATGTCCTTAGACAAAAGCCAAATCCAATGAGCCTGCATTTCAGGCATATCCTGTGTCAGGTCCAACAAAATCACTCGATGGGCGTTCGAAGGCGGTTGAATGTTTTTCGAGTTCTTCGAATCCACCGAATTCAAAGGGGAGCAAAAATAGCCCGCAAACGTAGGACCGCTGGTCCGCGTGATTCCATAAAAGGCTTCGACCCGCGACCAACTGAAATAACAATCCCAAGGGGCCAAAATCAACACATATTCTTTTTTGGTGAGTTCCGCTAAGAACGCTTCTTCGCCTATTTGAATTGAAAATATCTCGACGTCAAATTTTGGACGCAAAATCTGAATAAAGCGCATGAGCTGCGACCGCTCTGCAGCGCTAGCCCGATCATCGCGGTCATCAATCAGAAAAGCGAGATTCGACAAGGTGAGACAATCCTCCGCATGACGTATCGGAAAATTACCAATTTACTTGAACGCCTCCCGAAACTGACAGCAAATGCATGCTCGCTCCAATCGCGGTGTGCGCGACATCAAGCGTCGCAAGAAGCGGAAAGCGTGACTCGGGGGAGTTAAACTGCAGACTGCCGCCTAGGGCGACCTCGCGATCAGCTAGCGAAGGCAAGCGCGCCCCGGAGGCAATCGGAGCGAGCTTCAAATAGGCGAGCTTGAAGCGGCCGCCGGGCCGAGAGTCTTTGATTTGAACAAAAATCTGGGGACCGCTCAAAAACTTCACCCCGTAGGGGTTGCCTGCAGAAACGAGCATCCCCCAAACATACCACCCTGACCAAAAACTCCACTCCGGGCTTTGAGGCGAGGAATTAAATAAATACCCTAAGCGCCCATTCGCACCAAAATAACGAGCGCTTGGCAACGTCGAGGGCGATACAAGAATAGGAAATAACGTGAAATAACCGCTCGCAGAAACCTCAATTTTCTTTGGAATCACCTTGAAGCCTGCACCCGCCTTAAGTGTCAAGCCTAGCTCGCTGACGTCAATTGCGCCGCTGGTTTTCGTCGCCGCCTCAGCATAAATCAGGGCGGTCGGGCCCAAGTTCACATTAAAGCTCCATAATGAATTTCTCTTTTTTACCCGATAAAGCACCTGGTATTCTGACACTTCGGAAGGCTTATCCCCTTTGTTAGCGATTGAAAAACTCCCCAAGGCTTGAACGCCTTCGAAATGCTTAGACGATTTTTCGACTGAATACTCCACCCAGCCTGGCCCCGAATGGCGCGCCTCCGGGCGCGACTCCGGATGGGATCCCCAGGAGGATCCTCGCCACTGCGCATCAGGAGAAAAAAGAAAAACCATTTTCATGGCATCCCCTGCATCTTCGCAAACAACCCCCGCATACAGGAACTTGCTTTGAAGTTTTTCTTTTTTCACAGACACTTCATTTTGCCAACAACTTCGATCAAGCCAGAAAACGGGCTCGTCGTATTCAAGTTCCACCCAAAATCCCACGTCTTGAAGCTTTCCCTTGGCATCCAAAAACTCAAGCGTAGCCGATGACAGACGCGTATCGAGATCGAAACGCAGAACACTTCCCTTTCTTTTCCCTAGTTCGCCGAAGGGTTGATCCTCAGGATCTATTTTGGACTTAAAAGAAGTGCCGCCCTTAAGTGAGATCGCCTGATGAGACGCGGGAAGCTCCACCCAAGTTCGAAGAACGGGATGTCCCACCGGTGATTCTTCGGCCGCGGTATCAAAAAACCAACGACTCCTGGTCCGCCATTTGGGAGTGATTTTCTGTCCCCGCCAATCCACCCATGAGATCTTGGGATCGGGAAACTGAGCCGATGAGCTTTTCAGCCAAACGGCTGCTGGCGTGGCAGGAGAACTCCCAGCCCAAACGGGCACACTGAGACTCACAATTGCAAGCAGTGTCCAGACAGCCCCCCTCAGACGTTCAGAAAAGTGCGAAAAAGAACATAGTTTCACTGGATCCAAGTTACAAATAAGATCTTGTTATTTCAAGCAAAAACACGCATACCAGCCGATCTTGAGATCTCTCAAAAATTCCCGCTAAAGTTTCGTCAGATATCCTCCGAAAACACCTTAGGGACAAAAACATTTTCCAGATTGGATACCCTTATGGATGATTTTGAAAAAGAACTCAAAGTAGGTTTTCTTGATGAAGCAAGCCAGCTCATCACAGATGCAGAGCAGTGTTTTCTCAATCTTGAGTCCAGCAAAGACGACCCGAGTGTTCTTGAGAAAATATTCCGCCTCGCTCACAACCTCAAGGGAAGCGGAAAAGCCGTCGGGTTTACCGAACTTTCGGAGTTCACCCATCAACTCGAATCCCTCCTCCTGAAGTTGAAAAAGGGGGAGCTGAATATCGATAGTGAGATTGTAAGCCTTCTTCTTCTTTGCAACGATCACCTCCGTTTGATGGTCGATGGACTTAAAGCAGATATTGACGCAAAATTCGACAGCACCCAGCTTCTAAGCGCGATCGGCGCGATTCTGAATGGTCAGGCACCCGCAAAAGCTGTGGTGATCCCTTCGGCAGATGCTTTTCCTGAGGAGGCCGCAGTCGCAGCGAGTCCCATTCCAATCCCGTCAACACAAGACCCCTTTGAAGCTCTAGAAGCCGTCGTCCAAAATTCGGTTGAAGCTCAAGTCATTCCGCTTCCAGTTGCACCCGTCGCTCAAGTTTCGCCCAAAGCACCGGCTCCGCCTGCGACGACTGCTAAAGTTGCGGCTTCAGATGAAAGCATTCGTGTCAGCCTGGGCAAACTCGATCAGCTCGTAAACAACGTGGGTGAAATGGTTATTTTGCAGACCGTCCTCAATCAGCACAAAAACAAAGTGCAATCGGCCCTGCTTCAAAAAACCATCACACAGCTCTCAAAAATATCCAAAAATATTCAGGATATCTCGATGAGCCTGCGAATGATTCCCCTTAAGCAAACCTTCCAAAAAATGCAGCGAATCGTTCGTGATACCTCCAAGACACTTGGAAAAAGCATCGAGCTTCACATCAGCGGTGAAGAAACCGAACTTGACAAGACTGTTCTTGAAAACCTCGGCGATCCTTTGGTCCATTTGATTCGAAACGCGGTTGACCACGGCATTGAAGATCCTAAGGAACGCGCGGCGGCCGGCAAGGATCCTGTGGGAAACGTTTATCTCAAAGCCTATCATCAGGGCGATCACATCGTCATTGAGATAAAAGACGATGGAAAAGGTCTTGATGCCAAAAAATTGACAGCTAAAGCCCTTGAAAAAGGTCTATTAAGACCCGGTCAGACCCTTACAGACCAAGAGGCCTATCACCTCATTTTTGCGCCCGGCTTTTCGACTAAAGCCGTTGTCACAGATGTCTCGGGTCGCGGCGTGGGGATGGATGTCGTGAGGACAAATATCGAACGTCTCTCAGGAGAAGTGCAACTTACCACGACCCTCGGTGGCGGGACCTGCTTTAAAATCTTACTCCCCCTCACCTTGGCAATTATTGATGGCATGCTCATCACTTCTGAAGATGAACGCTATGTGATTCCGCTGGCCCAGGTTTTTGAATCCATCCGACCTCAGGACAAGGACGTACACTTTGTGACAGGCGTGGGTGAAGTTCTTACCTTGCGAGAGGAAAATATCCAAGTCTATCGGCTTCCCACTCTTTTAAGTCGAAAATTAACGCCAAAACCTGCGTCCGACACGATCGCAATCGTTGTTAGAACCTCTGAAAAGCCCTTTGCAGTGCTTGTAGACGAAATCATAGGACAACAACAAGTTGTGATCAAACGACTCGGAGCAGAGCTCCAGCATATCCGAGGATTTAGTGGAGGAGCCATCTTGGGTGATGGACGTGCGGCTTTGATTTTAGACATGGGAGAACTGGTTTCAAAAACAAAACCAAGCCAAGCCAAAACTTCCCATTTAAGAGGAGTAGCCTAATATGGAAAACCAAAAAACCTCGAAATCAGTTGTCGGTGCTACCTCAGTAGAACGGTATCTTGAATTTTCGCTAGGAGCAGAGGTTTACGCAATGCCACTTCTCGCTGTGCGCGAAGTCATTGCGGTACCTGAGATCACGCCGATCCCCTACACGCCGCCGCATTTTCTGGGCATGATGAATCTGCGCGGTCAGGTAATTTCCGTCATCGACTTGAGACTTAAATTCAACATGAAGCAAGCGGCGACTCATACCCCTGAAACTGCGATCATCATTTGCAACATAGGGAGCCTTTCGCTTGGCGTTGTCGTCAATTCAGTCAACAGCGTTCTCGCTTTAACGAGCCAAGATATATCTGAAAAACCCGGAATCGAAAGCAGCATCAACACGGCGTACATCACCGGAGTGACGCGCAAGGACAACCAGCTTGTTTTGCTTTTGGACATTGGCAAAGTTCTTAACGTGACTGACTACGCAGCAATCACGCAGGCAGCCCCGGCCAAGGCTGCATAAAAAGTCTTTGTCATCTCTCCAGATCAAGGTAGAATTCTAGAAAGAGAACTAGAAAGAGAAAGAGGACACCACCAGCCATGTTTGATCCTTCAACACGTATTCTCGTAATTGACGACATGATGACCATGCGTAAACTTGTCAGCAAAGTTTGCAAAGAACTGGGCTTCATGGATCTTACCGAAGCCTCCGATGGTGCTCTAGGATGGGAAGCGCTCGCAAACGCGAAGCCCCCCATTGGCCTCGTCATCTCCGATTGGAACATGCCCAACTGCACAGGTTTTGATTTGCTGAAGCGCGTGCGAGGGGACCAACGATTTAAGGAACTCCCCTTTGTCATGGTAACCGCTGAATCTGAGAATTCGCAAGTGATTGATGCGATCAAAGCGGGCGTTAGCAACTACATCATCAAACCGTTCACGGCAGACACCTTAAAAGAAAAGTTAGAAGCTGTTCATAAGAAGATCCTTGCAGGAAAATAACCGAGGCAATAATGATTGAGGCTCTGAAAAACCGCCTCATTGAGCTTACTTTGCCGAAACCCGTGCGCGATCGGGTGGATCAAGCTCCTCTTCGCCTTAATTCTGCCGGTTTCGATCCTTGGGGCCTGGATCCCAAAACCGTAAAGATTGCGACCGGATTACTTCGTTGGTTTTATTCTCATTATTTTCGAGTCGAAACGACGGGAATTGAGCGCCTTCCTAAAGGACGCGTGCTACTCGTTGCCAATCACAGCGGCCAAATCCCGTTTGATGGTTTGCTCTTGGCGCTTGCCCTAGTTCTTGAGGCGACTCCGCCTCGGATTGTCAGAGCGATGGCCGAGCGATGGGTTCCGACCCTCCCCTTCATCAGCACTCTTTTTGCCCGCTGTGGAACGGTCGTGGGTGATCCGCAAAATTGCGTCGAACTTCTCAATCAAGACGAATGCGTTCTTGTTTTTCCCGAGGGAACTAGAGGCTCAGGGAAAAGTATTTTCAAGCGCTATGAGCTTCAACGTTTCGGCACCGGCTTCATTCGCCTGGCGCTGGAAACAAATACGCCTATCGTCCCTGTTGGAATTATCGGCTGTGAAGAAACTTATCCCGCCTTTTTTCACTTAAGGAAAATCGCCAAGAAGTTTGGCGCGCCTTATTTTCCTTTTACGCCTCTTTTTCCTTTCCTCGGTCCGTTGGGAGCGCTCCCTATGCCGACCAAAGTCACACTACGTTTTGGAGAACCACTTAAATTCGAAGGTGATCCCGATGCTTCGGATCGCGATATCCAGCTCAAAGTAGATCAAGTCAAGAGCGCCATTCGAAGTGAACTCAGCGTCGGCCTAGCGATGAGAGGCCGGCAAATTTTCACGCAGCCTGGAAAGTGATAAGGAAAATAACATGAGCGATCAACGCCCCACCATTCTCATCACGGGCGCTTCTGGGGGATTAGCCAGTATTGTGGTTGATATCCTCACGCAGGATTATCGCCTCATTGGCGTGGATCCCAGGCCCATGCCCATGGGGCGAAATTTCCCAGGCGAGTTTCACCAGATTGATTATTCTCATCGCAAGATGTCCGAGATTTTCAGGCAGAATCGCTTCTTTGCCCTGCTTCATCTGGGCCGCGTTCGGGCCGATGGACATACGACAAAAAGTTTCCGGTATCGGGTGAACGTCCTGGGGACGGGAAACCTGCTTCGCCTGGCACGCAAATACGGTCTGCAGAATCTCATTGTCTTCAGCACTTTTCACGTTTACGGCGCTCACCAAGCCAACCATGTGCATATCGCCGAAGACGCGCCCCTTCGGGCCTCTCAGCTTTTTCCTGAACTCGTCGACGCCATCGAGTTAGATCATGTGGCCACCACCTTCATGTGGCAGTATCGCGATGTCAGAACCGTAGTTCTTCGCCCCGTAAACGTAATCGGAAGGCGCATCAACAACACGATTTCAGAGATGCTTCGCGCCAATTTTTGCCCCACCCTTCTGGGTTATGACCCGCTGCAACAGTTCGTGCACGAACAAGATATCGCGCGCGCCCTCTATTTGTGCCTCAAAGGCGATAAATCGGGAGTCTATAATATCACAGGCGAAGGAGCGATCCCCTGGTCGAAAGCCATTCTCCAAGCGGGCTCGATCCCTATTCCGGTCCCTTCTTTCCTGGCCTATCCCCTTGTGGGCGCGCTCTCGAAGCTGCGACTCAGTTTCCCAGAGCATCTCATTGATTACTTTAGATATCCTACTATTGTCTCTGATAACGCATTCCGCAAAGACTTCGGTTTTGAGCCCAGCATTACAACAGTTGACGCGCTGCGCAGCCTCAGGCCTTCGGGCTCCTAAAAATCTACGATTTCCTCCTAAATAAACCCTGCAGTTCTACCGATGCGTACTAATGGAAACGCCCTATTTGGGTCCGCAATGAGTCTGGTTAAGCTGGAGGATCGAATGAAAAACTGGTCACTTAAGAAGAAACTTCAAAGATTTGGGATCTCTCTCGTTGTGGGAGGAACCGGAATTCTGGCCTTCTATCTGGCCTCCATGAAGCTCATCGTCGGCGCGCAAGGAGAGCTGCAAAGCCAATACATCTTCTGGTCGACGCTCATTCTCGGGTCCGCAATTCTCGTGGGCTCAGGCATTGGACTTTTTCTCACTCGCTATCTTGCGACTAATATCAGCACGGCCCTGAATGCCACGCTCAAACTTCTCGACGGGGAAACTCATCAGACTCAAACCGCTGCGACAAGTGTCAGTTCCGCTTCAACCAATCTTGCCCAATCCTCAACGCAACAGGCAGCAGCCCTTCAGGAGACCGCGGCATCGGTAGAAGAGATGTTCGCCATGGTTTCCAAAAGTGCAGACAATGCACAGCACGCATCCGAAGTTTCAAATACTAGTGCGGATGTCGCAACTCGCGGCAAACAAGCCGTCAGCCAGATGATTGATGCTATCAAAGACATCAACGTCAGCAATCAAAACATCATGCAGCAGATTGAGGAAAGTAACTCTCGCATCACGGAGATTACCCACGTCATTGCAGAAATCGGCAACAAAACAAAAGTCATCAACGACATCGTCTTCCAAACTAAACTCCTATCATTTAATGCCTCGGTCGAGGCGGCGCGCGCAGGGGAGCACGGCAAAGGTTTTGCCGTCGTGGCTGAAGAAGTAGGAAACCTGGCCCAAATGAGCGGTATTGCCGCCCGCGAAATTGCCGATATGCTCAATGGGAGCATTGAAAAAGTCGAATCAATTGTCACAGACACCAAATCAAAAGTAGGGGTTCTCATTGCGGACGGCAAAGCCAAAGTTGAAGCCGGAACCGCAACAGCCATACAGAGCGGGAAAGTCCTGGATGAAATCGTGGAGAAGGTCAATGAGGTCAATTCAATGGTGGGCGAGATCACGAGCGCCACCCGTGAACAATCCCAAGGAATCAACGAAATCACCGCCGCTATGGGGCAAATGGACCAGGTCACCCAACAAAATTCAGGGATTTCCCAACAAATCGCAGCTTCAGCTGTACAGCTTTCTTCCCAGTCACAATCTTTGCGAGCTCTCTTCTTCACGCTTCAACAAATAGTAAATGGCAGCGAAAAAGAAAAAGTGAAGCCGGCACCGATGGTGAAGGTGCAGAAACCGCAAAAAGTTAAAGCTGTTAAGCCTGTTAAAGCCAAAAGATTCGAAGCTAAAAAGGTTGAAGTAAAAAAGGCACTGCCCGCCAATGTAATCCCCTTTAAGCAACCCGAAAAAATGCATGAACCCGCACCTCAGGTCAAGACCCCCGCGCAGCCCGCCAATCAATTAGCCGGAGGCAGTGAGCAAGTGCCATCCGAGAATGACCCGAGATTCAAAGAAGTTTAAGATTTGGAGCAACAGATGAACACAGCACTGATAGAGGCAGTCTCCACCATCGTAACCAAAGCCACAGGAATCCAACTGGGGCCCAAGCAAGCCGCAATGATCGAATCTCGAATGGTCAGACGGATGCTTCAACTCGGCATTGGGGATGCGGAGGTTTACCTCACCCACCTCAAAAATAACGCAACTTCTGAAACCCAAGCGCTCGTTTCACTGCTCACCACCCACCACACTCATTTTTTCAGAGAGTTTTTGCATTTTGAATTCTTGGAAAAAAAGGGACTTCCCGCGATAATTGCCGCCCTCCGAAAAGAGGGTAGAAACACCATCCGTATCTGGTCTGCCGCCAGCAGCCGTGGGCAAGAGGTCTATTCTCTCTCCATGTTTCTTCACACGCAGCTTAAAAAGCTCGCGCCCGATTTCAAATATGAGCTTTTCGGGAGTGACGTCGATAGCGAATCGGTCACGATTGCGAAAAATGGCGTCTATCGCTATGATGAGATTAAGAGCATACCTGCAATTTACGCTGCGGATCACTGGGTTCGCGGAACCGGGGAGATCGCAGACTTTGTCAAAGCCAAGACTGCGATTCGCTTGCCCTGCTCCTTTGAAACCGTGAATCTTCTTGAGCTTGAAACCCCGATGAAGGGGCGCATGTTTGACGTCGTTTTCTGCCGAAACGTCTTCATCTATTTTAATCAGCAGCAAATTGCTTCTATCACGACGAATCTATTGAAACACATCAACCCGCACGGGTACTTTATCATCGGACTCTCCGAGAGTCTTACGGGGCTCAAACTCCCTGTGAGCTCACTAGCGCCTTCGGTTTATCAACATGTTCAAGAACTGCCAAAGGTCGCGCCTCAACCCATGGCCAGCGCCACCAAGGCGACGCAACCCCCTCGCGCTTGGCAGCCAGAGCCCACTTCGTCTGTCCAACCCCAGATCTTGCGAGTGCTTTGCGTTGACGACTCCCCCACCGTGCTCACCCTATTGAAGAGACTGCTCCAAAAAGAAGACGGCTTCGAAGTCGTTGCCACCGCAAAAAATGGAATTGAAGCAGCCCTGATGCTCAAGCAACATACCGTGGACGTCGTCACGCTTGACATTCACATGCCGGAGCAAAACGGGGTCGAATATCTGCAAAAAAACATGCACCCCAAGCATCCGCCGGTCGTGGTGGTCAGTTCCGTCTCACGCGAAGATTCCGCACTCGGACTCAAAACACTGGAGTTAGGTGCTGTAGACTATGTGGAAAAGCCTGGCATGGCCGATCTTGCGGAACGAGCCGATGAAATTCGGACCAAACTCCGTTGCGCTGCACTTTCCGCCACCCTGCAAGAAAACAAGGGCCCTTCAACCGTCGACAAATCCTTCAGTAAAAAATTCACGATCAAAGACCCCGAAAAGAAACTTCGAGTCATCGTGGGGGGCCTCGCAGACCGCGCGAAAATAGTCGCACTCCTGAGACAGATTAACACCGAATCTCTTGGCGAGAAACCTCCGGTACTCATTCTAGTTCCCGGCTCAGGGAACGCGATTGAGGCGCTCGTGACTCACTTTGAAGGCACACTCGGCTTTCGACCCGACCTCCTTGAAACTGTGCCAACCAAAGACCAACTGGTTCCTTACAAAATCTATATCGCCGACTTTGCGAAAAACTTTGACGGCTTCCGCTCAACTCTGTCTTCGCGATCAACATCGGTGATGATCTTCAGAGACGTTTCAAAGAAGGCCATCTCGCGATTAACGACCTGGAACCATGCGTCGTTCATGCTTGAAGACGGACCGACGAC
Source organism: Oligoflexia bacterium (assembly GCA_903881565.1). GTDB lineage: Bacteria > Bdellovibrionota > UBA1018 > UBA1018 > UBA1018 > CAIRTR01. The sequence goes on along the minus strand of CAIRTR010000308.1, from coordinate 11,179 downwards.
TCTAGGCATTCCGCTTCCTGGACGCTGCAGTCGAATCATTCCGCACACGAGCTTTATTTATCATTCCGATGAGTTCTTATCTGAAGTAAGCTAACCTCAAAGGCACACCATGATTCTAGCTCAGGCACTTATCCCGATTATTTCCGAATCAACCGAAATCATTCACGCCGTCGTCTCCAGTGGTGCCGTTATCGTCGTGTTTGATCTTGAACGAAAACGAGGAGGCATGCTTTGCCTCCCCGACCTGGGCGCCGACCAGGCAGACGTGCTGATTGAAAAACTCCTCACAGAGATTGGCGAGAGCAGCACTCCCCTGCAAGCCAAAATTGCCGGTGATCCTCGGATTCTATCTCGGGTTAGAAAAACTCTCCTGCTTGCGAGAATCAAGATAGCAGGCGAAAAAGAAGAAAAACACTTTCCACTTGAAGCCTACTTTTATGTCGAATCAGGGAGACTCAGAATCGCAGAGGCAGAGTCAGCGCCTCGAATGGAAACTCCCTCTAAGAAGAAGCGCGTTCTCATTGTCGATGATTCGAAAACCATTCAACAGCTTCTCACTCGGGTTTTGGGTTCTGATGAGGATCTTGAGATCGTAGGCGTCGCAGATCGCCCCTCGGTTGCGGAACGCATGATTATCGAGCTAAAACCCGATGTCATTACGCTCGATATTAATATGCCTGAAATGGATGGAGTGAGTTTCCTCAAGAAGTTTCTCCCGCTTCATCCAATCCCCACCGTTATGATCAGCTCGATCAGCAAAGACGAGAGTTCCGCCGTCTTTGATGCCCTGGAACATGGCGCTGTCGACTATATACAAAAACCTTCGCTTGAGGAAATTGCCACGGTAGCGCCGCTGATTGTTGAAAAAGTAAAAATGGCTGCTGCCATCAAACTGGCCGCACGCGCGGCTCACGTGCCGGGTAGCTCACGCTACTCCTCCAATCCCGAGCGTCTGAAGTCCACTGGGAAAACTAATTTAACAACGCTGGTTGCGATCGGCGCCTCCACCGGTGGAACAGAAGCGCTTCGCGAAGTCCTGATCAGACTCCCCAAGGAGATTCCTGCCATTCTCATCGTCCAACACATTCCCCCTGTTTTTTCTACCGCCTTTGCAAATCGTCTCAACAGTCTTTGTGAATTTGAAGTCAAAGAAGCTGAAGATGGTGACCTTGTCAAACCCGGCCGCGTCCTCATCGCGCCTGGCGGATTGCAGATGTGGTACAAAGCCAATCGCAATGGAAATCCTGTTGTCGTTGTTCAGGATGGAGAAAAAGTCAACCGGCACAAACCTTCAGTGGATGTTCTTTTTCATTCAGTGGCCCAGGAAGTGGGGAAAAAGAGCATCGGCATTATTCTAACTGGAATGGGGTCCGACGGAGCAAAGGGACTCTTGGAGATGAAAAACACCGGAGCCCACACCATTGCGCAAGATGAAGAGACCTGCGTCGTATTTGGGATGCCCCGAGAGGCGATTAAAATTGGAGGTGCGGAATTCATAAAACCCCTCCCACTGGTGGCAGAAGCCCTTTTGAATCTTCTTCAGAAGAAATAATGCGGTTTACTCTCGCGCTACTCTTGACGGCATTAGGAACTTCGGGTTGCGCTCATTACAGTATTCCTGTGGGTGAACTCGAATCTCCCGAAGCACTCGGAAAAGGTCAGACCGCATCGATGGATCTCGTCGGCATGCTGGGGGGTCCAGATCTTATCGCGTTGTCCGTGCAACCGGCGAAAGACGCGAGCGACCCCCAGGCCACGACTCCCAAACCAAGACTTCAAAACAATTACACCAATCCCTATTTTGGATTTTATGTTCCGGTCTCCGATCGAATCGATATTGGCGTACGGCTCGCGCCGTTTTCGCCCAATCAGGCCCGGATAAAGGTCCAACTCGCGGGCGCGCCCCAGGAGCAAGCGATGAGGGGAAACTTTTCAGCGGCTTTCGTCGCTGGAGCGGGTCTACTTTTGGGAAACGTCGTCCAATCGACTTCTCAAACAGAGTCCACGACACTCCTTACGTTTTCGGGGGCATTTCTGGGCGGATATCGTTTATGGGACCATCATCTGTTTTCAGGGGGACCTTCGGCGCGCTATGCGACTCTCTCAGGTCCGAGCTCGATCGCAGGATCAGGAACGGTTTTTGGGGGGCACCTCCAGTATCAATACGATGCCGAGTCCCTGCTCTTTAAGCTTGAGGCCACAGGATTCACTGGGGGCTACACCCGTCAGAACTCCGAACTGGATCTCAAAGGGATTGTGGGTGGAATTTCGTTAGGATTCAGACTCTGACAGCCACTATCCCCGCCCACTTCTTCTTGCGCGATACACTCGGGATTTCCTTCTGGGCAACGAATTCTCAAATGAAGATGATTGTCATGCTGCTCAAGCGGCCTTAGCATTCTCAATGACTCCTCTTGAGTCTGGAACTCTCCGACACGTTTCGCCTCATTACACAAAGTCTGCTTAATCACGCCATCAACAAAAACCCGCTCGACTCGCCCCGAAGCCGCAAAGGCTTTCATCAAAGCCCAATTGCGGGGGATGTCAAAATTTGCGGTGAGCTTTCCCTTCTTCACAAAAACTTCTTCTAGGCCTTGAGTGTGAGAAGGATCCTGCTCCTGATGATCAACACGATAATAAACAAGATCAGCATCTAAACCATTTTGGTGGCTATTATGTGGCGCTATCGCCCCCCCATGAGGAGCCGAAAGATCCGCGACTTGAAGCCGCTCAAGCCCCGGAAAAAGGTCAACCATATTTGACGCGACATCCGTAATGAGATCCACCAGAGCTTGTGTCCCATAATAACGATTTCGACCGGGAAAAAGCTCGATAAACCCCTTTCCCTGCAGAGGGAAGTCACTAGGCGCCATCAAGCTGCCCTTGCTATAATAGCCAACGGCCTGAGCGGTTGCGGCAATCGCCGGAGCGTTAGCCAAAACGACGAACTGCACTATCCCCATCGCGATCCATGCAACGTAAGGTTTCATGATTTAAAGTTTTCAAAATATGCGATGATTGTCAAGTTTGCAGCAAGTCATTTTGAAAATCTAATGACACCTTTGGCCCGTTTTGCTTAACTTCTGGTTATGGCCAATCACCCCTTAGCTGGAAAACCCGCCCCTCGAGAAATGCTCATCAACGTGCCTCGAATTATTTCACATTACTACACGGGCCATCCCAATCCTGAGGACCCAGCACAGCGTGTGGCCTTTGGAACTTCCGGGCATCGAGGCACTTCAGTCAGCTTGAACACACCCAGCTTCAATGAAGCGCACATTCTCGCCATCACCCAAGCCATTTGCGAATATCGCGTTTCAAATAACATAACGGGCCCTCTGTTTCTCGGTATGGACACTCACGCACTGTCAGAACCTGCAATGGATACCGCTCTTGAAGTTCTTGCCGCAAACGAGGTGGAAACCTTCATTCACCAAAAAAGGGGATACACCCCTACTCCCGTGATCTCCCATTTGATTCTGTGCCATAACAAGGGTAAAAATACGGGCCTAGCAGATGGCATTGTCATAACGCCTTCTCACAATCCTCCTCACGATGGCGGCATCAAATACAACCCTCCTCATGGCGGACCCGCAGACACCAGCGTCACCCAAATCATCGAACGACGTGCCAATGAACTTCTAGCAAACGGCCTTAAAGGACTTAAGCGCTTTCCCCTGCAAAAAGCTCTCAAAGCGTCCACCACACATGAAGCGGATTTTATTTCCCCCTATGTCACGGATCTTGAGAACGTTGTAGACCTCAAAGCGATCAGCGACTCCGGAATCCAGCTAGGCGTTGATCCCCTGGGCGGAGCCGCTGTTCATTATTGGGAACCCATTGCCGAAAAATACAAAATCAAACTAGCTGTGGTTAATAAATCCGTGGACCCCACTTTTTCTTTTATGTGCGTGGATCGGGATGGAAAAATTCGAATGGACTGCTCTTCATCATTTGCCATGGCGGGGCTAATCCAAAACAAAGACCGTTTTGATCTCAGCTTTGGCAATGACCCCGATACCGATCGCCACGGGATCGTTACAAAATCCTCGGGCCTCATGAATCCCAACCATTACCTTTCAGTCGCCATCTGGTATCTTTTCCAGAATCGCCCGGGCTGGCAGCCTTCGGCTTCGATCGGCAAAACGCTTGTTTCAAGCTCCATGATTGATCGCATTGCCAAACACCTGGGCCGCAACCTCGCCGAAGTCCCAGTGGGTTTCAAATGGTTTGTCGAGGGACTGGAAACCGGCACGATGGGTTTTGGGGGAGAAGAAAGTGCAGGCGCTTCTTTCCTCAGGAAAAATGGCCAAGTTTGGACTACCGACAAAGATGGGATCATTCTAAACCTACTTGCCGCTGAGATCCTGGCGAAGACAAAAAAAGATCCAGGGGAAATCTACACTGAGCTCACGCGTAAATTTGGCGCGCCCATTTATGAACGTATCGATGCGCCTGCGACATCCGAGCAAAAAAAGAGACTTTCTGCTCTTTCGCCAGAACAGGTAAAAGCACAAGAACTCGCGGGCGAACCCATTCTGCAAAAGCTCACGAAATCCCCTCACGGCAACGCCTCAATTGGCGGGCTCAAAGTCGTCACCGAGAACGGATGGTTTGCCGCGCGGCCTTCAGGCACCGAAGACATTTACAAGATCTATGCGGAGAGTTTCAAAGGCGCCGCCCACCTCCAACAGATTCAGGAAGAAGCAAAAGCCATTGTACATGCAGCACTCTAAGATCCAAAGAAAACTTGCCATTTTCCCGCTGCTTCTGCTTCTCAATTCAGTATCCGCATTTTCAAGCGAGGGCTGGCACACGGGACTTCAGGGGGATCCTAGAAGCGTGGGGCGGGGCGGAACCGGGATTGTCTTATCCGATGACCTGTGGGGGGTATTTGAAAACCCTGCCGGCAGTGCCCTCACGGTTCCAGGCACGCAGTTTCAATTTTCTAAAAACACCATCCATGACCAAAAGTTACTCAGTCCTGATCAGAATTTGAACATGTACTCAGCCGGCGGCGTTGCTCCGGAAACTCCTTGGGGTTTTGCCGCCGGCGTATCCGAAAGCAATCAGGCTGCCCTTGTTCGCGAAACCTCCATCAGTGCTTCTCACCTGTTTCTCAACGACCATCTTTCACTCGGTGCAGCTCTTAACTACGGCAAATCCCCGACCAAGCAAGCCTGGGGCACCACAATCGGCGCTCAATATCGCAGACCTGAGAGACTTATTTATGGGATCAGTTTTCGAACGCCTCTTGAATACACGGCCCCGGACGGCACTTCATTCTCCCACCCCTGGAGCTTAGGCCTTGGCGTTGGGAAAATACCCAATCGGTTTTTCAAAACTGAAATTGGAATCAGCCTAAAAGGCCCCACCTTACCGCAATCCAGCGCATTAAGCTTTCAGCCCCATGCGGGAATTGAATACGAGTTCTTCAGTTTCCGACAACTTCAATTGCGCCTTTACAGCGGCAGTTACGTCGAGAATTCGCGGATTCACGCCACCTTTGGCCTGGGCACCGATCCCTGGATTTTCGCGTTGGGCGCCTCCATTGATGTGGCCTCGGGTTATCGCAATACGCTTTTCGCGCTCGGCATTGATGTAGGCAGGACTCTTAAGAAGTTCAAAGTTGCTCCGTCAACGCTTCCGGCACCGCCGGGCGGACTGGGTCCCAATCCTTTTGAACCTAGCGACGATTGGTTTCCGCCCCGCCTTCAGGACGATCCCGAAAATTCTTTTCAAGAAATCGGCCCCTCCCCCGAACGCATTATCAAACGAATTGGAAACTTTGATCAAATCATCAAAGATCAACCCAAAGCGATTGAAGAAGAAGGCGCTGGTTTTTCAAAAGACTGGAAAGATCTAAAGGAGGATTTGAGGTAACCGGTGGAGCCCCAGCGGTTACTTCTTTTTGAGAAGGTACTCGATCATCTCATTGCATTCTTTTGCGACATCGGCAAAATCATCTTTGGGCCGCAACCGAATTCTCAGCTCATGCTTACCGGTCCGGATCGCCTTAAAAACCCGCTTAAAATGATACATCGGTCCCGCCGTCCGATGGGATAACACAAGCCCAAAAATAGACACTGCTACCAAGAAAACCACAGAAAAGCCCCCAAGCAACCAGACGATTTGATGTAGTTCATGATAAAGCTGAACCTTCGCCTCGTCCTCCATCGGACTCATATCAACGAGAATTCTATAATTCTCACGGATGAAAACATAAAAAACCATCGCATTTATAAAAATAAGAAACAGTCCCGTAAAGGTGGTCCAAAAGATATATTTGACCTGATAGCGAGGATTGATGAGCAGGTTTCTAAATTTACGCTGGGAACTGCCGGATTTTTTATTGTCCATCGCCTTACCCATCTTTATTTCCTTCCAACTGCTCTTCTAAAAAGCACTTCTTGCACTCCGGCGAGCCTACTTCGCCTCGCAAGGTCTTTGCCTCAACCGTCAACGCGGCCATCCTTTTGCCAGCCACGCTCAAGTTAGAACGAGCCTTGATTCGTTCAGATTCATCACCCGTATCAAGTCCTGCAATGAACTCTTCGTTCACTTGAACAATTGACACTAGCCTTTTTATCGATTTTTCAGTCTTTTCAACACCCGCTAGACTTTTCCGACAATTCTCACACGCAAAGAGACCAGAAGATACCCCGGCAATGAGTAGAACGACCACCTTGGGGGCCAATTTGCTATGCCGATGCCCATAAACAAAATAACAGACAAGGCCCACGAGTAACCACGCACCGAACCGAATCCAATTCGTGATCCCAAGTTCGGTCATGAGATAGCCGCAAGACAAAAGCCCAAGAACCGGGATCAAGGAAAGCTCTCTCAAAAACGAAAAGATCCCGATAAGTGTGGCAAAAATGAGAAAGACCCACAGCGGAAGTTTCGGCAAAAAAGGCGAATCGAAACTCAAAAAACTGCGCGCCGCTTCTGGGGCAAACACGAACACGCTGACGGCACTCAACACCAGAATCGCCGGGACGACAAATTTGCTGCTATAATAGGGTATCCTAAAACGTCCCGATTGATCATCTTCCCGCTTATCAAGCAAAAGCACGCCACCACACACCAGTACAAATGCAAACAAGGTTCCGATGCTTGTCAAATCTGTTACTTCGGTCAGATTCAAAAACAGAGACGGTACTGCAACTGCAACCCCGGTCAGCAGGGTTGAGAACCAGGGGGTCCTGAACTTCGGGTGAATCGCTGAAAAAATCGGAGGCAAAAGTCCATCGCGACTCATCGCCATCCAAATTCGCGGCTGGCCCAGCTGAAAAACAAGAAGGACGGTGGCCATCGCCACGACCGCACTAGCGGCTATGACGCCCGAAATCCAGGGAATGTTGGCACCCTCTGGACCAAAAACAAAAGCCAGAGGATCTCCAACCCCAAGCTTGGTGTAGTTCACCATCCCCGTCAGCACGAGCGCCACGGCCACGTAAAGAACAGTACAAATGACCAAAGAGGCCATCATCCCGATGGGCAGATCCCGCTGAGGATCCTTACACTCCTCTGCCGTTGTCGAGATCGCATCAAAACCGATATAGGCAAAAAACACTCCCGACACCCCTTTGAGAACGCCTCCCACACCATGCGGAGCAAAGGGGCTCCAATTGCCGGGTTGGACATAAAAGGATCCCGCAGCAATGACAAACAAGATGACGATAATTTTGAGCGCCACCATGAAGTTCGAGGCGCGCTTGCTTTCCCTAATCCCAATATAAACTAATGCAGTGATGAGAACCGTAATTAGAAGTGCAGGCAAATTACAGATAATCCTTACCCCGAAAACCGCGGGCGCGCCCGTCCATGCCGAAAAAGCGGACAGCACTGCACTCATATCGGGCAGCGCTTGAAGTTGCGCCATCGTTTGCCCCTGGGCGATCAATTCTGCAACTTTCGAGGCAGCCCGCGAGGCGGACAAATAATCCATCGTCAGAAATTTCGGAATAATAATTCCGTAACCCGAAAGCAGACCCGTAAAATACTCGCTCCACGAAATCGCCACCGCGATATTGCCAATGGCATACTCCATCAACAGATCCCAACCGATGATCCAGGCGATCAATTCACCAAACGTCGCATACGAATAGGTGTAGGCTGAACCGGCAACCGGGATTCGCGACGCAAACTCTGCATAGCAAAGGGCTGAAAAACCGCATGCCACCGCAGTAAAGAGAAAAAGAAACACGACGGCAGGTCCCCCAGCCGCTGCGGCATTTCCGATGGTGGAAAATATTCCAGCCCCAATAATGGCGGCGACCCCGAGTGCGGTCAGATCGAGCGCACCCAACTCTTTTGCGAGTTTAATTCCTCCCGCATGCCCTTCGTCACCAAAGCCTGCGGCCACGTCTGCGGTCAGCGACTGAATGGATTTTTTACGCAATAATGAAGCAATCATTTTAACGCACTCTTTCTGAGCCGGCTGTGGCGAACCCCATAAGTAAAGTAGATTCCCATCCCCAACGCGAGCCAGACGATGAGCCTAATCCACGTTGCCAGTGGTAGAAAAACCATCTCGAAAAGTGAGGTCGCCACCCCAAGAATCGGAATCCAAGGCATCCAAGGAGTTTTGAAACTTCGTGGCAGATCAGGATCTGTTTTGCGCAACACCAATACGCCCAGGCTTACGATCACAAAAGCGAGCAGCGTTCCGATTGAAACCATTTCACCTAAGATTCCAATTGGGAAAATCCCCGCCAACGCCATCGCCACCCCGCAAATCATCACCGAGGGAACCCATGGGGTCTTGTACTTCGGATGAACTTTGGTAAGCACCTGAGGCAACAACCCATCTTGCGCCATTGAAAAAAAGATACGCGCCTGCCCCATGAGCAGCACCAAGACGACCGAACTCAAACCGGCAATCGCGCCCAGCTTGATAAGAGGTCTTAGCCAAAAAAGTCCTGGCCCCGCCGCATCCACTGCAACCGCAATCGGATCAGCCACGGCAAGGTGGGTGTAGCTCACCATGCCCGTCATGACGATCGCAACTAAAACGTAGAGAACGGCACAGATCGCCAAAGACCCCAAGATTCCAATCGGCATATCTCGTTGCGGATTTTTCGCTTCAAGTGCGGCCGTCGAAACCGCATCAAAGCCGATATAGGCAAAAAACACGACCCCCGCCCCGCGCACAACCCCACTCCAACCAAAATGTCCGAATTCGCCGGTATTGGCAGGCATGAAAGGCGTTAGATTTTCAATTTTGACGTAAGCCATGCCAAAACCGATAAACAGAAGAATGACCGCCACTTTAAGAACGACAATCACGTTGTTAAAATTGGCAGACTTCTTGATGCCGACAATCAGCAATATCGACATCACAAGTATGATGAGCATCGCGGGCAAATTCATCAAAGCGGTTACATGCGGCAAACTGTCAACCGCGACTCCTTTTTGCGTAAGTTCCGAGAGCAGACCCTGACTTGCCGAAACCCAACCTAAGTCAGGGAGTTTCACCAAATCCGTTCCCGCTGCCGCCGTCAAAGAAGGGGGAATAAAAATACCCCAATCTTTTAGAAAACTCGTGACATACCCCGACCATCCCACCGCAACGCTTGCGGCACCAAAGAGGTACTCCAGCACCAAGTCCCAACCAATAATCCACGCGAACAACTCCCCTAACGCGGAGTAGGCATAAGTATAAGCGCTCCCCGCAACCGGAATCATCGACGCGAATTCCGCATAGCAAAGGCCCGCTAACGCACTCGCTCCAGCGGAGAACACAAACGACAGGACTATGGCTGGGCCTGCGTACTCGGCGGCGGCCTGGCCGGTAAGCACGAAAATTCCTGCCCCAATGATGCCGCCAATGCCAAGCGTTGTAAGATTAAACGCATCCAAGACTCGGTGCAATCCGCCCTCATGGGCACCCAAACTCCCCACAGGTTTACGTACGAAAAGCTGCTTCATGAGATCCCCCTAGTCAAAGTCTTCGATCCGAAAAAATCTAACAAAAGACCTAAGCCTGTGCTAGCATTTTAATCAATTATGCCGCCCACCAAGAAAAAAAAACCGAGCCAATCTGCCTCTCCAAAACCCCATTACACTCATCATTATAAAGACCCTCTACGCGAGTACCACCCCGCGACTTCGGTCATCTTGGCGGGTTACCGTTCTCGCCTTTCCGAAGGCGCCGTAAAGGCCCCCGTCTTTCGAACCTCAACCTTTGAATTTGCGAGCGCCGCCGATGGCGCCAAGTTTTTCGAGCGAGCCTACCACTTACCGGGCAACGACGGCAAAGAACCCGGCCTAGTCTACTCTCGAATTAATAACCCCAATATTGAAATTACCGAAGACAAGCTGGTCGCTGCAGAAATCGGGGCAACGGCTGCCGCCCTTTTTCCGTCCGGGATGAGCGCCATCACCACGACGATTCTCGCGCTGGTACCCAAGGGCGGAAAGATTCTCTACTCTTCGCCTGTTTACGGCGGCTCGTATCTCTTTTTCAAAGAGTTTTGTCCTAAACGTTTTGGGATCACGGCCCACGGGGTGGACATGAGTGATCTCGCCAACGTCAAAGACATCCTTCGCAAAGAAGGGCCGTTTGACATGGTCTTCATCGAAACGCCCGCCAACCCCACGCTCACCATGACCGACATTGAGACGGTGACGGGTTTTGCTCGCCAGTTTTCGGGCCCAAAAACGCTCATTGCGGTGGATAACACTTTCTTGGGACCGGTGTTCCAAAGCCCCTTTCGCCTGGGCGCAGACATCGTGCTCTATTCAGCGACTAAGTTCCTAGGCGGCCACAGCGATATTATCGCAGGAGCCGTGCTCACGCGAAGTAAAGAACATATCGGTCCGATTCGTGATTACCGAACCATTCTAGGAGCCACCGTTGCACCCGATACGGCATGGCTGCTCGCCCGCTCCATCGAAACGGTCTGGGTTCGTATGGCAAGACAGGCTGAAAAAGCGATGAAAGTCGCGACCGCCCTTTCACACCACCCCAAGGTATCCAAGGTCATTTTCCCGGGACTTCTTACAAAATCCGACGGCAGCAATTGGAAAACTTACCACAGACAGTGCACGGGGACTGGCGCGGTGATGAGTTTCTATCTTAAGAAAAACGATCGAGCTTCCGCCTTCCGATTTTTGGATGCCGTCAGAATTTGTCACTTGGCCGTCTCACTCGGCGGAACCGAATCCCTGATAC
>CAIRTR010000307.1 GCA_903881565.1 Oligoflexia bacterium | reverse complement strand
CACCATCCCGATGTTGATGAAGATGTGCCAAAAAAAAGTCGTGATAATGCCCAGCGCAAGCAAGAGCGCAAATTTGTCGTTGGATTGGTAGCCGACCGAAAGTCCATTAAGTAAAAAGGCCAGGTAGAGGCAGAGCAAAATAAAGCACCCCACAAAGCCGTGCTCTTCAGCATAAACAGAGAAAATAAAATCGGTGTGATGCTCCGGTAGAAAGTTCAACTGACTTTGGGTGCCCTTTTTGTAGCCTTTTCCAAAAAGTTGACCGCTGCCGACGGCGATGCGGGATTGTTTTGAGTTGTAGCCGGAACCTCGAGGATCCGCCGCGGGATCTAAGAAGGAGACGAGACGCTGACGTTGATAGGGCTTCATTCCCCATTTGTAAGCGACCGGTAAAGAGACTCCAGCACAGACAATGAGAATCATGAGCGTCTTGGGATCAAGTTTCAAGAAAAGCATCATCGTTGCCGACGTCAGAAGAATAATCAACGCCGTGCCTAAATCGGGTTGAAGCATGATCAAGCCTGCGGGGAGGATGACCAGAATCGCAGGTAAAAGCAGGTCTTTGAGACGATACCCCCCGACGGTTCGATCCGTTTCAAAATATTTGGCCAGACAAATGACCAACGCCAGCTTCATGAACTCTGAAGGTTGAATGCGAAACGCGCCAAACCCGACCCAGCGTTTTGCCCCTAAGGTCGCTTTACCCGCGACCAGGACCGCGACCAGAAGGAGGAGGTTGGCAAAGTAAATAACGTAGGCGGTTCGCGAAAAAAACGAATAATGGAGTAGCAAAACGAGACCGGTCATCCCGAGGCCCACGCCAAACCAGAGGAGCTGATGCTTGTAGAGACCCAAGGATTTGTCTTGAACGGCCGTGGCGCTGATGAGGTTGAAAATTCCGATGCCGAAAAGGAGAACCTCGAGAATGAGAAGGTTCCAATTGAATTTTTTGAGTTCTTCTTCATACATGCCCCTATGTAACGGCATGTCCTCCATCGGCATCTGGCTTTCCATTGAACTATGGGTCATTCGGTAGTGCCTTCCGTTGGGATTTCGTCTTCTTCTTTTTCTTCTTTTAGCTTTTCCGGAAGAAACGGGGAGTCTCCCCCGATGAGAACATCTTCGTCTTCGGTTTTTACGGGAAGCGGTGCTGGCAAAAGGGTGTCTTTAGCGGTTCGTTTCGCAATTGTTTTATCGCCGTAAACATCAGGCCAGTATTTTTCCAGGTAGGTCTTAATGATGGCTCTCGCGATCGGAGCGGCGCCCGAGCCGCCGTGGCAGGCGTGCTCGCCAACAACGGCAACGGCAATGACTGGGTCTTTTGCGGGCGCAAAACCTACGAAAAGCGCGTTGTGGCGATCGCGAAACTTCATGGATTCACACTTCTGGTAAATCTTGTCCGCTGCGATTCGAATGACTTGGGAGGTCCCTGTTTTGCCGGCGAAATCCATACCTGCGAGTCGTTGCGAAAAGGCGGTCCCATGGGGGCTGTTGACGACGCCCCAAAGGCCTTGCTTGATCAGTTCCTGAGTCTTTGCCTTGAGATTCGTCTGTTCAATGAGCTCAGGTTGAAACTCTTTTTGGACGACGCCATCGTAAGTTTCGATTGATTTAACGACAAAGGGACGAAACAGTTTCCCCCCGTTTCCAATTGTGGCATAGAGGTTGGCCAGTTGTAGAGCGGTGGTTAATACGAAACTTTGACCGATGGCCACCGACACCGTTTCACCTGCGTTCCACGATTGGTTGAAGCGCTTTTTCTTCCAGGCTTCGGTCGGAATAAGTCCAGGGATCTCTCGCGCAAGATTGATCCCGGTTTTTCGCCCTAAGCCCAAATGAGTGGCCCACTTTGCAATGTCATCCACACTTTTGAGTCGTTGAGCCACGCGATAGAAGAAGACGTCACACGACTGCGTGATCGCACTGACGACATTCATTTCGCCATGTCCGCGTTTCAAGTGGCAGTGGTACTTGCGGTTCCCGACCCACAGCGAGCCGGTGCAATGAAACTTCGTGGTCTCATCAATGACGCCTTCTTCGAGGCCTGCGACTGCAGTCACGATCTTAAACGTCGAGCCGGGTGGATAATGGTCTTGAATGGTTTTATCCATCAAGGGGTGATTTTCGTTGTTGATCAGCTGGTTCCAGAGTGCGGTGGGAATCCCTCGGGAAAATTGGGTCGAGTCAAAAGCGGGGCGAGAAAGCATTGAGAGAATTTCGCCAGAACGGGGGTCGAGCGCAACGACGGCTCCGATTTTGTCGCCAAAGGCTTTCGTGGCCGCAAGTTGCAGATCCTGATCAATAGTGAGGACAAGGTTCTTGCCCGGCACGAGTTCGCGACCGACGATCGTGTCTCCGGACCGGGTTTTGCCCTTTTCGAGCTTCACGCGTCCTAGAGCGTCGACTTCTCTGATTTCCTCACCATCTGTTCCACGGAGATAGGTTTCAAAACGCTGTTCGAGTCCAAATTTTCCCATGCTGTCGCCGAGTTTGTAATTCTTCGCGTTTTTGTTAACATTAATCAAATCTCCAGGATTGACTTCGCCGATGTAGCCCAAAAGGTGCGCGGCAATGTCCCCATAGATGTTGGTGCGCTTGATGGCTTCTCGCACTTCGACGCCGGGCATGGAGATTTTCCATGATTCAATGGCGGCGACTTCATCGCGGGTTAAGTCGGTCTTGATCTTTACCGGCATGTATTTAGCCTGATTTGAGGCCTTTTCAAGTTCATCGCGGATGTCGACTTCAGGAATCTCCGCAACTTCTGCGAGAAGCTTCAAAACTCGATCCGCTTGCTTGGATTCGTAAAGGTACTGGGGAATAATCTCGAGGTCAAAAGCGGGGCGATTATCAATCAGGATTTTCCGGTTGCGATCAAAGATCATACCGCGGGGGGCTTCGATTTTCATGCGGCGGATCCGGTTTTCTTCAGAATAGTTCCGCATTTTTTCGCCATTGAGCACTTGAAGGTAGATCATCGTGGCGAGCAGAATCCCCAGTGCGATGAATACAAGGGCATAGAGCATTCGAAAGCGGTCCTGGAGTTCTCTAATCTGTTCTTCTTGTCCCAAGAATGCCATTTTAAAGCGTCCTGTCCTGGAACTCGCCTGAATGTTCGAGGTCTTGCGAAGCGCGTGGATTTTTGAAGGTCACCCAATCAAATTTTTCAAACCCTCTGAAGGTCCAGAGGATGAGTGCCATTTCGACAAGAGACCCTGGGAAGATCGCAAAAAAAGCAGATTTGAAGCCCACGGCAGGGACGCCCAAGAGGGATATGACAAGAAGCGTGGTGCACTTTTGAACGCTTGAGCTCACAAAGGTCAGCCCTAAAAGTGAGCGTGTAGTTGAGAAATCAAAATACCGGGAAGAGGCGCGTACCAGCAGAAAAACAAGCATGTAGGAGAGGAGGAAAACTCCGCGCGGAGAAGCGCTATGGGTTTCGGCAATGTTGCCCATGATCAGGACGAGTATCCCGCCTTCTGTAAAACTGCGGTTGAGGGCGCACCAGAGAACTCCCATCAGGATGACGTCGGGTTGAAAGTAGTTTAAAGGGTAGGGAGCAAAAAACGAGGTCGAGATCCCGATGCCAATCAGCATCAGAAGGAGGAGTCCGGGGGCATTGAGGGCGCGAAAAAGAAGGCGAGTCATTTTTTCGTCCCCTCGGTTTTCTGGGGTGCGGCCTCCGTTGTATAAAAGTCTCGCTCCTCGCGCGTGGTGATCACGAGAACTTCTTCAAGTTTTGAGAATTCAACAGTAGGTTTTACATCTATTTTCTGAGTAATTCCGTACGGCTTTTTGTCGACTTTTGTCACGGTCCCGACCGGAATTCCCTTGGGAAAGATCCCTCCCAATCCACTGGTGATCAGGGTATCACCTGCCTGCAAATCATCGGTTCGAACGGTGTATCTGAGTTCGCACATCTCTTCGGTTAAGCCTTCAACGACCCCATGGGATCTTGAGCGCTCATCAATGGCATCGACTGCCGAGAGAAGATCTAAGATCGTGACGACATCAGCAGAATCAGCGGTGGTTCGCAGGACACGGCCCACCACGCCTTCGGCGGTCACGACGGCCATATCTTTCTTGATTCCGGCGTTTTCCCCACGATTTATGCGTAAGGCGCGAAACTCCGTAGAGACATCTTTGGCGATGACTCGGGCCACCGTGGTCGTGAGCTTTAAGTTTTCTTGGAACGTGAGAAGTTTTCGGAGCCGGAGGTTCTCCTCGCGGGTTTCCTTGAGACTGGCAATTTGACCCAAGAGTCTGCGGTTCTCGCCTAAGAGTTCAATGTTGTCCTTGCGGGTGCTCAGCAGAAAAATATAATTCTGGAGTCCTGAGACTAGTTGCTCTAATCCCCAGCTGATGGCAGTCTGAATTGGAGAGGTGATGGCCACGACGACGCGGTCATAGAGGCGGTAATCTCTCGGAGCCCGGGTGGATGTGTCGATTGCTATCACCGGTATCAAAATGAAGAGAAACAAGATGATATAAAACCGATATTCTTTTAGGTATTTGATCATTCGGCTTTCCTGGGTGTATCGTAACGAGGTCGAGTGGGATAATCAAGCAAATGAAAGATATAGCCAATGAAAGATATAACGAAAGGTAAAATGAAATGTTGACCTGGATTCGTGAGAAATTTGGAAAAGTGATGATCGGCGGAATCATCGGTTTGATCGCCTTCGTTTTCGTGGTTTCTGGAGTTTTCAATCCGAAATCAACGCGCGGCCTACACGAAGGCGCTGTCGCCGGGACGGTAAACGGAGATCCAATTTCAATCGCAGACTTCAATCGGGAGTTGGGCCGTCGGATCGAATACTTCAAAGCCATGACGGGCGGGAAGCTCACTGACGAGCAAATTCAGGCATTTCACCTGCGCGACGGGGTTTTTCAAGAGTTGGCGCGCCGAAAGCTCATGTCCCAAGAAGCCGCGCGCCGGAAGATGGTCGCCTCTGACGATGAAGTTCGGGACAAAATTCGTGAGATTCCCGCTTTTCAAAAAGACGGGCACTTCGATGTCGTGAACTACAAACAGGTTTTAGGTTCAAATAATTACACGCCCAGCAGTTTTGAGCGCATGATGCAGGATGATCTTTCGCTTCAGCAATGGGAAGGTTTCTTCAAAAATCGCTTGCATGTCTCTGAAGGTGAGCTGCGTAAGCAATTCGCAACCACTCATGACAAACGTGAGATTAAGTACGTCCTCTTGAGTCATGACGCTGGAGCTAAGGCGGTGGCTATTACTCCTGAGGAAATCGAAAAGTTCCTAAAAGACCCTGCCAAACTTAATCTTGTGAAGGCTCGATTTGATGCCAAGAAAGACACTGAATATAAAGGTAAGGCTTTTGAGGCAGTTCAAGCTGATCTTGCTCGTGAGACGCTTCGAGGTCAGAAGGTTGATGAAATTAGTAAAATAAATGAAAAGATGGCTGAACAGGTTCTCCCGCTCATGGGCGCAGACGCAGCATCGGATGCGAAAGTAAATGCAGTGCTTAAGTCTCTTGGTTTGTCGGTCAAAACCGGGGCGATGATTTCACGCTTGTCTCCCCAGATTCCTCAGGTTGGCGAAGTGAAGGAATTGTTGAAAGATGCTTTTCAGAAGCAATCACCGATTGCGATCGCTCAAGGTGGGAAGGCAAAGCGCTACGCCACAGCGGGATCGATTTTGATCGCGGTTGTGACCCGTGTTGAGGCACCTGACTTTTCCAAGTTTGAAGCTGAGCGCGAAACGCTCTTCAAGCAAACCGCGTCTGCTAAGGAGCGCGCCGTTTTTGAGGGCTGGGTTAAGAAGCTCGTCGAAAAGGCCAAGATCGATACGAATCCTTCGGTGATGAAGAACGAAGAAGGGTAGTGTCGTCGCGCGATGAGCGCGACTTTTTGAACCCA
The DNA here is from genome assembly GCA_903881565.1 of Oligoflexia bacterium. Lineage (GTDB taxonomy): Bacteria > Bdellovibrionota > UBA1018 > UBA1018 > UBA1018 > CAIRTR01. Next base: position 26,847 of record CAIRTR010000307.1, on the reverse strand, counting down.
AGGGCCGTGGTATGTTGGGTGTGGTCCTGAATTTCCGAAGTAGCGAAGTTAGGGGCTTACCCTAGGCTAGGGTGGGGGAGTAACTTCGCACTCTGAGAAGTTACTCGGCTAAGGGGTTCCAATTTGCCCGTAATCTCTGAGTGTCTTGATTTCCGAAGCCAGCGCCTGCGCTTGTTCCGGAGATTCTTGGGACAACGCGAGCATTCCCTGCGCTCGCTTCATGAGAAACGCCCAGCCCCACCTCTTAAGAGCGGAGTCGTAGGGTACGGCTGAAATTTCGTGCTCAGATTTGGCGAGAAAAAACTGATAGGCGTCTGTTTTCCTGTGCTCGTCAATCGGGATCACGTGTTGTCCGAGCCGAGTTTCCATCTCGCCCATTCTCCCGGCGAAGTGCCCCAGATCCATGAGCCTTCGAAGTTTTCGTGCGAGCTCGCCATCCCTATTTTCGGTCGAGCAATTGAACTCAAACGCTGCTCGGTTCCCAATGCGGCCTGAAGTGAGCAGGGCATCGCATTTCTTTAAAGTGTCTTGCCTCAGCGTAAGAGAAGCGAAGATCTCGTCTAAGATCACGGAGAAATCTTTTTCAGTTGGGTCGCCGTAACCTGCGATCCTGGCGAGAGCTTGGAGGGTGTCGGAGAAGGTCCCGACTTGAAAAAGTGCGCCGGTGTCTCGAAAGCTATCTTCTAACCATCGCTCAAGAGGCGCGTCGGGTTTTGGGATCCTGTATTGTTCCATCGAGTATCCGGGCATTTTATCAGGGGCACGCAGGCACCATTTGCTGCCGCAGGCCTCAGGCCAGCGAAAAGCAAGCAGGCCCCCTTCGCGAGGGGATGCAGGGTAGTCGTCGATACTCAGATCGTTGATTTGAAGTGTTCGCACAGCATAGGGGACGGTGGAGCTTAGTTCCCAGATGGATCGCCATTGATTGGGAGTGATTTTCCAGATCACGCGCGCGTGATGCTCGGTGAGGGCTACGAGTCCGGGGCGAACGCTGGAGGCGAGAGAGGCGCTGCCGTTAATGGAGTCGCTGATTTGGATTGGGTAGAGGGATTTTCCGAGGTTTGAGGTGTTTGTGTTTTGGGAGATGGTTTTCAGAAATGCTTTGAATCGAGGATCTTCGCGAAGGTTATTTTTCCAGGTTGTGGGGTTCCAAGTTGTGGTGGGGAGTGCGCTCGATTGTGTATGTGCTGGTCCTTGCTCAAGCGCGAACGGGAGTTCATTGATTCTTGAAAAGATCGCTCGAACAATCACGGGGAGGTCCGCGCAATCGCTGGGGATCTCAAGTTCTTTCAAGAATGAGGGTGAGAGTTCGCTTTGGACAAATGCGGTGTAGCGTTGTTCCCACTCCATGGACCAGAAGTTTTTTGCAGTCCAAATTGAGGAGGGGGAGGCAGCCGCGCTGAGGGAGAGGGTTGTGAGGGCGGCAAGCAATGTGAGGATCGGTAATGCTTGTTTCAAGCGAGTCATAATGGAGGCACTATAAGGGGTGGGGGGGGTAAGGTCAATTCTATTTTCGCATCGCGTTATGTTCTGTTTTGTCCTGTATTTACAGGCGGTTGTCCGACGCTTCCCGTGTTTCTAAGTTATTTTTGGCAAGTGACCGATAAGATAGATGAAAATGAGGAATCAAACGATGATGCTTTTCATGAGTGTTGCGATCCTTTCGCTGTTTTTTCCTTCGCTCAATGCGCTTCAAGAGGCTCAAGCACAGGAACCTGTGCTGGTCTTGTGCCACAGAAACGAAAAGGGGCGAGAGTGGCGCGCAAGTGCCGAAATTGAAAAAGGGGTCGTCGGCTCTGTGGGGCTATCGGTCGGCTTTGATAACTTGATTTACAACATCACTGACGGATTGGCAGGACTTTCGAACTGTGGCTATGCCGATGAATTCAAAACTTTTTTGCTCGAGAAGCAGGGTCGCTATACTCTGAGTGTCCCACTCACAAATCAGCGCGCGAACGAGAAAATGTTGGTGAAAGCAGATGATGTGCAGGTCTATGATTCTGAAATCAAGAAGACACTAAGCCTCTCGGGCTTTTTGTCCAAACATCATAAAAGTCGTTTAAAGGCTGAAGGAGTGCGTAACGGAGAGCTTAATCGTAAGGAAGCTCTGGGGGAAAACTCTGGTCCGGTGACCACTCCGAGAGTATCTGGGCAATCCTCTTCCATCAAGGTGGGCGAGGGGGTTGAAGGACGTGACGGGCCTCAGGTATCGGCGGCTCCAGCCGTACCCGCCAAGCCAGCTCGTTGATCCTAGGGCGGTGAAAATCCCGCTGCCCGAAGTGAAGTTAAGACTTTGGCGAGGATGTCGACATTGATTCCTCGGGCAACCCCAAAAGTCTCTAAAAAGTTTTTGGTAAAATAATTTGAGAGTGCTCGAAACTCTCGTCCCCAACTCACCAATCGCGAATAGAGAAGCCCATCCCAAAAGCCTTCACCGGTCTCTGAGTCACGAAAAGCCTCCCCCTTTTTGGCGCCTGTAACTTGAAACGCAAGTTCGCCGGCGAAGCGCCTGAGAAAGCTGTGAAACTCCTTTTGCGCGATCGTATATTGTTTCGTTTCTGTCTTCACGAGAAGATGCAGGTGATTGCCGACATTCGTAAATCGGTAAACCTTGATGTGATAGGCTCGGGCGCATTTTTCAAGAATCCGTTTTATCCGTGATTGGTTCTTTGGGGTGAGGAAAGACCAAGCCCCTTTGGCGTGGGTCGATCTTAAAACAAGGTGAATGGCGTTCTTGTGAGAGAAGGGGCGGGCTTCTTTGCGCTTTCCTTTAAGAAGGTCGCCTCCATGGTCGATGCGAAGTTTCGGGAGAAAGGAAAGCTGTTTCATTGGGTTGAAGGTAGCCCAGACTGGGGCCGAGGGCAAGACGAAAATTCAAGTGTAATTGCAAATTGATTCTCGGGGCTATGGTATTTTTTTAACCTGAACCCGCCCGCCCGCCCCACCCGCCCGCCGGGCCATGTAAAAACTGGGCCAACCTCGCAACCCGTGATAATCACATTCATCATGCAGATCGAATTTAGACCTTTTCAGGAATCTGATATTTCCACGATGCAAGGATGGCTTAAGCAGTCTTACGTGAGTCGCTATTGGAAAGAACCCGAGTGTGCCTTGGGCAGCGGATGGTGGCCCGGCTTAGGCCCGGGTATTTATGGAATTGACCCACTCATTGGGGATCCCTCTCTGGTTGGAAAGAACAGTCGAGCCCTTTTGATGCGGTACACGGTTTAAAGAGCCTCTAAAAACCTCTTCACCCGCTCCACAAACTCCCGCCTCTTCTCAAACGGCAGCCCATGTCCGGCACCTTCGATCTCCTCAAACACCACCGAAGCATGCGCACCAGACTCACCAAACTGGGCTTTTTCTCGCTCGTACTCCGCCTTCTCCCAGACCAGGCTCTGGGCGCCACGTAAAAGTAAAATCGGCATTCCGGAGGCCCCAAGTCCCCAAACGGCATCGAATGCGGAAAAATCGCGGGCCGCGTGTATCGTTTTTACAAGCGCTTCGTGATCAAACGGAAAACTCACGCTGCCCTCAGCACCCACCTGAGATACTGCGATGAGATATTGGGCAATCGACGGGTCCTTGCACTTCGCCAAAAGAAAAGCGCGAGCCTCCCTGCGCGTGGGAAAAACCGCGGGGAGCTCATCTATAAATTCCAAAAGATTTTCCGAAACAATTCGTGCCGAATCCTTGGAGAGTCCCAGATCGACCAGGATCAGCCCCCTCACTCCGGCGGGGTTAAGCTGTGCCGTCGCACAGGCGGTTCTCACCCCCATGGAATGACCTACGAGCCAGGTGGGGTAAAACTCAAGCGCGCGCAGGGTTTGATCGACGTCATGACCGAAGTCTGCGGGGGTAAAGCCGGGCTCCGTCGCAGGGATGGCGAGGCTTTTTCCGTGCCCCCTTTGATCTAACGCCAGGACATCAAAATCATTTTCCAGATCCGCCGCGATGGGGCGCCAAAGGGCCCCGGTCCCGCCCAATCCGTGAAGAAACGTGACCCGCTGCGCATCAGCGGTTGAATCCTCGGAAGCCTTAAGATTTGAGGTCGTGAGAATACGCGAATTCCATCGTTTCCAAGCAAGTTCCATATTGACTCCTGTCATCAAAAGAATAGCATACGGCACCTTGGTGGAGAATATGTCGATTAAGAATTCCTCAAAAGCAAAGCTGCCCAAAGCCGCACCCAAAAAAGGGGTGCTGGGTCTCCCTTTGCCCGAAATTCAAGAGCAGTTGCGGATCGCGTTGCTGTCTTTTGAAAAATGCGACTTCTCCGAGAGCGAGCAATCCTACGAAAAGGCCTATCGTCAAGCCTGTGTGCTCTCAGACGTGCAAGGAATGATGGAGTCCGCTGCAGGGCTGGTGCATTTGGCGTCGCTATCTGCGGATCCTCAGAAAATCGAAAGCTGCGAACTGATTCTGGATGCGTGTATCGCAAAATTTCCCAAACAGATTCCCCCGATGGTTTGGTATTGCAAAGGTGCTCTGGCCAGACAAGAGAAGCCCTTGCGGAAAGCGCAGCGGTATTTTCACCGCTATTTGCGCGCAGGCAAGAAACTTAAAGACGAAAGCATGCTGGCCAAGGGTTGGACGATGCTTACGGTCGTTGCTTTTCAGAAAGATGATTTCAGACGAGCCAAGTGGCTGGGGTTGCGTGTCCTTTCGCAATTTGGCGAAAAAAATTATCGCGGAATCAATGGAACGCTTTACCTGCTCATGGGCCGATTGGCCGAGCAGGAGCGAAACTTAGATGAGGCTTTGAGTTATTATCAAAAAGCGCACGCAGCCTATCTGTCTGAGCATAATTGGTATTATCATCTTCACGTTCTGGCCGCTTACGCTCGGGTGAGCCGATTGCAGAAAAACTATGTCCAGGCCTATTGGTATCTGGATCTTGTGAAACGTGCCTGCCATGGCAGCGGATTTGGTTTGATTCTCAGAGGCGTGGAGCGTGAGCGAAGCTTGCTCGAACAAGACGCGGTTGATCTGCTCATTGATAATCGGCGCGGCATGGTTAAAACGCGCGAGAGTGGCCAGATCCCTTTAGGAAAGCAGTGGGTGTTACTCAATATCCTGGAAGCGCTCTGGTCGGCGCATTCTCGTGAAGGCAATGACGACGAGCGTGGCCTCTCCAAAGCCGAGATTATCGAGCAGGTTTGGAACGAATCTTATCGACCTGAGGCACACGATAATAAACTGTATTACAATATCAATCGTTTAAGAGAACTCATCGAACCCGATCAAAAGCAGCCGCGATATCTTGTCAGTTGGAAAGAGGGCTATCGCCTGGCACCCGGATTGAGAGTTGAATTCTTGGGAAAAAACGCATCCAATGGTGCGTTTGGAAAAATGGAGAGGGAGAATCAATGACTGCACGTAATTCGAATGACGGTTTGAGAAGCGGAGCTTGGCTTGTTCTGGTGCTGGTGGGCTTTCTTGGCGTTGCCCCTGTAGCCTCGGCAAAGTGTCGCCACGTCGGAATTCGTCACGATGACCGCAATGAGGTTCAGCATGGCTCTAGAGGGGGCGGGGGGGAAGAGATTCCAACTCCACTTAGCAGCAATGACCGCGTCGAATTAGCGGATGGAGAGCAATATCTTTTAGTGGGGCAGGTAGTTATTCGCTCAATTTACGACGTGACCGGTAATGGCAATGCGTTGGTAGAGAAAGCTTTTTTTGAAGTCGATCTTATCGAACATCCGTGGCTTGCGAATTCCAAGCGCCGAACTGATCCCGGATATCCCCTGGATGGCCCAACGGCTTATTGGTACAAGTTTCAGAAAATGCGGGTGAAGGTTTCGGTCCAGGCTCAGGGACGAATCTTAACGAGCGAGTCTCACAATTCTGAATATGTCATTGGGCTTAAAGCACTTGCGGATCCGATTCGGATGGCTCTGGATAACTAAGAGTCGGAGTCTCGCTCCAGCCAGCGATAAATTGTTCGGGAGTTGATCCCCAGGATCTTTGCGGTGAGGTTTTTGTCTCCCTCGGTCGCCTCCAGGGTCTTGCGGATGACCATGTCTTCAATTTCGCGTAGCGGTGTTCCCAGTGCGACTTCAATTCGCGAAGGAGAAGCAGTGGTGTCTTGGCCGCTTGGATTTTGGGGTTGATCCAACAAGTGGGGGGGCAGTTCTGAAATTTGAATCTCGTTGGTTTGCGCGAAAACAACAGCGCGCTCGATGATATTCGAGAGCTCGCGCACGTTTCCCGGCCAAGGATGCGACTGCAGGGCCGCCATGGCTTCTGAAGAGATCGAGTCTATTTTTTTGTCGTGCTTCGCTGCGGCTTGCGCCAGAAAATAATTTGCCAGCCTCGGAATGTCCTCGCGCCGCTGCCGAAGAGGGGGGATCAGAAGACTGACCACTTCGAGGCGGTAGAGCAGGTCCTCGCGAAAGCGTCCGGCTCGGATTTCTTCTTTGAGATTGCGATTCGTGGCTGCAATCACTCGAACATTCACTTTTCGAGAATGGTTCGCGCCGACGCGGCGAATTTCGCCTTCTTGAAGGGCGCGCAGAAGTTTGGTTTGAAGCGTCAGCGGCATGTCGCCGATTTCATCCAGAAGCAAAGTTCCGTTATGAGCGGCTTCAAATAATCCTTCTTTGGAGTGCCCGGCACCCGTGAAGGCTCCTTTTTCATAGCCAAAAAGTTCAGCCTCAATGAGATTTTCGGGAACAGCAGCACAATTGATCGCCACAAAGGGGCGCGAGGCGCGGGGGCTTTGTGCGTGAATACTTCGGGCAACGAGTTCTTTTCCAGTGCCACTCTCTCCCATGAGTAAAACGGAGGCCGAGGTTGGGGCAACCTGAGCGATCATTGTTTTGAGGGCTTCGATTTGAGGCGAGATCCCAATAAAAGGGAGCGCCGAAGGTTGATCGCGCTGCAAGTTTTCTTGTGGTTTTGTTGCTGGCTTTGCGCGTTTCAATGCCGCTTCGACCGAAGCAAGCAGCGCTTGGCGCTTGAAAGGCTTCGTGAGAAAATCGACGGCCCCAAACTTCATGGCCCAAACTGCATCTTCTACTCTGCCAAAAGCAGTCATGAGGACGACAGGGGTTGAATCACCGCAAAGTGAGAGTGCACGAAGAAACTCAAGGCCTGTGAGTTTCGGCATTCGGACGTCCGTAAGGATGAGAGAGAATTTAAGGGCCGCTCCACTTGAGCGAAGTAAATCCAGAGCCTCTTGGCCATCGGTGGCGGTGCAGACATCGTAGCCTGCGAGTTCAAGGATCTTGCGCGCTGATTCCAAGCCCTGAAGGTCGTCATCGACAACGAGGATGGTGTGTTTTACAGACATGGTCTGGCCTCATTTTCTGAAAATTCAGAGGGAAGTAGCGCGGAAACATCTGCGGGGAGAATGATTTCGAAACAGGCGCCAAGCGCTTTGTCAGGCGCTGAAGTGAGGGTCGGCTCAATGTAGCTAATCGTGCCCCCGTGATCTTCGATGACCTTCTTGATAAACGAAAGTCCCAGACCTGTGCCTTGCGCCCGTGTGGTTACAAAGGGAACAAACAACCTGGCCTTCACTTCATCAGCGACTCCCGGTCCAGAGTCAGAGACTCGCACCCAGAGACGGCCGGACTCGGCAACGCCCATTTCCCATCGAATAAACCGACGTCCCACTTGAGATTCGATGGCCTGAAGGGCGTTTCGGAGCAGATTACCAAAAACCTGCTCCAAAAGATCTCGATCACCAAATACGTTAATCTGAGAAACTTCGTAGCGAGTTTCGATACGCACGGATTGGGCTTCACAGGCGGGACCGTAGGTCCCCAATACGGAATTCAAAATCAGTCTTAAATCGCAAGTGGCCTTATTACCCGTTGAAAGTCGAGAAAGTTTTAAATAGTTTTCCGTGATTTTCTGCAGGCGATCCACGCTGGTGAGGATGGAGTCCAAAGACTGTTTCAAGGCGACGGCCCCAAAAGAGGCCGCTTGTTCTGAAGCGAGCTCCGCTTCGAGGCCGATCGAGTGCAGGGGATTGCGTACCTCATGGGCCACCTGTGCTGAGAGCCTGCCAATGGCCGCAAGATCCTCGGCACGGCGCAAGCGCTCACCTAAGCCGAGTTCTTCGGTGATATCGGCCAAGATAAGGAGAGCACCGGTCGCCTGATTTTTTTCGGATCGCAGAGGTAGCAGTTGTCCGCCGAAGATGCGGCCTTCGATTGAGCAACGGCTGATCTTCCAGGCTTCAGGAGATTCTTTCATGCGGGCAATCCAGCCCAGTCCGCCGGGGAGGGTCTCTAAAATTGGCGAAAGTCGTGGCCAATCAGAGAACCGGGATCCGATGAGTTTTTCAGGCGTGGTTTGAAGCCATTCTGAAGCGGTTGGATTGCATTGGGTGACTCGGGCCTCAAGGTCCATGACGATCAAGACGGATTCAATACTGTGTAGAATGTTTTCGTTGAGGGCGCCGATATCGCGCAAGAGACGGTTTTGATCTTGAAGGCGGATATTTTGATGCTCCACTGTTTTCTCTCGCTCAAGCAGGGCGGTTGCCATTCGACGAAACTCCCGAGAGAGTTGACTGACTTCGTCGGTCCGCGAAAGGGGAATTTCGGGGAGCATTGATTTGTCTTCTTTTCGTAGGCCGCGGCGGGTGATTTCGCGCGCAAAACGGGTGAGATCGCCTAGAGGTCTTAAGGCACGCTCTCCGAGCCAAAGCAGCAGAAGTGAGAGCATTACGACAACGGCCAGGACCATCTCCAAGCCGGTTCGGAGTTCAGAAACTCGCGTTTCAGCAAGGCCGAAGTCTTGTCTGAGGTTACGGTCAAATTCGGCAGCCCCCCAGGCAAGCTGGCGTTTCCAATCTTCGGTTTTAGTCAGAAGTGAATTATAAAGCTCTATGGATCTTTTTTCATCTTTTTGATCGAGCGCTTCAGCGAGACTTGTGCTGTTTTTCTGAAGTTCGCTGAAACTTTCAGAAACATTCTGCGCAAAGCTTTGCCACTGCGGTTTGGATTTTGAAAAAGTGGTTTGAATGCGCTCAACTTCGTTCTTCAGAACGTCTTGAATCCATGGGGGCAGCGGGCGAGGTTTCCAGTGGGGGTCTTTCCAGTGACTTTGTCCCAAGTTGCGGTCAATTTCGCTTCGAAAAACTTCGACGTCGGTTTGAACTTGAGACAAGAGCCGTCCGATGGGGACGGATGTGTGATTGACTTGATCGAGCATGCGGCTGACTTCGGTGATGCGAAATAGGCTCAATGTGGACCCACAAAGAGAAATCAAAATAAGCGCGCCCACAAAGAATAGGATGCGGTGGCGAAGACTGGCGCCGCGGCTTTTCGAAGGCGGTGAAAAGGGGGGAGGCTTTAAGCTCATGGGGGCCCCTGCAAATCAGGCGGAGTCTGAAGGGACCAGGTCTGGGTGCACCGGGGACGTGCGAACTCAGTTTTGACATGGATCTGATTGTTGAGGGCGTAGAGAAACCCTCGCATCCATTGACCATGGAGCCGACACAGGAGATCTTCGACGGATTGGACTTCAGGAACCGAGACGCGATGGGGACAGGCGCAAAGTTCCAAACTGACCTCATGTCTGAGCGCTCGTTTCAGAATAAAAAGATCTTCAACAGGGCGATTAAAAGTGTTTCCCCGGAACGGACTGTCGGCTAGAGCTGAACGAAGAGGTCGCAAATCGGATTCCCCTCGATGGGTTCGATTCGACCAGCGTTGCTCTCCGATTCGCCGTCCTTCTTTCCAAGAGGTTTGCTCAAGCACGCTCTCGAGCGTGCTCGTTGCGTTGTCTTGCGGCTGATCTCCTGAACGTTCGCCAGATCGTTCGCCAGATCGTTCAAGGATACTCTTAAGAGTCCAAGCCTGCACAATCCAAACGGTGTTTTCGAGTCTGCCCAAGATGTCCTCAGGCGCGGTGTCATCTAAAAAGGCCCCGAGCTCACGAGACGCCAAGAGTTCAAGCATGGCAACGCTTTCGGGATAGTGGTGACTGATTCCTCTGGAAAGTAAATGGGGCGCCCGCTCGATGTTCAACTCTTTAAGCCAGGAAGAAGTGAGGTCGTGAAAATCCAACAGGTTCTGAAAACTCAGAAAATGATGAGTCGTCGCTTGGCGGAGGTTCCAGGTCTGTTCACGCATCTCTGCGCCCAGCATAACCTGGCAAAACCTTAAAAAACAAGTTTGGTGAGGGCTCTCAAAACAAAAGGGAGGGAGGGGGCCCTGATTCCGAAGTTTCAGGGCCCCGGTGGGATATTGGGGTGGGGGGGATTAAGGCAGCTTTCCCAAGTCCTTGTTAAAAAGGACCTCTGTTGCCGTATTTGTGCAAACAAGGCCTTGGGAAAACCCACAGTCTTTGATGAAAATCTGAGACTGTGTCGGATCGAATGAATTGCCGTTCTTTACCGACATGATGAGTTGGACAAGGAATGAATTGTCCATCAGCACCGGAAACTCCTGTGCGAGTGTCGTAAAGCTATAGGATTGGTTGAAGTTGACAGGGAATCCGTTGAATCCCATGGTAAGCCTTGAAGAAAATGCGATGTTGCCGATCGGTCCATTGGATTGAAAGCTGAGTCTCAAATACATCGGATATTGGCTTGCAGGGGCCGCGGGCAGTTCTTTTATAATGGTGAAGGTATAGGCCTGTTTCTGGGAGGTCTCAGTTTTTGTCAACGTTCCGCCAAAGGTTCCAACCATAGCGGCTAAGGCGTCTGCCGAGATTGCCGAGACATCCGTGGCATTAGGGTCCAAGGAACTGATGGGAACCATTGGATAGGGGGAGGCCGTTGGCAGCGGCAGTGTGCCCGTTGTGTCATGGCTAATTGTCGGTTGGTTTGGGGTGGGGACCGTGGATTGGGGCCCTGCTATAGGTGCACATCCGAAAGCCCAGACTGCAGTCGCAAGGCTTAGAGTGATCCAGGTCCAACTCTTTGGGTGCTTCGAATGCTTTGGAAATTTGTTTAATATTTTCTTCATAAAAATTCTACTCCACTGCTGGAGATGAATGCACGGGGGGTGCCAAAGAGACGCGCCGCGTAAGTGCTGGAAACAATGAGAGAGGGGGTGGTATGCCTTGGGAACGACTGTCAATAAAGTGGACAGCCGCCTAGAAAATCGCGAAGCAGACCGATTTTTTTCGTCTGTTCTTTGTGGTTCTCAATGACCTCAAAAGCTGTGGTCTCGGCAAGTTCAAGCGTACGGGGAAGACGCATCTCTGCGATCAGCTCGCTCCAGGTGGGGTGCTTCGTCCCTTCAAACTGCTGCATGAGCATGTCAGCCAATATCGCTGGATCAGCCTGGATTTCGAGATTTTGGCCGGCCTCGGTAAAAAGATTGATCTGTCGCTGGGAGCCTTTGTGCTGCTGAATTTGGCTAATCGGATGGTGCGAGGGTAGGTTTCCACTTAACGTGATTCCTGAATGGAGGGCGAAACTCACCGATTCGCCTTTTGGAAGAATTCTCAAAAGTTCTGCCCACTGAATTCGGCCTTCTCGGTTTACGAGCCTCCGCAGTTGAAACAATCGAGCTTCTGCCTGTTCAAGCAACCGTGATGCGCGCACATAGAGCATCGCTTTTACATTTTGTGATTCATCTGAAGGTTCGGCTTTGTTGAGCAGCGCTAACGTTTCCTGAGGCTTTGTTCCCAATTCAGAGGCAATGCGTTCCCACGGGCCTGGTAGCGGCGTGGCAAAGGTGGTTTGTGCGCCTAAGGCATTTGCAAAACTCTTAGGAATCGGAATCCATCTTACGCCTTGCTCGGAGAGCACCCAAAGCTTTTGTTTCCGTTCCGCATGATGATCCAGCCACATTGCGACATCTTTTGAACTGAGATAGGCCGTTAAAGGCGCGATCCAAGTCTCATTGGGAAACAAAATGATAAAGCCACTCCCACTTAAGGGCGCCGCCCCTGCTCGAAGGGGGCGAACATCCAGGGTGCGCTCGCCTGTTGCGCTTAGGCAGGGCTGTAGCCAGACCCCACACGAGGGAAGGGTCGCTTGAGGGGTGTCGGCATTGAAGGCTCGCACGGTTGCAAGTGTGGCGAGGTGAACGGATCCGGTTTTTAGTCTCTCAAGGTTTCCCAGAATCTCCATCGAGGTGGGAAGGGGCCAATGCTCCAGCCATTCTCGCTGTGAGGTGGGGCTTTGGATCTTTTGAATCCGCCACGGAAGCTGAGACGGAAGCTGACCTGAGTGTTGAGAAGAAGCCGCGTCGATCGCGTTTTCAAAAGCAGAGCTTCGGGCTCTGAGGGCTTCTTTAAGCAGCGGCGCGACTTCAACGTGACTGCGAAGCGCTCCTCTTGCCGCGATTCTTATCGGACGGTGGTGGAGGCGCTTTTGGGCTTCGGGTTCGCGAACAAAAAGATAGAGGTACGAGGGGAAAAGCGGACGTTTTACCGAAAACAAAGCTTCGACGCCTGAAAAATCCCATTCGACTTCGAGTTTCGCTTTTTCCAAAAGACAGCTTAAAATGTTTTTTCCATCCGAGGGTGATAGCGGCGTTTCTCTGGCCCACCAGAACGATCCGCCCGGGCGAACTTTTGACAGGGCCACGCATGCCTGCAGATCTCCCAGTGTTGTACCTGCCTCTTTGAGTTTGCCAAAATAGGGTAGGCCTTCGAGTTCCTCTTTGAAGCGCTGGGAAGCCAGCGAACGGCCTTGGGTGCGAACGGCGGTTTCTTCGACGACGAAGGCAAAGTCACACGATTCGATATCGGCCACTTGAGAAGTGAGCGTGGGTTTGGGGGAGCTCAGTGAAAAGCTCATCTGCTCGCGAGGGTGAGCTTCGAGGCCCGTGCCGAGCGTCCAAAGAGGAGGCGCGGACGGGCCCCACCAAAGTTGCGCAAGTTCTGTCAAAGCCAATTGAAAGGGGTTGGCTTCAAAGCCCAGCCAGCTCATGGAAACGGAGCCGGTGCGCACGACCGCGCCATCTCGCAAGGTGGGCGAAAAACAAGTTTTGGTTTTTCGAAGCGTCGGCAAACGGCTCTGCTCCTCATAAGCGAGGTTTTCCCAAAGTGAGCTAAAGAAACGAGAATCATACCCGGTTTGGGGGCGTTGCTTGAGGGATTTAATCGAAGAGCTTGAGAGAAGTGCAAGCAGGCTGTCGGGGCCTTCATTGGCAATCCGCTGGGGTTCCAGGGTATTCCAAATGAGTTGCTGCATCTCAGGCTCAGGATTAAACCATGAATAGAGATTGCGGTTGGTAAGCCACCATCCCTCTCGGTCCAGAGGAACGTAAGGTTTGAGGGCTTGCGAGAGGGCCCAGTTTAAGCGACCTAAATCCTGTTCGCTCCAGGTGCGCAAGCCCCGGTCAGACCAGGTTTTGAGAACCAAGGACTGCCCGAGAAAAATCGTGGCGACTTCTTCGAGATATCTTCTCAGGGCCAATTCTTGCGTAGGAGTTCGAGAAGGCGCGATCCAGTTTGTGAGGTCGCCCTGGTTTTCTGTATCCTCAGCCCCGGAAAGGGCACAGAGATAGCGAAAAACAGCAATCCTTCTGCCGGGGTTGAGTGCCTGTAATTTTGAGAGTTGGGTGAAAAGCTTTTCTGTAATCTGATCCCTGAGGGTGAGAAAACAGGCAGAAAGTCCGTTGCTTGAGGGCGCTTCACTTGGCGCAATTGCAAGGCTGGCGTTGAAAGGCGCACTTTGAGGAATCAATAACTCTCTTGCCTGGCTGTTATTGCGAGCAGCAGGAAGGTCATTTAATAATGATCGCAAAATTGCAGAGCGATTCCTCTGTTCCATTGTTCTAATTGGTTTCCCCTCAAACCGTTTTTCCAAGAGCCCCAAGTGATAGAACCTCAAAATTTATTTGGCGAGCGAAAAAAAACAAAATAAATTCGAGAAATATCCGACAAATATGGCAAATATTATGACAAATATAATGACGCGAAATTAAACACTAAAGTGTAATCCCCTTCCTACCGAATGGTTAGATAGTGAGGTGCGATATGGCTGCACAAGAAGACATCAATAAGATCATCAATGAAATCGAAGAGCTTGAGGGAAAGATCGACGCGACGGACGCCGCGACGTCAGCCGCGAGCTCAGAGGTCGAGGCTCCCGAGGGCATTGCTGCTGCGCATCACCCCGAAGAAGCTGAGCCCCATAAGGTTCCGGCTGCGTTGTCAGTTGCCGCTGCCATTGAAGAGCTTGAGAATTATCAGGAAATTGAAGCGCCACCTGGCTCGGAGGCGGAAGAGGTAGAGCCTGATGTAGAGGCGATCAGACATCATGATCCCTCTCCGGTAGCTGAAAGCCCCTCAAATACTTCAGATGGCACGCTTTCCATGAAACTAACCGGGAATATGACACTGAGACTCCAGTATGAGTGTTTTGGCCAGGAAATCTCAGTCAGTTTCTCAGGGCAGGTCTTTCATGTGCAGCTCTCAGATGGCACAGAGTTTAAGATTCCTGTTGCAAGACGTCATCTTCACCGAGTGGCCTGAAATTGATCCGCATCACGGGGGGGGCCTTCAAAGGGCGTCTTATTAAAGCTCCAAAAGGAGATCAGACACGTCCCACTCAATCACGATTAAGGCAGGCCCTTTTTAATTCACTGCAAAACGTGGTCGAAGGCGCGCGCGTCTTGGATTTGTTCTCAGGCTCCGGGGCTTTGGCGTTTGAGGCGCTCTCCTGGGGAGCCGCAAGTGCCGTTCTGGTGGATTCGTCGCGCCCGGCCCAGAAAATCTTAGAAGAAAATATTCATGCATTTCACCTTGAATCACAAGTTCAAGTGCTGGGCGGTTCCGTTTTTGAGGTTCTAGGGCTGATTCTCGAAAAAGGGCCCTATGATCTCATCTTTGCCGATCCTCCCTATGCGGGAGATTGGACCCATCGGCTGCTTTTGGAACTTCCTTGGGAAAAGATCTTAGCTGAAGGTGGGACTTTCTGTTTGGAGTGGGGTGTGCAACAATCCAAAACAAAAGCGCTCCCTGAGGAACTTCCTTTTTTGTTTAAAGTTCGGGAAAAAATCTATGGGGAGAGCGCTCTAACGAGTTACAGGAGAAAGAGCCCCCACGCCCATGACAGCACCCCAAAAGACCTCGAAAAAACTCCAAGCGATTAAGTCCCAGCGTGCCGTCTATCCAGGATCCTTTGATCCGATCACCCATGGTCACCTTGATATTCTCGATCGGGCATTGGCGATTTTTCCTGAAGTCGTCGTGGTCGTGGCCGGAACGGGTCACAAGACTCCCCTGTTTTCGCCTGAAGAGCGGGTTGAGCTGATTCGCGAAGTGACAAAGGATCGACCGGGGGTGCGCGTGGATCTCTGGCCGGGACTTATTATGGAGTACGCTCGGAAACATCAGATCTCGGCGGTCATCAGGGGATTGCGAGCGGCCAGCGATTTTGAGTACGAATTCATGATGGCGAGCATGAACAAGAATCTGAATCCTGAGGTCGAGACCCTGTTCATGATGACCTCACAGGATCTTTATTTTGTGAGTTCTTCAATGATCAAGGAACTGTTTCTGTATGGGGCGGATATCACGCCTTACGTTCCTCCTCGGGTTTTGAAGAGGCTGCAAGGTTTGAAAGGCCTAAAAGGCCTACAGGGTAGGAAGAAGAGGTAAGGCGCGAATGCAAAAAGATAAGGTGACACCTGCGGCAAGCCAGGGTGTAAAGAGGATCTCTTCTCGATTGGACGGGATTCATGAAAGTGCGACATTGAAGCTCAATGCGCTGGTGCAGGCGATGAAGGCCCGGGGCGAAGATGTAATCAATTTGACCGCTGGGGAGCCTGACTTTGATGTTCCCGAAGCCGCGAAAGCGGCGGTTTTAGAGGGAGTTCGCGCCAACCACTCCAAGTATACTGCGGTGCCGGGGATCGTCCCACTTCGTGAGGCGATTGCGCGCAAGACTTCTGATGCGCAGGGGATTGCGTGGAACGCTTCCCAGGTGATCGTCACCAATGGCGCCAAACAAGCGCTCTATAATGCGTTTATTGCGCTGCTGGAGCCGGGGGATGAAGTTCTGATCCCTGCTCCTTATTGGCTGAGTTATCCGGAGATGGTCAAACTCGCCGGGGGCATTCCAAAGTTTCTTCCCACGCGTTTTGAACAAGGTTTTAAGCTTACGCCCGAACAACTTCGCTCAAGCCTTGGCCCTCGCGTGAAAGCGATTATTTTAAATTCTCCCAGCAACCCGACGGGGCGCTGTATTCGGCTGAAGAGTTCCAAGCGTTGGGTCGGGTTCTTGAGGATACGGGAGTCTGGGTCATCAGTGATGAGATCTATGACCGAATTGTTTTTGCGCCTTCGAAGTTTTGTTCGTTTCTAGCCGCCAATCCTAAGCTTCAGCAAAATACGGTGACCATTAATGGCGTTTCCAAAAGTGCGGCCATGACGGGATGGCGGGTAGGGTGGTCCGTCGCGCCTCAAGACCTAACGGACGCGATGAGTATTGTTCAAGGACAGTGCACTTCGGGCGTCAACGCTTTGGCGCAAGATGCATGCCTGGCGGCTCTCCGGATAGCGGAGAGTGAATTCACGCCCCAAATTGCGCGATTTAAGGCAAGGCGGGATCTTGTCTTGGAAATTTTATCAAAAACACGCAAACTAAGAGTCGTGGCACCTCAGGGGGCGTTTTATGTTTTTGTGGGGATTTCTGAATGTCTCAAGCAAAATCATGGCGAACAAGAAGATGCCTCTGGGTTTGCCGAAAGGCTGCTTGGGGCGACTGGAGTCGCAGTCATGTCGGGATCTCCCTTTGGCGAGCCGGAGTGTATTCGGATTAGTTTTGCGACCGACGAGCAGGCTTTGAAAACGGGCTGTGAGCGATTGGTGAGGTTCTTAGAAATTTAGAAGGGGATTTGAAGAAATTGTTTAAAGAAACTTTTAGAGATCACCGTTTTCTTTTCTTGAGTCCCCTCATCATGCTCGGATCAGTTTTAATATCCTGTTCGGCTCCTCCTTATGATGGCGGAAACCCCACGGGGCGTGCCGCGATAATGGACTCGGCCAATATTTCGCTTTCAAAGGGCGAGTGTGCCAATGCCATTGCTGTGCTTCAGGGACTTTACGCCTCTGCCAACACCAGCAACGATGTGAGAATGCTCATGGCGTCGGCCTATGCCTGCACGACCGGAATCAATTTTTTCAATTTCGTGGGGTCCCTGGGGGAGAATGCGGGTGATCTTGCCGGTGCCGGATTTTGGAAGCTCATGACGAAACTTTTTCCCTCCACCCTTCGCGACAAAATCGTGGAGGCTTCGCTCCTGGGAACCGATGCACTTTTGTCTGCGGTGGTTCCAGGGACCATTCTCATGGGCAATTCTTTGATTCAAAATTCCGGTGGTTTCAATATAGGCTCCGCTCTTGCAACGGATCGAATTGCGGAGAGTAACGTTTATCTCGTGCTCATGAGCATGGCGACAATTGGTTCATTGCAAAGTCGCAACGGAGATCCCGATCCTACCACTTTTCTTAAAACAAAGAATCTCCCCTGGGCGACCGCGGAGACGATGGATAGTGACGGCTGCGCTTATGCTTCATCTATTGTAAATTTTGTCGATGCCCTGGGCGCGACCTCCGGGAGTGTTGAGGGATCGATTTCGACCACGATCAAGACTTTGCATGACACCTTTGCCACGGCGATCTATATGGCGTGTAGCACAGGATGTCTGGGGGCTCCCGCTCTTTGGGGAGGCGTAGCTTCAGGGTGTACGGCAGCGGTAGATTGTTCCGAATGCCCGTTGGCTTTGAGAAACCGTACGGCGTGCACGGGCAAAGCCGATGATTTGCCCTCTTGTGCCGCAGCCGGGATTGTCAACTTTATCAATAATGCCCCCGTGGGGTGGCAGAGTTTATGAGCAGCGGTAAAGCTTCCTATTTCAGATTTTTCTGGGCGGGCGTCATAGGCGTCGTAGGGATGTTGAGTGGGATGTTGAGTTTTGAACGCCCGAGTTTTGCGCTTTCTGAACTCAGGGAATTGTATCGAGGCTCAAGAGCGCAGGCGATGGGAAACGCTTTTGTCGCGGTGGCTGACGACGAAGAGGCTATTTTTTATAATCCCGCAGGCCTGGCCGGCAATACGCGGACAAAGATCACTTACCTTGCGGCCGACATTGAGGCCTCGAATGATCTGATTTTTGGGATAGGCCAAAACTTAGGGGCATTTTCAAAATTAGGCGCAGGCACGATTAATACTTTGATGGGCAAGGACATCTACGGGCGGGTGACGCTTTCGCCTACGATCACTTTTCCCGGCTTTGGACTCGCCGTTTTGGTTGATGATCAGGCGGCTTTGATGGCGAAGAACATGGCACTGCCGCATATCACGCTAGGCTATCAGGCTACCAACGGGATGCAGGCAGGGTTCGGCTTTGCCGTGGGTGGAAAAAAGCGAAAATCAAGAGGCGAGCTTCGGTTGGGTGTAGCGGGAAAGGTGCTTTGGCGTCGTGGGGGCTATCATGAGATTCCCCTGATGAATATGTTTAAGATCAACGCTAATACGTTGGGGGATATGACCGGAGGGTTTGAGCGCGGGATGGGAGGCGATCTTGGTGCACAATATCTTTTTGATTTAGACCCTCACATCAGGCTCTCTGCAGGGACGGCCTACACGGATATTCTTGATACGAAATTCGGAGGAATTGCGGATTCTCAGCCAAGCAATCTGTCGACAGGGGCGGCTGCGTCATACCATTTTAAGCGTGCTTCAACGACCGTGGCTTACGATTATCGTCATATGCTGACGACGACCGACTGGCGCAAGAAGAGCCATTTGGGCTGGGAACTCTCGCTCCCCATTGTCAGCGTTCAAGCCGGACTCAATCAAATGACCTTTTGTTATGGAGCGACGGTTGATCTATTCCTTTTCAAAATCAGAGCTCTCTCATATGCTGAGGATATGGCGGCGTTTGCTAATTTAGAATCGCAGCGCAGATACATGTTTCGCATTGATTTTAGTTTGAGGCTATAAAACCTAAATAGGGAGAACACCAAGCATGCGTAAAGCGTTTATGCTCGACACCAATGTCCTGCTTTTTGATCCACAAGCGATTAACAAATTTGGCAATAATGACATTGTGATTCCGATCGTTGTGTTCGAGGAGATTGACCGCTTTAAGAGGGACATGAGTGAAAATGGTCGGCATGCCCGCCTTTTCTCTCGCTTGATTGACGAGATGCGTGCGGATGGTGAGCTTTCTAAAGGGGTAAAACTCGCAAATGGGGGCTTGCTTTGGGTAGAGCTCGGCACAGGACAGCCGATCTCGATGGATCTCCCCATGGATAAGGCTGACAATCGTATGTTGGCGATTGCGATGGGTTTGAAAAAAGATGAACCCAAACGCCCCGTGGTTTTTGTCACAAAAGATATTAATCTTCGAATTAAAGCGGACGCTCTCGGAATCACGGCCGTGGATTACGAGCCTTCAAGCGTTGAGCCCGATGATCTTTATTCGGGTGTTGCGACCTTGAATGTTGAAGCTCGCCTGGTAGATGAGTTTTATCAAAACAAACGCCTCCCTTATAAAGAAACGCCGCTGAAGCCCAACCAATATGTGATTCTCAAGGACGCGGTAAATCCCAATCATACGGCGATGGGACGGTTTTCAAAGGAGCTAGATTGCCTGGTCCCGATTTTTAAGCCGGTCGAAGGACTTTGGGGTATTTTCCCCAAGAATGCCGAGCAAGCCTTTGCCATTGATGCGCTTTTAAATGACGAGATCAAGCTTGTAAGTTTGTTGGGAAAAGCAGGAACGGGTAAAACACTGCTCGCGATCGCCGCCGGTCTTGCCAAGACGGTTGATGAGGGCGTGTTTCACAGATTACTCGTCTCCAGACCCGTGTTCCCTTTGGGGAAGGATATTGGTTTTTTGCCGGGGTCTTTAGAGGAGAAGCTTAATCCTTGGATGCAGCCTATTTATGACAACATTGACTTCTTATTTGGGACCACCGGGGCAAAGGGACGTCGCGGGGCCGGAAAGGGTTGTCAGGAATTGATCAACCAAGGCCTGCTTCAAATCGAACCCCTGACTTATATTCGTGGTCGATCCATCCCGCAGCAGTATCTCATTGTCGATGAGTCCCAAAATCTCACACCGCATGAGATTAAGACCATCGTCACCCGTGCGGGTGATGATACGAAGATCGTACTCACCGGGGACAGTTATCAGATTGATAACCCTTACGTGGACTCGGCTAACAATGGGTTGGTCTATCTTGTCGATCGGTTTAAAGACGAGTCGATTTCAGCCCATATCACGCTATCTAAAGGCGAGCGCTCGAAGCTCTCGGAGCTTGCGAGTAACTTGCTCTAGACGCCGAAGGCGCTCTAATCAGCGCGTTTTTTTAAGGGGTTTTTCAAGTAGTCTTGGAGCTCGCACTCCAAGTGTCTGCGGTAGGCGCGCGTTAAGAGTCGCAGTTCGCGGGTTTCGGCGGTATCTTCAAGCGATTTGAAGAGCACTTTGCCACGAACCATCATCGAAGGCGTGAGCTCTCCGAGCTGGCTTCGTTCTTCTTGAAACCTGACCATTTCTTCAAGAAGTTGAAACTTGTCCATGCCGAGGACCCGCGCTTCATAAGCGGAGTCTTCGTAGTGCGAGGACTTGATTTTTTTTAGAGCTAAGATGGAAACAACATTTGATGTTTGGTTACTCATACGGATGGCGACTTAAGCAAGCGGGATGCCAGTTTGTGCAGCTATTAAAAAAGCCGTTTTTCCGTGTGATTCCATACCTGGTGTCAGGCTGCGCCTGCAAAAGAACTTGGCAGGGTGTATGCCAATGAGACAGTTTTTGCCTTGATCATCTTCCATTCTCCTTTAGAATTTAGAGATGAAGAACTTGAGCCTCGCTAAAAAGATCATCCTCGCTGCAGGAGTGCCCTTGCCGTTTTTGCTTGTTTTGGCATTTATGAGTCTCTTCCAAAGCGTCAAAAGCTATCGCAATGCTTCGGTCACCTATAATGACACGGGCATGGTTCAAGTCGTTTCCGAACTGGTGCATGAGCTTCAAAAAGAGCGAGGCAAATCGGCGACATTTTTGAATGGGGGTCTTGAACTCTCAGAGGTTCAAAAGCAGCGGGAGCTCGTTGATTCAAAAAGTGCAGGGTTAGAAAAAACGTTTCAGAGTTCGAGTGTTTCTGTTGAGCATAAATCAAATGTCTTGGAGGATTTAAAGGGTTTCCCGTTATTGAGAGAGAAGGTAAGTGCAAAAAGTATTACCTCGGCCGAGGCGATTGCGGGGTATACGGCGTTTATTGAGAAGGCACTCGCTGCTCAGAAGTCTGTCGCTGATCTTGCGGATCTTTCGGAGTTGGGCGGGGATGTTCGAACCGTGGCAGTCTTGGAGGTATCCAAGGAAAGCGCCGGCCGCTTGCGGGCGAATATTGCCAGCATTTTGGCTGCGGATAAGCCTGTGGGAGATGCTCAGCTCGAAAAAGTGATCGCCTTGAAGGCGGGGGTGGAACTGAGTTTGCGTTCTCCTGCTTTGCACATGGCACCAGAGCTTCTTGCTCGGATCGATGAATTTTTTAAAAGTAAAAATTGGCAGGAAATCGGAGAGGTTTTTCAAGGCGTCATTAAACTTGCGGATAAGGGGGGCTTTGGCCGAGATCCCAAAGTTTTTTTTCAAACCGTAACGACTGTGATTGATGGCCTGGGAGTTTTGGTGACGGACAAGGTCAAGGAAACGCGTACTGAATCGTTAGAGACGAAAAATCAGGCGCTCCGTTCGCTTCTTTTCGTTCTATTATTTTTAGCGCTTATGACCGTGATTCTGGTCGTGGTGATTCGAATCATTGTACGCGGGATTACCGATTCGATTCAAGGCGCGGTCTCTGGTTTGCAGGGTACGGTTTCTCAGATTTCTACTTTTGCAGGTTCTGCAAAAGATGCAGGCTCGAGACTCGCGGCCGCGGCCACCGAGGCCGCATCCTCGGTACAGCAGACCGCCGCGTCCGTTGAGGAAATCACGGCCATGATTCAAAAAAATGCGGAGAACTCCAAAAATGCGAGTGATCAGTCGGACACCGCAAAAGAGCGTGCAACACAGGGGCAGCAGGTGGTCACGCAAATGAGCCAGGCGATTGCCGAGATTAACCACAGTAACGATACCATCATGCGGGACACGGCCGAAGGAAATCGCAGAACGGCTGATATTGTAAAATTGATTAATGAGATTGGAGAAAAGACCAAGGTGATTAACGATATTGTGTTTCAAACGAAACTCCTGTCGTTTAACGCCTCCGTTGAGGCCGCGCGCGCAGGTGATGCCGGCAAAGGGTTTGCGGTCGTGGCTGAGGAGGTGGGAAACCTGGCTCGCATGAGTGGTAAAGCGGCCGAAGAGATCTCCAAGCTTTTGGCTCACAGCACGAAGGAAGTGGAGGAGATTATCTCGTCCACGACCGCAAAGCTTGATGAGTCCTTCAGGGGCGCTAAAGTTAAGGTCGATCATGGGGTTGAGGTGGCGCAGCGTTGCAGCGAAGTTTTAGCGTCGATCGTCGAAAACGTGAACTCCGTGAGTCAGACCGTGGGTGAGATTTCGTCGGCCTCACGTGAGCAGGCCTCAGGGGTGGCGGAGATCAATAAGGCCATGGCGGAGATGGATAAGGTGACCAATGATAATGCGGCGAGTGCCGCCGCTTCGGTCAACATCGCAGACCAGTTGGCGGCTCAGGCCACCGAGCTCAAGGTGATTATAGATGGTTTGCAGCGTTCGGTGTCGGGCGAGGGTTAGAGTTTTCGTCAAAAAAATGTCAGCACAAGCAGTCAGCGCCGCAAGTCAGAAAACACCCCTCAAGTTCCACCCCCCATTGCTCGATAAGAGTTTGAGAAGGTGGATCCTCTTATGGGTGCGCGATTTAGAACGCTTTGTCTTAGCATATCAATTCTGGGAGGAATTCTGTTCTTGGGGCCTCCAGGCCTCAGCGACACGGTGATGACGGATCACTCCCGGGGGCGTCCCGTGCCCGAGGATTATCCTGAATCCCGTTTTGGCTTTCCGCCCGCGCATCTTGATGTGGGCGTGACCCCTGGGTATGCCTCGCGGATGGTCCAAGATGTTGAGGGCGATTCAGAATCCGCAAGCGAGGATCGCGGTTCAAGAAAAGGCTCGCGCTCCATTGCGAGCGCTGGTGCTGCTCAGTCCGAGGCCGCGGCGCCTCCAGCGCCTTCTTCGCAGTCCTCCGGCCAAGAATTCTCAGGCGCCTCTTCGCGAAAGGGGGTGCAGGAGATTGCACTCATCGCAAGCGACTTGGGATTTTTCCCTAAAACCGTTTTTGTCACCCGTGATGTTCCGGTGCGGCTCTACGTGACGGGCGCTTCGAAAAATACTTTGTGTGTGATGATGGATTCTTTTCAGGTGCGCAAACAGATTCGCTCGCAGAAAATTGAGGAGATTACGTTTATTCCTAATATTCCCGGCAAATTCCGCTTCTATTGCCCCATCAATGGAATGGAAGGTGCGCTCATCGTCAAAGAACTTAGTAACAACGGGTAAGGAGCTACACAGGTGGGTGTATTTGAAGACTCAGTAGGAACTTTCCTTGCGCCGGTTAAGGATTTGCTTGCCGATGAGACGGTGAGTGAAGTGATGATCAATGGCCCGAATGAAGTTTTCGTCGAGCGCAAAGGACTGATTGAGCGGGCCGTGGGTGTCAAGTTTCACGACGAACAGGCCCTTCAATCCGCCGTGAGAAACATCGCGCAGTTTGTGGGCAAACGTTTTGATGAAGAACACCCGATCCTAGATGGAAGGCTCCCGGATGGGAGTCGCGTAGCCGCAGTTCTGCCCCCTTGCTCTCGAAAAGGGACGACGCTTTCCATTCGTAAATTCTCAAAAGGGAACCCCACTTTCGTGGATTTGATCAATCGTGGGAGTATTTCAAAAGACGCGGCTCGGTTTTTGGATGTGTGCGTTTACCTCGGTAAAAATATGATTATTTCGGGTGGTACGGGTTCTGGTAAAACGACCCTTCTGAATATTGTGGCCTCTCGAATTCCGGGCACTCAGCGGCTTTTGGTGATTGAAGATGCTTCGGAGCTTAAGATTAATACGGACCATGTCGTGTTTTTTGAGACGAAAGCGGGAGATGCCGAAGGCAAGGGGCGTATTGAAATTCGAGATCTCGTTAAATCCGCCCTGCGTTTAAGGCCTGATCGCATTATCGTGGGAGAGGTTCGAGGGCCTGAAGCCTTGGATCTCATTACCGCCATGAATACAGGGCACGGGGGCTCGATGGGCACGACGCATGCGAATACACCCTACGATGGCCTGGTTCGTTTGGAGACGCTGGCGATGATGGGGGATACGAATATTCCCGTGGCCGCGATTCGCAGGCAGATAGCTTCGGCGATTCATCTCGTCGTGCAGATCAAGCGTATGGCCGATGGGTCTCGAAAAGTGACCAACATTGCTGAAGTAACTCCCGAGGTGGATGAGCAGGGCAAATATCAGGTTCATGATCTGTACCGGTTTATTCAGCGAGGCCGAACGGCGGAGGGGAAAATCGTGGGTGAGATGATTACGCTAGGAAACATCCCAAGCTTCATGAGCGAAATTGAAATCAATCGCCTGCCTTTTGGGCGGGAAAAATTTGCGGCGCCTGAGTGGTATTTGAGAATGCCCGACGCGCAAAAAACTGCCGCTTGAGTCACGGATTTGCGGTGAAATCAAAAATCAGCTCGTCTTTACCCGCATAACCCAAAACACGCCTTATCTCTCGTTGTTGAAGAGCGGCACTGCTCTCAAGCAGGTGGGATTCGGATTTGAGGTGTTCAATTTCGGATTCGACTCCTGCAATTTGCTTTTCCTTTTCAGAGAGCAGTGAGTCCAGGCGCATCCAATCCAAAATCCCAGGCGAGCCCACAATGCTTGAAAAAGCGCCCGAAAGCAGAATCGTCCAGATGCTGAAAACCACGAGCCAAAACTTGTGAGACTTCATCGCTTTAGTTTCTTATAAACGGCCGTCCCCAGGAACTTGGCGCGATCGCCCAGTTGCTCTTCAATGCGAAGAAGCTGATTGTATTTCGCGACTCGATCCGTTCGAGAGGCAGAGCCCGTTTTGATCTGACCGCAATCGGTGCCGACCGCAAGATCAGCGATAAAGGTATCTTCGGTCTCACCACTGCGATGAGAAACGATGGATTGAAAGCCTGCCTGGGCTGCAAGCTTCATGGTTTCAAGAGTTTCTGTCACCGTTCCAATCTGATTGAGTTTGATCAGAATCGCATTGGCGGCCTGGTGTTCGATTCCTTTTTTGAGGAACGTAGGATTGGTCACAAACAGGTCATCGCCCACGATTTGCACGCGCGAGCCCAGCTTCTGGGTGAGAAGTGCCCAGCCATCCCAATCGTGTTCGGAGAGTCCGTCTTCGATGGAAATGATGGGGTAGGCCTCGGTCCATTGCGCGTAAATCTTGACCATCTCTTCTGAAGAGCGATGGGCGCCTTCGAAACGATAACCTTGCTGCTTGTCTACAAATTCACTGGCTGCGGAGTCCAGCGCTAAAAAGATATCGGTGCCCGGGCGATAGCCCGCATCCGATATCGCGCGCATAATGGCCATAAGCGCCTGTTCGTGGGGTTTTTCGCCCTCAAACATCGGAGCAAAACCGCCTTCATCGCCCACGCCGGTGGAGAGCCCTTTGGCGTGCAGGATTTTTTTGAGGCAATGAAACACTTCGCATCCGGCGCGTAGGGCGTCTGAGAAGCGATCAAAGCCCGCAGGCACGATCATGAATTCTTGAACGGCCAGGCCGTTATCGGCATGTTTTCCGCCGTTGAGAATGTTCATCAGGGGAACGGGCAAGGTCACCCCACTGGTGGAGAAGGTTGTCGCGATATTACGGTAAGTCGGGATGTTCTGCGCGTGGGACTGGGCGCGTGCGAAGGCCATGCTTACCCCAAGGAGTGCGTTGGCTCCGAGTTTTGACTTGTTGGGGGTTCCATCCAATTCTTTGAGGGCATCATCTAAAAGGGTTTGAAGCGGAAAGTCTCTTCCGATGAGGGCAGGTGCGATCTTTTCGCGTACATTTTTTACGGCCAGCAAGACGCCTTTGCCATGAAAACGTTTCTTATCGCCGTCGCGAAGTTCTAAGGCCTCGCCTTCACCGGTAGAAGCCCCTGAGGGGACCATCGCACGTCCGGTGGTTGAATCCAGTGTGAGTTCAACTTCAACCGTGGGAAACCCTCTCGAGTCCAAAATTTCTCGCGCGTGGATATTTTTGATTTTCATAAGGAGTTCCTCTTTGCCTCTTAGATTATTAAAAGCACAGAACTCCGGCAACTTAATTCTTTATTCTTAGGCCTTAGCTCTGTGCGGCGCCCGGTGGTGTGGTGGGCGTTGCAGCCGGCGTTGCTCCATGCGTCCCCCCGGGGGAAGCGTCTGCGAAAAGCTTTAGAATGTCTTTTGGGCTAATCATTCCGATGGGTTTGCTGGTGGCATCTTGGACAATCAGCCGATTGGTAGGGCTTGTCACGAGGCATTTGACTACCTCCGCAAGCGGCGCTTCTTTGTGAATAAATTGGGGAGGAACAAGCGCAGAGAGGTGAGTTCCCATTTTATCGTTCTTTTTTGCGGCCCTGCTTTGGTAGACAATCTTCGCTAGGACGAGCTCGGTGAGCATTCCTAAGACACTTCCGCTCGGACTGACGACTGGAATTGAAGTGACTTTTTTTTCCATGAAAAATTGTAATGCGGTTTCGACATCTTCAGTTGAATTGAGTGTCATTAGGGACTTGGTCATTATGGTTGATGCGTTAATCATTGAACGAGAATAACACAACTTGCCCGATGTTGAAGCCGAAACTGCCGTGTGGCTTAGGCTTCTTTATCCTTCTTTGAGGGCTTTGATCATCCCTTCAGTCACGGCTTTTGCATCTCCGAATACAAGAGCGCAATTGTCATAATAAAAGAGCGCGTTATCAACGCCCGCATAACCTGCGCGCAT
>CAIRTR010000306.1 GCA_903881565.1 Oligoflexia bacterium | reverse complement strand
GGCAGACGTAACCCTTGTAGTAATTGCGCCAATAGACGCCTGGTACCGAAGTCTTATTGGGTCCATTGTTTGCTACGCCGGCGACACCGGACAGACACGATTTTGCACTATCAGGCACTTTAAGTGCGTTGCCACTACAACAAGCTGAATCTACATATTTTGTCTTTGCTAAGGCTGACAGTTGGACTTGGCAATACGCTTGGCCCGAGGGAACAGGCAATAATTCATTTTCTAGGCTAGAGGTAAACGTGAACTGAGATCCACGAGTCCAACAATCGGCGTGGGCAGAGACAGAAAAGGCAGAAATAGACCCAAGAACCATCAGAATCAAAAAAGCTTTTAACATAATTCCCCTCTCTACGATTTAGACTGATTCTTCGATATTAACCTATCGATCACTCATTCACACGAAAATTCTAACCCTGTCCTTGATGACCCATCCAAACTTTCCTGAATGACACAAAGATAAACGACTGAAAGCTATAAGAAATTATTTTCGATATTTCCTGGCCGGAATCACTATATTTTTATGAATGAAAGAAAATCGGCAGCCCAGACTGTGAACCTCGGCCCTACGATCGGGGAGCCCACGTCACCCTGCCGGCTATCCCATAGTTGTTAAAGTGCCCCCGCAAAACTGCGTTGATCGCCTTCACTTGCTCCGGAACAAGCCATTGCCGCATTCGGTGGATTTTCTTCTTCATCGTGGCTCGTGCCCGATTCAGTCGCTTCCCTTCCGTTTGAAACCCGTTTCCGGGATGCAAAAAATTATCGGCAATTTCTGCGTTTTATGTCGTTAATCTGCTCCAAGTCATCTTCATACATGAGGGCCGGGACAAATCTGCGACTAGACAGATAGACTTGTCTAATCGTTTCGTCTCCGAACCTGTAGGGGATGATATAGGTTTTCGAACCATAATTTGAATCCACAATCTCTAAGTCATATCCTTTTGAGGGTGCCTTAATCATATTCACAATGATCCACGCGTGCGAACTCAGTCCCGGAACTTGTAATTTTATGACACCAATTTCGCCTTGTTTAACAACACGCTCATAAATCTCGTCCATGGTTCTCAATAGTTCACCCGATGGAAGACTTGTCTCGCCCTCCAGACCATCAATCCAGGCAAACCCAAGGGTCGCGTCTTTCATTTGCCATTCGTCGAGGCGTTCCTGGATGAGGTAGGAAAAATCTTTTGAGAAGGCCTTGAAGTTGCTGTAGCCAGGAATGGAAACGAAACCGCTCCTATTGGCAATTCCATTGATAATCTTTTTTGCTCGCTCGTAGGAAGGTTTTGGAAACTCCGGTTGAAACTCTGCCAGGTACCAGGCGGCGCGCTGGAACCGTGCGTGCCACCAGCAGACCCCTTGATTCAAGATTCCGCCGTCATTGTCAAAGCTCAGACGAAAATCCTTGTTGCGGGCAAGAGCTCGAATGTCCTTCGGAGTCCTCTCACAAGCAGGTGGAGGAGTGTAATCTTCCGCATGCGCTTGCCCCAGTGGGAGTAGCAACCAGAGGGTCAAGAGGGGGGCGATGAAGGAGTAAGGGCGATAAGCGGTCTTCATGACGCATAGCATTATCAAAATAAACCCATAAGCGCAATCGAATAGTTTTCGTAATAAGTTCATTGGCTTATGTATCACTTACGGCGTGCTTGCGTAATTCACGTCCCTGACAAAACGGCGGGGTAGTTTGAAAAGGATGTACTCGTCAGGCGGTTAATGAATTCAACTTTTGCTATGGGGATTTGATTTCGAAGGACACCCTCGAGCTTTTCATCACTGAGAAACGGGATGAAGACCTAAATCTCATTCGCAAATGGCCCAAAGGACGCTTTGATCAATTGGTTATCTTTCTTAATACTCAGGTCCACAGCGCCGGTTTCTTCGTCAACATTTCCAAAAACGACAAACCCCTTGATTGAGCCTGCGATCGCATGTTGGTAAATCTTGAGATCGATATTGCTACCGGTAATCGTACCCAAAAAATGATCTTCTTCAGCTTGAACGAGACCGCTTACCGAAAAAAAAGCCAACGCAACCATCGCAAATAGATTTTTCATAAATTCCTCTTTTGACAATTTAGTTTTTCCCATGTGCGATTCGATTAATCAAGGCGATTTTAAAGACCAGTGCCTGCTGATCAAGTTCGTTAACAAGATCGACTAATAGAAATTCCTGGGTGAGACGCCTCGGAACATTCATGCGTCGCTGAAAAAGATAGGTACGTCCACCAAGATTACATGTGCCATGGCGCTTCTGGTTGTAAACCACCCGCTTATAATAAAGCTGCGTGGTGCCGAGGCCCAGAAGATTGTACGCATTCGGAGAAGTGACAATGAAACGACTCGTACCAAGGAAGGCCTCGACGAGGGTAGTTTCTTCGACTGGAGCCTCGCCAAATTCAAACACCCTTGGAAAGCAGTAGAGACCCGTCCTCAACTTCTTAAGTATACCTTGTTCAGTGAGGGCTTTCAAATGTCGATCAACGCTGCTTGACCACTGAGTTAGGTCTTCACGGCGGTAAACTCGACCCGGACGGAGATGCTTAGATAAGAAGGGTTCAGAATTCAGCCGTCTGGCGCCTATGCGGCAAACATGAAAGCCCTCAAGGAAAAGCACACCGAGCCCGACGTTCGTGTCCGCGTGCTCAACGCCGAGCGAGTCTTCTGGGAAAACGCCTGCAAAAATATCGACTGCTAAGACACGGCACTTTTGGGATACTCAAGAAGCCTTCTTTGCCTTGAGTATCGTTCGCGCCAATTCACCAGACTCGACGGGTTTGGCAAGATGGGCCTGAAACCCGGCTGACAATGCCTCTTCACGATTCGCGAGATCGGCATAGGCAGTCAAAGCTACCGCCGGTGTATCTCCGCCATTCTCGCGTCCGCGCTTGCGAATCCTCCGAATCAGGCTGTAACCGTCCTCTCCGGGCATTGCGAGGTCACTCACGATCACATCGGGATGAAACTCGCCAAAAACTTCGATTGCTTCTATTGCCGATGACACCGATCTGACCTTAGCACCCAGAGCGACTAGCACCAGGTCCACCGCTATCCGGGTCTTTTCTTCGTCTTCAACCAACAAGACCTTGAGACCGGACAAATCGAGTTCCTCCGCTGGCTGCGGCGCAACCACTTCGAGCTTGGCAGTTCGCGTTTTCTTACGCTCTGCCATCAGGAGTGGAAAGGTTATTGTGAATGTCGCGCCGTAGCCCTCACCAGGACTTGAGGCCGAGACTGTTCCTCCCTGCAGATCAACCAAGCTCTTTACCAGCGAAAGCCCAAGCCCCATTCCCCCGTGGATTCTGATGCTTGAAGAATCAGCTTGGCTGAAGCGATCAAAGAGATAAGGGATGAATTCAGGTTTGATTCCCTTGCCTGTGTCCCGAATCGTAATTCTGGCGTTGGCCCCTGCGACGCCTTCGACCTTGTCGAGCGTCACGATAATCTTACCGCCTGTCGGCGTGAACTTGATCGAATTTGAGAAAATGTTCCAAAGCGACTGCTTAAGGCGCGCGGGATCGGCTGAGATATAGAGATCTGCTTCCTCTGCGTGCTCCTCAATGACGATTGACTTCGACTCGGCGCTTGGACGAACGGTCTCAACTGCGGCCATGAGTATTTCGAGAACATTTGTGGGTTGCCGATCGAGACCGAGCTTGCCGGTGACAATGCGCGAGACATCAAGCAAATCGTTGATGAGCTGATTTTGCGACAAGGCACTTTCCTTGATTGTGAGAATCCCCGTCTTTACTTTTTCCGGGGGCAGTGTTCCCCGCTCAATGAGCTGACTCCAGGACAGAATCGCCGTGAGCGGTGATCTTAATTCGTGAGAAAGGGTGGCAAGAAAAAGATCCTTGGCCTGGTTAGCCGACTCAGCCATCTGCCGCGCAGATTTCTCGCGCAATAGGAGATCCTCACGTTCCTTTTCGAAATTCTTGCGTACAGTAATGTCGCTAAAGGTAATAACCGCCTGGAGGATCCTACCGTTCGCATCACGTATGGGGTAACCACCGCAATGCACCCATACTGGGTCTGCTCGATCGGAACGCCGGATTCCGATAACCAGGTTTTTGAGAATTTCGCCGGCGACGAGAACCCGATTGACGGGAAGCTCCGCTAGCGTCAACTGAAGGCCATCTTCCTTAACGAAACACCAGACCGGATCAATTGCTGTTTTTCCCAGCATCTGGTTCGGCGTCAGCCCCAGAAGAGAGGTAGCGACAGTATTAAATAACAGAATGGCAGTGTCGGGACCGTGGACCACGACACCCGAAGGAAGGGCTTCAATCAACGTGCGGTATTTGATTTCACTCTCCCGCAGTACGTCTTCCGTGCGTTTTCGCGCGGTGATGTCCTCTATCATGCAGAGATGACGAGGACGCTCCTTGTCTATGACCTTTACCGGGGCAATGGTCATATTGATCCATACGATCGATCCATCCTTGTGAAGGTAGCGTTTTTCCATTTGAAAGCCAGGTATCTTACCCGCATTCAACGAGGCCATATTGTCGAGATCCTTTTGAACATCATCCGGGTGAGTAATTCTCATCCAGTCAATTTGTGCCAATTCTTCTCTTGACCTGCCCGCAATTCTCGCGAACTCAGGATTCACTTCGTAAATATACCCCGTCAATGAATCAATCAGCGCAATGCCCAAGGGCGCCTCCATAAACAGACTGGCAAATCGCTCCTTAGTCTCTCGTAGCACTTCCTCCGCCCGCTTGCTCTCGGTGATGTCCTGCACGAAACCGATCACTTTTGCTGGAGTTTCATTTTCATCTTTTGCGATGAGCTTGGCGACCGAGTGCACGTATCTCGGGGGAGACCCGTCGGCGGAGTTAATTACATATTCAAGATCATACTGTTGCCCCTTATCGATCAGATCAACGAGAGCCTGATGGACTCGCTCACGTTCGGGAATACGGGCTTCGATGTCAGCGATGGGCAAGTCTCGGGCTACAGGAGGATAACCAAATATACCCAACCCTGCTGCGGATCCCCAGATCTTGTTTGTTTCCAGATTGTAGACCCAAGAACCTGACTTACCTATTTGCTGCGCCTGCAATAGCTGCTCTTCGCTTACGAGCAGTTTAGCTGTACGCTCTACTACTTTTGTTTCAATCTCCGCATAGGCTTTCTGGATACTCTCATCCGCCATCTTTCGTTCCGTGATATCGAGGGTTGTGCCGATGTACCGTACAAGTTTTCCTTGCTCGTCAAAGTAAGGCTGCGCTCGGTTGTGGACCCATCGCACATTGCCGTCAGGCCGCACAATCCGGCTTTCGTGTTCGAAGACCGATTTGCTCTGAATTGCCCTCGTGAAGGCGTCATCCAACAAAGTTGCGTCATCGGGATGAATGCACTTTAGGTGCTCAGCATACGCCGGCGAAGGTCCGGTGGGGTCCAGGCCGTAGATGCGGTATTCCTCCTCGGACCATACCGTCGCCTCTGTGGCAACGACGTACTCGAAGCTACCTAGATGTGCGATCTTTTGGGCTTCGGCCAGCATGTTGCGCGTCCGTTCCAATTCCTTCTCTGCCCGCTTACGCTCAGTAATATCGGCATTAACACCCAGCATACGCTCAGCCGTGCCATCGGGACCCCGTAAGACGATCCCATCTGCCTTGATCCATAGAATTTTTCCGTCAGGATGCAGAACCCTGAACTCCGTATCCCAATTCCCCTCACCTCGTAACGCTGCTTGGGATTCTCCAATGGCCCTCTCGCGATCTTCCGGATGTAGGCCATTTTGCCACGCTTCATTCCCTCCTGAAAATGTTTGCTTCGTCAGGCCGTAGAGTTCAAGCATCCGCTCATCCCAGCTCATGACGTTGTTCTTGACATCCCAGTCCCATATCCCCATGTGCGCCGATGAAGTCGCCAGCCGAAGACGCTGCGCAAGGCTCTGTAGTTCTTTTTCAGTCCGCCTAAATTCTGCGATAACGTTACCGGCTTGGGCTTGGGCTTCTAGAGTCTGGGCGGTTGAATTTAGCTTGTCAATGATAGGGCTTAAAATGCTTTGCTCTTCAGGGCGACTCACGCGATTTGAATAGTCCCCTGACTCCAAACAAGATAGAAAATTGAGAATCTCTTGGACGCGACCTTCGGTAACGTTTTTTTTGCTCACGCTAAGAATTCCTCGACACTTCGCATTTCAAGCGGGCAAGCAAATGTACGTGGAACGACAATGACTGCAAGAGCAATAAGAGAGCCACAAGATAACTTGTGCGATCTTCGTGCCATTTTCATGAACTAGAAGGCAGCAAGCCACAATAAGGGACCAGTTTATGCTTCTTCTATCGCACGAAGTTCGGCATCGGTTTGACGGAGGCGAATCGCCAAGACATAGGCGATTTTACAAAAAACCGAGTCCGCGGTTTTGGGGTGAACCGTTGCGAACTCGTCAAAGCGAGTCCGAGACAGGCAGTAGACCATGACGTCTTCATCGGCACTTGCATCGGCGGAGCGTCCCGCCTTATCCAGAAAAGCCATATCGCCAAAAAAATCACCTCTTCCGAAGCTGGCAAGGTGGTGCGATTTTCCCAGGGCTATGGGCAGGGTGATTCGAACTGTTCCTTTGCGAATGATATAAAGTTCGTCGTTTGTCTCGCTGGTGATTTCGCCG
>CAIRTR010000305.1 GCA_903881565.1 Oligoflexia bacterium | reverse complement strand
GAGATTCTGGCCCGCGATGCGGTTGGGGTTTTGAAGGCGCGGGGAGTAGCGCCGGAACGATTAGAGATGGTTCAAAGGCTCGGGACGGAGTGGTATTTTTCATTTCCGCTTTCTGCTCATAACCGGAACTATGGCACGGTCTCTTGCGGCGGCGCTCAGACTCTTTTTCCAGGTGAAGAAGCGATCCACAAACTACAGCCCTATTTTGACTGTATCGGAGCCACGCTTCGCATGTGCGCGCTCGACTCCGAAGCTGAGATGATGTTTCGAAACAGGCTTGAGGACGAAAAAACCATGGCTTCGACAATTCATGATCTCAAAAACGATCTGCATGTGATTCTCATGTCGCAATCATTGCTTGCAGACGAGATGAACAAAAGCACGCTCAGTCCGATGACCCAGAAGCACTTAGAGAGAATGGGGCGCAGCGCTCAGCGCATGGACGAGCTCTTCAAGACGATTCTTGAGGATTCAAGCTATAGCCGAGACAATCGCGTGAAGGAGTTTTCGAGCCTGGAGCTAGGTCTTGTTTTGAGAGAAGCAATCGAGGTCGTGGCGCCGATTGCGGAGGCAAGACATGTGGAGGTGGCGCTTGGAGGGATCGACGGCGCCCTTTTTATTCAAGGGATAAAGGCGCAGCTCATGCGAGTCGTGACGAATCTTTTGAAAAACGCGATCGCGTTTTCGCCGGATGGATCAAAGGTCGGGGTTCGGGTTGAGGAGTGTGCGCCAGAGGGAGAAGTCAAAATTTCGGTTTGCGATTCGGGCAAGGGGCTATCTGCAGAAGCCCACCAAAACATTTTTAACCCTGGATGGGTCGCGCCAGTAGGCGCGCCAGGATCGGCCGAGGGCGGTCACGGTCATTGCGGTTACGGAATTGGTCTCCAGAACGCCAAAACCTTCGTTGAACAAATGGGGGGAAGAATCTGGGTTGAGCCCGCAAAGGGGCAAGAGGGGAGCTGCTTTTCTTTTACGTTGTCGCTGTCTTTGGCTCAATAACGAGTCACGGCGTTATTGCTGCCGAGCCTTGCTCGTTTGTTTCTCAAGAAGTTTTGGAATGACAGAGTCGTCGTGAACATTGGCTTGGTTGAGTTCATTAGTAACGACTTCAAATCCATCAGGGTTGATTGCGATATGAAGCTTAGGCCCTGTTCTACGTTTTTTTCTGCGAGATTTTTATGCTGGCTCATTTTTATAGTATCATGTATAGACCTTTAGTAACCATTGCCCTAACACATTTGTAAGGTTTTATGAGACAAAAAGAACAACAAAAACAGCTCTTTCTTCCTGGTTTTAACCGAACTACCGCCAAGGGCGCTCATGGCGGGGAGCACACAAAGGGAAAAAGAAAGGGCCTGCGGCCCTTTGACCCCAAGCAAGCTCTGCACGTAGTTCTTAGGTCCTCAAAAGCCAGAGGAGAACTCTCAATGCTTCGCCCGCAGCACTGCAATCACATCCGCAACCTCATGGATCGCCTTAAAACCCGCTGGGGAGTATCCGTTTACCGCTACGCAAACGTTGGGAACCACTTGCATCTGCTGATTCGTGCGAAAAGCCGCGCAGATTGGCAGGGGTTTATTCGTGAACTCTCAGGTGGCATTGCGATGATTGTTACGGGCGCAAAGAAGAGTCATGCTCTCGCGCGCTCCAAATCAAAAGACGTTTGCGAGAGCGCTAAGCGTGGGTTCTGGGACCACCTCGTCTTCACGCGCATCGTGAGATTTGGAAAAGACTTCGTAGGAGTGGCTGAATACGTCCTTAAGAACCTTTGGGAGGGCGTCGGCATTCCGGTTCGCGAAATCCTTGCGCGCGGCTATCGAATCATGGAGATCAGCGAGGACGGGTTTGTCTTTGTAGCTCCGTAAGTACCCCGGCGGGAATTTAAAGTGGATTGGTTGAATTTTTTGAGATTTCGCTAAAATTTGCAAAAACGACGGCGATACATTAGATTGACGCAGCGTGAGGGCCGCATCGCTTTATGAGACTCGTGACCGCAGAATCCCATAACTTCAATCAGCGCTTAAGCCACACTTTGTTTGGCCTTCAAGACGCGCTTGATCTTGATGCTTCAGCTTTTTCAGAGATGCTGGGCGTCTCAGGCCTCCGTTATCAGGAGTTGCGATCGGGGCGCTCCGAGGTTTCCGTGCAGGAGCTTTATTCTTTGGCTCAAGGCCTTGATGTCAATGTTGGTCAGCTCATGGAAGGCAAGGTTGATTTAAAACTGCTGAGGCAGCGCCTTCGCGGGGGCTCTGAACTTTTGCCAGACGCTTATGCCGATAAGGCTCACCACTTGGCGCGCAGTATCGCACCCAAGGTCATTCATACTCATTTAGTGGCCCATCACGGGCAGGCGTTCGCGCGATCGTTGTTTCGAAAGTTTCATGTTGCTCCTGAACTTTTTGATAGTCTGACAGATTATATTGGCCCGATGATTCCGGCGGATATCGTGCTTCATTTGCACCAAGAAGAAGGATATACGGACGACCAGATTCGTGGAGTGGGTACGATGACTTTTCCGATTGTGCCGCAAGCGGTATCGGAAACGCTGCGTAGTTTGAGGACGCCTCAACGCCTGTATCAGTATTTTTTCGATTACCTAGTTCCCCGAAGCTATGATCGGATGTCGACCTATCATGTCGAGGCTATGGGGCCTACTTACTGCCGAGTCAAAGTCAAGACGAGCGAACAGGCACAAACGGCTTTCAAGCGAAAGATCGTAGATAATCGGGCAGGATGTCTGTATCGCCAAGGTGTGGTGAGTTCCTATTTGGCTCATCTGACTGGGAACTTTGCACATATCCAGGAGTATTCGTGCTTATACCTTGGAGATCCACACTGTCTTTTTGATATTTGCTGGAACAGGGCAGCCGCTATTAAGCGGCTTGATTGCTAGTCTTCATTCTGTTGGAATCTGATAGCGCTTCTAGAAATATTGTTTCTGAAACTTGCGTGATCCCGTTTTCCCTAAATAGAGTGTTATAGTCTTCTTGCGAATGAAAATGGTGAACGAATTGCTCTCCCTGCAAAATGCGTTGATCATTGAGCGAGTTAATCGGGATTGAGCATTTGGAAAAAGCCCGTTCCAGGCTCTCTTTGCCCTTATATTGTAGATAGGCTCCTGGGCCGACCCGGACCATTCCGGAGGTGAAGCAGCCCGCTGTGATGATTGACTCCATTTGAGTTTTTTGTGAAACGCGGCAGTTTGGAAAAACCCAGGCCATGCGATTGGGAAAGCTAAGCAAATAGATCGCCGAAATCAGTTCAAAATCCCTTTCAGGAACGATCCCGTTTTGATGGGGCTTCGATCGTACGGCCGTTGATGTGGTGATGGCATTCCACGTAGGCATTCCTAAAATGACGGGTAGAATTGAATTTTGATAGTGGCTGATGAGTTTTTTGCCGTGCGTAATTGCGCTCAGAATGTCGGCCTCGGGAGATTCCTCATCCAGTCCCAACTATAGTTTAAGCTTCTTTGAGAAAACTCTGAATGCGCGAAACACAATAGAGCGGGACATTTATAAAATCATCATCTTTTCTGAGTCCATTTAAGCTCACGCGCGCCACCCGCGGGCAATGAAAACGTTTCTGATATTCTCTGAGACTCTTGATGCCTTTCGTGGTTCCAGATTTAACCTCAAGGGGGATGATGTGTTCATCACAGGGAATCAGATAATCAACTTCTGCTTGATTTTGACTTTGCCAATAGAAGAGGTCACAGGTCTCGGTTCCTCGTAGCTCTTGGGCGACAAAATTCTCGGCTAATGCGCCCTTGTATTCTTGAAACAAGGCTGCGTTCTCGAGAATGTGTTTTGGCGAAACATCGAGTTTCGCGCTTAGTAACCCCACATCGCCGAAGTAAATCTTAAAATTTTCAGGGATCTTATAACCTTCTAGCGGGAGTTTAGGTGCGGTTACCTGGTGGCACTTGTGAATCAGTCCAGCATCTGAAAGCCACTGAATCGCGGTTTCGAACTCTCGGGCTCTTGCGGATTTTCCGATATGCGAATAGGTGAACTTTTTGTTTTCTCGGGCGAGCATTGCAGGCAATGCTTCCCAGACGTTGGATATTTTTAGCGCCTGTTCGGGCGAGGAGTATTTTAGAAAATCATTTTCATAGGATTTCACAATTTCGTGCTGAATTTCCCGGATAGGGTGAAAATCTCGGGTGCTCTGGTATTCCGCAACCGCTTCAGGCATGCCTCCTATGATCAAATATTTTTTCAACCAATCTAAGAGCTCATCATGAATCGGCTCTGGAATCGAATCGGCCGTCTTCAATTCTGATACAAATTCGCGAAGCTGAACTTTACCCATTGCGGATAGAAACTCAGAAAATGTCATGGGATATAGGTTTAGAAAATTCACTTTTCCAACAGGGAAAGAGCGCTGATGGCGAAGTTTCACGCCTAGGAGCGATCCTGCGCCGACAACAAAATATTGGGGTGCGTCTTCGCAAAAATACTTAAGAGAGGTCAATGCGCCATCAGAGAGTTGAATCTCGTCGAATACGATGAGGGTTTCGCCCTTCGCGATTTTGGCTTCTTGGTGGATCGAGAGTTTCTCAATCAGTTTTTCAGGATTGAGATCTTTTTTGAAAAGATCCAAGAGAGCAGGCGTTCTTTCAAAATTAAAATAGGCGATGTCTTTGAAGTGCGTTTTTCCAAAATGCTTGAGGAGGTAGGTTTTCCCAACTTGTCGGGCCCCTTGGAAAATCAAGGGTTTCCGCCTGGGGGAGCTTTTCCAAAGCAATAACTGAGCGAGCGCGTCGCGTTTTAGCATCATCTCTCATTATACGTACCGTTTTCGTGATGTCAATCACGCTTTTGGCACATATAACGTGAGCGATGACCTAAAGCGCCGATTTCACGTCTTGGGCCAGCGCCTCAAGCAGCGTGCTTGAAAATGGTCCTGAGGTCTTCACTTCGCCAATAGCGCCTTCCATCGGCGCAAAAGCATGGCCCAGGCCCTCGAAAAATCTTAAG
>CAIRTR010000304.1 GCA_903881565.1 Oligoflexia bacterium | reverse complement strand
TGCGTGTACAGAATGAGATTGAGGCGAGTCGTTTCTTTTTTGAAAACTCCTTCATGAGCGCTGCAAACATCAAATAGGTTTGGAAAACCTGGAACAACCACGCGATCGGGACAACCGCTCATGTAAAGCGATCCGATGACCGAAACTCGATATTTGAGCTCGTCTTCAGAAAGTGCCGGCGCCTTGGGGTCAAATTCGACGTTCTGAGAGAAGGCAGAGGCCAAGCCTGAGATCCCCTGGCAGGACCCAAATTTTTCAGCGATGTAATCAAAGGGAAACGGGCCATCACCGGCGGGTTTTCCTTTGTTCGAGAAGCACAGGGTGTCGGTGTTGAAGTGGAAGGAGACTGAGGCGTTGACGGTGACTTTGTCAGGCTTCGGGAGTGTCGGCTTATCAATGATCACTTCGTACTCGGGATTGCATTTTTCAGGGGATGCGGGAGTATTTAGCTTGTGTGTGATTTTGACCGCTGTTTCAGCAAGCGTCCGCATTGCCTTTTTGTGGGCCTTTTTTTGGGCAGAGCGTTCGGAGGCGGAGGCGCCTTGTACAAGGAGGGTCAGGATTAGGCAAAGGGTGAGGGTTGATCGACGAGAGTTCATCTGGAGACTTATCGGCGGAGTACGGAAAAAAGCTTTGAAATTTGTCTCGAAACTAATTGCGCGAGCGGCGTTTTTTTGACGTTTTTTGCTCGGGTTTGTTCAGAATTGCCACGAGTGCTCCCAAAGTCAGTTAATTCGCTTATAATCCCCAATTTCGGCGATGTCGTTTGTGACACACTTTACAAATTTCCCCAAAGTGTTATCCTAGTGACTAGCCTAGAGGGGGATTCATGAACAGTCGCACCAAAAGTATTGCAGGGTATTGCGCTTTTTTCACATCAATCGGGATCGCTAGCTTTTCGACCTTCCTTTTGGCAGATACTCGCCCAGCTATAACTTCAGAAAAAGTGAGTGTCTTGCCTTCGGCTGCAAAAAGTCCGGCAATCTATAATGCGATCGAGTCAGTTTATCTCGCGCAGCAAAAAGCTGCCCAAAAGGCCGTCAATGACTGTAGATCAGACATTCCGAAGCTATTCGGAACCTTGGATACGCTTGAAACTGCGATCAATAATGATCTCTCGGTTCTACAATCAAAACAATCTTCACTTGATACCTGTCAGGCCAAGGAAAAAGATCTCGTAAAAGAATGGGCCTCCTACGGCCCCCATTCTTGTAAGATCACTGAGACGGGAAGTTTTTGGGATTGGCTGCAGGCCTTGGCCGAAGATGTCAATTGTGCCATTGCAATAGGGGGGGCTGTCGCTTCATTGGGCGTGGAAACTCCGGGCGCGGTAATTGCGTGTGCTTATGCGATTGCCGACACGATTGAGGCCTCAAAAGAGACGACCATTACGACGGGGCAGACCTGTTACAAAAACAAGGAGCTTGATCTTCTTTCAAACCTTGCCGCTTTATGCGTGAAACCTCCACAAACTGGATCTGGATCAAATGGAACGAATCCGAATAATTTCCTAGAAACGCAAATCGAGCTAGATAACCAAAAAAAATGTACTGAGGCTATGATGAAGAAGGTCAAAATTAATACCTATGCCAACACTCTACCGAGCAAAATAAAATCGCAGCATGAACTCTGTGCAAAATTTGACATGGATCTGACCGATCCCAACGCAAAGTTGTTCGCAGAAAAAGACCTCTACAATAAAACGGTAGAGTCGATTACAAATTGTTGGGGAATTCTGGCCAATGCGGGCTCCAGCGACTTTGCTGCTCTAAAGACCTCGGAAAAACTCCGGCCTAAAAACCTAACCACAAAAGGAATCGAGCCGAAGAGATTTATTGCTCTCTCTCGCTATAATCCGAAACACGATATGCGACTCATCGTCTCAACTTTGCCTAAACGATGAATTTTCGTATTTCGCGCCCCGAAAGGCAGAACCGCAGCTAAGGTCCTAACTATGGGATAAGCTAATGAAATAAAGAGTCATTTTCTTTCGTGACACACCGCTTCAATCGTGATAAACGGTGCGTTAATATGTCGAAGCTCGTCGCCACCCCACTGCCTTCACTGCTTGCTGACCCCCAATCCGACCTCGTCGCCGGAATCACCGGGGAGCGCTTAAGTCTTGAAGCGTTTGCAAATCTTTCGGGGAGGTTAGCCGGCTATCCCTTTGTGAAACTCGTGGTGGATCGCCAAAATCCGCAAGCCGCGCGGATTCATTTTGTGAATCACGCACGCTATCCATTTCACTCGGATTATATCGGCGAGCAGATCCTCAAACTTCCGGTGGGCGAATTGGATAAGGACATCGATCGTTTCAATCAGTCGGCCTATCTCGATCCCAATCGTCGTTTCTATCTTGGCATCTTGTCTATGCATGATCGGGGCGAAAAGTTTTTCGTCCTGGAGACTGTTGAAATCGATAACATGGACGCCGCCATGGTCAAGTTTTTCTACGAGTTTGTAAAAGCCTCGATTGACCCGGCCTACCCGCTTTTATTCAAGCCGGCTAATCATATCCAAGAAGCCATCGCCGCAGAAATTCCCGCATCCTCTTTGCCCCGCGTTTTCTCCCACGAACTTTTCTCTCGCGCAAATTACCTGGCACTTAACCTTGGCACTTCTCGCGGACGCGTGCGCGCGTTTCGAAACGAAAAAGAATACGCCCAAGCTCGCAATACTTTGGAGTGGTACGATATTATTGTCATGCATCGGGTACCGGATGATATTCCGCGGCTTTCGGGCATTATCAACGCTCACCACACCACGCCGCTCTCTCATACCAACGTCCTGGCCTCTGGCTGGCAAGTTCCCAACTGCGTGCAAATCGGAATTTTTGATCAGATTGATCGCGAGGGCTTGGATGGTCAGTGGGTCGATTATATGGTGGATGCTAACTCCAGCGGGCTACTGCTTAAGCGCATTGATCGTCCAATTGAAGTCAACACGCGCCCGGCATGGAGTGTTCAGCGCATAAAACTTGAAGAGCCCGAAGTGCTCAACACGCCGATTGTGGAGCTGGACGCGCTTCGCATGAGTGATCGTTATCGTTATGGAACGAAAGCCGCCAACCTTGGCGAATTACGGCATGTCCTGGAAAAAGGCTCGGAGCGTATGCTGGGTTTTTACCGAGTACGCCGGCCGCCGCGCGCGAACTTGCTCGGGCATCTCGCAAAATTTTTGGATCTTCCCGAAGGTTCGTCTTCGGAGCTGCTCGCCCGAAAGTCTTGGGAGTTCTTAAAGGATTTCGTGCAGATCCCGCGTGGAATCGCCCTGCCTTTTGCAATCCAACAAGAGTTT
>CAIRTR010000303.1 GCA_903881565.1 Oligoflexia bacterium | reverse complement strand
TAGGGATTTGGCTGGAATGCGCGTTCTTCATGTGGCGGTAAGAGAGCAAATGCTCTGCCAAACTCAGAACTTGGGCCCACTTGCTGATTAGCTACCGCACACTTTGGGGGGCCAGTTTTTAGAGCTCTGGCGTCGCTGCCAGGACAAATATCCCACGCTTGCGTTTGTCAGTTCCCATCTCCCGAGCGATTTTAGGAGGGTAAGGCTAAAAAAACACCGCGTCTATATTCCTTAACAGGACGTGGCCACTGGCAGCCAGCCAGGTTTGAGTTCTGGGACAAAAATATGCGCCCCCTCACCATGTAGGGATTGCGGCACGAATATCGCAGAAATAACTACGCGGCCCTTTGATTGCGCTTGCAGTCATGGTCAATCCGCGCACATTCGCTTGCCCGCTTGTCTATGTAGAAACGAGTTAGGTTTCTTATTTTGGCAGCAGGAAATGAGTTTGGGGTCTCGCAAATGCAAAAACAAAGTCCAGAAAGGGAAGCGGGTTTGTGCTGAAACTGTCCATTCGAGCTTTTGCCACTGCGGTCCTGGTCCTTTGTTCGGTGATTGCTCATGCCGCCCCAGCTCCCCATCCCGTTAAGGTAGGGAGCGAAATTGAATTTGCTCCGTTTGCATTTGTGGACGAAAAAGGTCAGCCCGTCGGCTTTTCTGTCGATCTCATTAAAGCCGTGGCCAATAGCATGGGGCTCCAAGTCCAAATCTCAACCGGCCCATGGGACACAGTATGGAATCAACTGGTCTCCGGCCAGTTTGATGTTCTTCCTCTTGTCGCAAAATTCCCCGAGCGACTCCCTCAGGTCGATTTCGGCCTTACACATACAGAAACCTTCGATGCCTTCTTTGTAAGAAAGGGAACTCCACCGATACCCAATCTAGCCGCCGCCGAGGGCAAAGCAATCGTTGTTATGAAGTCCGATGCGGCCCACCATGCGCTCTTGGATCAGAAATTTAAGGGCAAGATAGTTACCGCTGAGACTATACCCCAAGCGTTGTCACTCGTTGCTTCCGGCCAATACGATGCGGCGCTCTGCTCAAAATTGATCGGCATAATCGCCATAAATACGAACGGTATCAAGGGACTCACTGCCGGTCCGCCCATACCGGACTACAAAAGGTCATTCTCTTTCGCAGTCAGCAAAGGTACTCCCGAACTCCTGGAGAAACTCAATCAGGGGCTACTCATCATCAAGTCTAACGGTGAGTACGCGCGAATCTACGAAAAATGGCTCAAAGTCGACGACCCGTGGTTAAAACAGCGAAAATATTTTCTGTATGCTCTTGGCGGGATCGGGATTGTTGCCTCCATTGCTTTGTCTTTAGCGTTCTTCTTCAGACATGCAGTCAGGCGACGAACCATTGAACTGAGTCAGGCAAACGAAGAGCTTCTTCAACACAAATCCAATCTTAATAGCATCGTCGATCAACGGACCAGAGAGCTAAAGCAAAGCGAAGCTCGTTTTAGAAGCTATTTTGAATTGCCCATAGCGGGCATCGCCATCACCTCGCAAGACAAAGGCTGGATCGTGATCAACGATCAACTTTGCAATATGCTTGGCTACTCGCACGAGGAACTCCATGCAAAAACCTGGGCGGAGTTGACTCACCCTGAAGACCTGGACCTCGACGTTGAACAGTTCAATCGTGTTCTTGCTGGCGAGATCGAGGGCTACACTCTTGATAAACGGTTTGTCACCAAAAACGGTGAGCCAATATGGACCCTCCTTTCGGTTCGCGGTGTTCGGCTCCCTGATGGCCGCGTGGATTACTTTGTTGCGGTGCTTTTCGATCTCTCCGCACGCAAAAAGGCGGAGTCCGAACTGGTCGCCGCCAAGGAAATAGCCGAGAACGCGTTACGCGTGAAATCTCGTTTTCTGGATATAGCAGCTCATGAGTTGCGCACCCCCGTGACCGGGTTTTCACTTCTGCTTCAATTTGCCCAAATGCAACTTGAGAAAAAGGGCGTTGCGGTCGACGTTGCCACTCTGGCTAGGCTTCGGACACAGGCGAATCATCTTTCCCGCCTTGTGGTTGATCTTTTGGATGTGTCTCGCTTGGAACGGGGAGTGCTGACGCTAAAACGGGAACTCACCAACCTCGTCTCTTTGGTTTCCGGGTGTCTGGACAATGCTAGGCTTCAAACTCCCCCTCGCCGCTTTACTTGGATAGAACCCGGGCAGCCCATCGAACTCAATTTAGACCATGATCGAATCATTCAGGTTCTTTCAAATCTTTTGGATAACGCCATCAAATACACGCCAAGTGATACACCTATCGAAGTCGTGGTTGAAATAGACTCTGACTTTGCCCGAGTAGCTGTCACGGATCATGGCCCCGGCATAGACGAAAAACTGCAAGCGACGCTCTTTAACCCTTTTGCAAGAGGGACAGGCAATCAAGAAGAGCAGGTAGGGGGGCTTGGGCTCGGACTGTATGTGTGTCGGGGAATTATCGCGCTTCATGGTGGCAAGATTGGTGTACAGAGCAAGCCAGGCGTTGGAAGCACGTTCTATTTTGAGTTGCCCAGAAGTGTTGCAGCAATAAGGGCCGCATAATGAGGACTTTCCCACGTAAGAAGCTTACGCTTGGGCTCGGAATTGGGCTTGAAATTGGGATGGTGCTCTCCTGTGCAAACGCATGGCCCGCATCAAGCCTTGAGATTTATGGTTTTGCACAGCTGGACTACATCCAGGACTACCGACGGATCGATCCTGTCTGGGCCGATACGCTTCGACCTTCAACCATTCCGACTAACGCAGGCCAGTTTGGCAGCAACGGACAGGCTATCCTCAACGTCAGACAAAGTCGCTTGGGGATCAATGGTAATAAAGATCATCTCACCACGAAACTCGAAGTCGATTTTTTTGGTGTAGGT
Organism: Oligoflexia bacterium; assembly: GCA_903881565.1. Classification (GTDB taxonomy): domain Bacteria; phylum Bdellovibrionota; class UBA1018; order UBA1018; family UBA1018; genus CAIRTR01. Next base: position 1,345 of record CAIRTR010000303.1, on the reverse strand, counting down.
CCATCAGCAGGGCAGACGGCGATCCAACTTCGCCATGCTTATGGTCAATGGGGCCAGTGGCTGGGTGGGCAGACCTTTAGTCTCTTCATGGATCATGATTTTTTTCCTGACGTCATTGATTATTGGGGCCCGTGTGGCATGGTGCTTTTATTCAATCCGCAAATTCGCTGGACGCCGATAAACGGTGATTTCTCTTTTGCGGTCGCGATAGAAATGCCACATGGCAATGTCCGCAGTTCCAAGAAGTTGCCGGACCTCACCGCTCAAGTGCGCCGAAACAGTTCCTGGGGCTATTTAAGACTTTCTGGAATTCTCAGACGCGTGGGTTTCGAAACTCTCGGCACTCCAACTAATGAACCCAGTGAGGGCCAGGTTGGCGGGGGTCTTAACTTGAGTTCCGGGTTGATTCTTTCAGAACCGAACAAACTCATATTGGCAGGTGTCTATGGCTACGGGATCGCCAGTTACCTGAACGATGGCGGCACCGACCTGGTTCCTGGGGGTGCGCCCAGTTTTCTAAATTCATCCGTGATCCCGATTTTCGGGGCGACGGTCTATGATAATCATGTCTGGAACAACCAGTTCAGCAGCTCGTTTGGGTATAGTCGCACTCAAGTGAGAAACAGCGCATTTCAGGCGGCAAGCTCGTTCCACCGAGGCGATTACGCCTCGGTCAATCTTTTATATAGGCCCGCAAAGAATCTCCTTACGGGTGTAGAACTGCTATGGGGTCTACACGAGGACAGCAGTGGCAATGTGGGTACGGATGTTCGTTCACAGGTTTCATTCAGATACAGCTTTTCGAGCCAGGAATAACTACTCCCTCTCGTACATTTAAATTATTTTGAGTAGATCGTTCAGGTCAAATGGCTTCCCAACCCAACCGATAGAACAGTCATTACGCGCGCCCTCTAGAAGCCGTGTTTTCGGACTGGGGGTCCGAGAGGTGGATTTCAGCGGGGCAGCCGCCAGTTACGCATTAATGCCTGATGCTAACGCTTGTACTTTTCGGGCGACGGGTCAATCACCCCAGGGCCGGACTCTCTTTACCTTTCTGGTTCTTCGCTTTTACTGACCATTTTGAGACAAAGTTGCCGCCAGATAGGGGAACAGTCTCTGTAAAGCTCAGATTCGCGTGAAGACGAGCTTTTTGTTCTCGCCCTGGACGCGCGGCTCCCGTCCCCGAGCGATTCCAGGAGGGTAGGGCTAACCCCGGGGTTAAAAGGAGACCGCGTTTGAACGGGCTATCGTGCGTCAAGAAGTGTGAAAGGAGCTAGTGAGATGCAAAGATCACCACCTCAAAGTTGAGCAGACAGAGGTGAAGAAACCATCCTGATGGAACGGG